>JAUIIS010000160.1 GCA_030431575.1 Acidimicrobiia bacterium | reverse complement strand
CCCCATAGGTGATCACGAGACCGGTCACGGTGACTTGTTCTCGTGGACTCAGGTCGAGCAGTTCATCGACCGTCAAGGGAGGGGGTATCGGCCCTGCGGTGGGCGTTGGGTCGAGGTCTTCGGCGTCCGGAATCTCGTCCTCAGTGATGGCTTGGTAGCTAAGCCCGTCTCCCCCGGCGGCGGTGACGGTGAGCCGATCGCCATCAATCTCAACGGTGAAGCCTTCGAGCACCCCAATGACGAAGCTGTCTTGTTGGGCCAACTCCGGGCTGCATTCGCCTTCGGCACCAAAGGTGGTCGGCGTGACCTCGCTGCCGCTAACGATGTAGTCGCCGCTTAACGACCGGCATCCGGTGCCGCCCGACAATGTGCCGTCGCTGCGCAGCAACAACGTGGCGGGGTCACCCTGCACGGTTGATGCGGAGTCGCCTTGGATGATGGTGTCAAGGAGCCAGAGTTGGTCGACAAGCTGTGCGGTGGGCACCGGTTCATCAAGGGCAAAGAGCAGTTCGCTTTTGGGGCCAGTCAGCAGCAGTTCGTTGCCGTCGACTGCCAAAGTGTCGACGTCGAGTAGTGCTTGCAGGAACGCAGATTCGGCGGCGTGGACTGCCGGTTCGCAACCCATCTCTGTATTGCTCAGCTCGGGGATGGTGAGGCGGTCGCCGTCGAGACTGTAGGACCCGCCGTATCCGTTGCAGGCGGCGGTGCCTCCCAGCCTTCCAGGATCGAACGTGAGCGTGATGGGCCAGTCGTCCACAAGGACGACGTCGCCTTCGGGGCCACTGCCTGACACCAAGGTCCAGCTGCTGCCATCGAGGCCCTGGGCGTCGTCAGCGTCGCCATTGCCGGTAGCGACCGAGTCAGTGGGATCGTTGCCACCAATTGCGAAGATGCCCCCGACCACCAACACGACGGCAAGCCCAGCGGCCACGATCGCGCCGGGCCGCGTCCAAACCGGTTTGCTCCGCTGCTGCACCGTATGCAGCGCGGTCATGCTGTCCACCCTGGCGGCGTCGCGCTTCAGGGACCCGAAGGCTTGGTCGACTGACGGCACAGTTTCGGGTTCGTTTGGCGTTGCGTCGTTATTCATTGTGCGGTCGTTCATTGGGTGGCCTCGGAGTTTGGGGCGGCTGCCGTTGGGTTGAAGTCGGCGAGCTTGTCGCGCAGGGCCTGTCGGCCCCGGTGGAGGTGGACGCGGGCTGTGGAAGGCGAGACGTCGAGAATGTCGGCGATCTCTTCGATGGTGGCGTCTTCGAGGTAGCGCAACGCAATGGCGGCGCGTTGCTTGCCGGGCAGCGCTGCCACCGCGTCCCACACGGGTTCGTGTTCGGCTGCCGAGGGCGGCAGTGTTTGTGCGGTGCGATCGAGGCGCAGCTTGGCTTTGGCCTCGGCTACAAAGCGGCGCTTCTGTGATAGCGCCAAGTTGATGGTCACCCTGCGTAGCCAGGCGCCTGGACGGTCGAAACCCTGAACGCCGGCCCAGGAGTCTCCCAGTTTGACCATGGCTTCTTGGGCGATGTCTTCGGCGTGCAGCCGGTTGCCCGACACCGCCGCTGCGAGGGCCACCATCTTTGGGTACTCGGCTATGAAGAGGGCGTCGAACGTGTCGGCGGTGCGCAGGGGCCGGGAATTGTCGTTGCGATCTGATGCCGCAGCGTCGTTGCTCATCGCGTGGCCTCCCTGCGGTCGATCGTGATGCGCTTCCACAATGATGCACACGCTTGAGCGCCGCGAAGTGTTTACCTGTGGGTCACGATTTCTGCATCGCTCAGCTGACCAGGCGTTCTTGGGCTTCGCAGTGTCGTTGGTGCAGGCGGACGCGTAGTTCGTCGGCGTTGGCGTCTACAAAGTCGCGTCTGTTGCGCTTGATGGTGGAGGCTCCTGCTGCGATGCCAACGGCGGTTACGCCAACGATGCCGGCGAGACCAACCCACTTCCAGATGCGCATGGGCATCTACCATAGGGCGCACCATGAATACCGCCGGGCATGCCACGATGGAGTTCGACAAGGCAGCTGGCCTTACCCGCACGGGCGATGTGTGGTTGTTTCGAGGCAAGTCCCCAGCCGACCGTGCCATTCGTGCGGTGACCAACAGCCCGGTGAATCACGTGGGCATGGTTATTGCTTTGGAGGACTTGCCGCCGTTGCTGTGGCATGCCGAGCTTGGTAGCACCATCCCCGATGTGTGGGCCGGAACTACCCACCGGGGCACCCAACTACATCGCCTCGCCGACGCTGCCGGGCAGTGGCATCACCGGTATGGCCAAGAGGCCTGGATGCGCCAGATCGACATCGACGTCACCCAAGAGATGGAAGACGCCATCATGATGACGGTGGCAGAACTAGATGGCCGCACGTTCCCCGCCACCCGGAAACTGGCCACGGGCTGGGTGAAGGGCCGGGTGAGGCGCGACGCCGGCCTCGAGCAGCTGTTCTGCGCCGAGGTGGTTGCTATCACCTACGAACGGATGGGTTTGCTGGAGACGCAGCGGCCACCCAACTGGTATGACCCCGGAAAGTTCTGGAGCGGCGACCGCCTAGCCCTGAACGGCGCTTCGCTTGGCCCCGAGATAGCGGTCACCGACATCCCACCTTTCGTCATCACCCCCGACGGCGACGACGAGTGAGCGCTGGGTAGCTCAGCCCCACCGACTGTCTTCGAGTTCGGTGGGGCCAACGTTGGTGTCGAGCCACTTCACCAGGGGTTTGGCCTTGTCGAGGAACTCGACAATGCGGTCTTTGGGTTCGCTGGTGCCAAACCAGGCGGCTACATCCCAGCTCTGGTTGGCAATGCAGCCCTTCATACGAAGGAGTTCTATGCGCGGATGGTCTTTGGGGTACCCGCGTGGCGCCGTCTTGAGCCTGTCGTGCGACGTCACTTCGATCCCCGCGTCTTCGAGCTTGGTAATGGTCCGCTCGAGCTGGCTGCCCAGCTTGGTGTCGTCGATTGCAGACCGGAACTTGGCCAACTGGTCCTTGGCCATCATGTAGTAGCCGGTGCCCGTGAAGAGCCCATCGGCTGAAAGGCTGATGTAGCCACCTTTGGCCATCCGGGCCGCGATGTTGGTCTTGTAGGGCGTCTTGTCTTTGCTGAAGCGAACGTCTCTGTAGGGCCGGAAGATCTTGCCTTCGCCATACGTCTTCTCGAGGTCGGCGAGCAGGGCCTCCATGGGGGCTTTCACTGCCTCTTCATAGACGTGTTTCTGTTCGTTCCAGAACGTCTTGGTGTTGTCGTCTTCTAACCGTTCGAAGAACTCGATAGCTTCAACCGGCCACCCAGAAAACATCCCCGTACTTGCCATGGCGCCACGGTAGTACGACGACCTCCGATGCTTCGAGGAATCAACCTCGAAAGGTCCACTGGGCTGTGTCGGGACGACCTTCTTCAGCCACAGCGGGCACCTGGGGCTGAAGAGGGGTGGGACTGTCAGTGATTGCGGCGCCCACGGGGGACTGTGTGGGCCCGGCGTTAGCCGCGGCACGTACGCTCCCGCAATCAGTTGGGCTGCACGTTAGAGCACCTTGAGCGATTGCGCTAGACACAGCCACTGACGGTGGCCCCAGCGCGGAGCTGGCGTGACCCAGTGTGGCAGTGCATGGGTCGCAGGGACGTTGGACCGGGCCAGAGGTGGCATTCTGCGCGAGGCTTCAAGGCATGGTGATTAATGATCAAGAGGTGCAAGAGGCCGTCGATCAGTTCATGGCGGGACTTAAGAGGCGGAACCCGGGCGAGCATGAGTTCCATCAAGCCGTTGAGGAGTGGGTGGAGACGGTCATGCCGGTGGCCATGCGCAACCCCGAGTGCGATCGCAACCAGATCTTGGAGCGGATGACCGAGCCCGACCGCATTGTGATCTTTCGGGTCACGTGGGAGGACGACGACGGCCACGCACGGGTGAATCGGGCCTGGCGGGTGCAGTTCAACAACAGCATTGGCCCCTACAAGGGCGGCATGCGGTTTCATCCAACGGTGACGCAGAGCGTGTTGAAGTTCCTGGGTTTCGAACAGTGTTTCAAGAACGCGCTTACTGGTCTGCCTATGGGTGGGGCCAAGGGTGGTTCGAACTTCAACCCGAAGGGCAAGTCTGACCGTGAGGTGATGCGGTTCACCCAGTCGTTGATGAAGGAGTTGCATCGCCACATCGGCGAGCACACCGATGTTCCCGCTGGCGACATTGGGGTTGGGGCCCGCGAGTTGGGCTACATGTTTGGCGAGTACAAGCGTCTCGAGAACGAGTTCACGGGCGTGTTGACGGGCAAGGGTTTGACCTTTGGCGGCAGCCTGGTGCGTACCGAGGCCACTGGCTACGGGGCCGTCTACTTCGGCCGGCATCTTTTGGAGCAGGTGGGCGACGGCTACGACGGTAAGACGGCGCTGGTGTCGGGTTCTGGCAACGTGGCCATCTATGCCGTGGAGAAGCTAAACGAGTTGGGGGCCAAGGTGGTGACGTTGTCTGATTCGGGGGGCACCATCTACGACAAGGACGGCATCGACGCCGAGAAGCTGGCGTTCGTGAAGGATCTCAAAGAGGTGAGGCGCGGCCGGATCTCGGAGTATGCCGACGAGTACGGGTGTGAGTACTTCGAAGACGCTCGGCCTTGGGGCGTGCAAGCCGACCTAGCGTTCCCGTGCGCCACCCAGAACGAGCTGGATGAAGACGATGCCAAGCAACTAGTCGACAACGGCTGCATGGCGGTGGTTGAGGGTGCCAACATGCCCACCACCCTTGCTGGCTTACACGTCTTTGAGCAGGCCGGCGTGCATTTTGCGCCGGGCAAGGCCGCGAACGCTGGCGGCGTCGCTGTGTCAGGTTTGGAGCAGAGCCAGAACAGCCTGCGAATCTCGTGGGACGCCGAGGAGGTCGACAAGCGGTTGAAGGGCATCATGAGCGATATCCACGATCAATGCGTGCATTACGGCGAACGCGACGATGGCACAGTGGACTATGTGTCTGGCGCCAACTTGGCCGGCTTCAACAAGATCGCCCAGGCCATGCTGAGCCACGGCCTGGTGTAGCTCTAGCCAACAATGGGCTGACCGAGACGGAGGCCGCTGAGGTAGTGGCGGCCGATACGGTCGTCTAGCCGTGTGCGGATGCGGTCGGCAATGGCTTCCAGGAGCGCCTCAAACGGCCGTGCCCGGCGTTGATCCAGGTGGAGGAAGCCGCACCACGCGGAGCCGTGCCAGACTTCATGGAGAACGAATCAGAGCAAGAGGAGCTATATGGAGATAACCGCTGCAGTCCTAAGAGACGGTCACGGGCCATTCTGCGTCGAAACACTCAAACTGGCCGAGCCCAACGCCGACGAGGTACTCGTCAAAATGTTGGCTGCGGGGATGTGCCACACCGATCTGTTGGCGCGAGAGTTGCCGCCGGAGTTCTTCGCTGGACCGACTGTGTACGGCCACGAAGGCGCAGGCGTGGTGGAAGCCGTTGGTGACAACGTCTCCCACGTCTCGCCCGGCGACAACGTGGTTCTTTCGTTCAGCTCGTGCCGCAGCTGCCCCGCTTGCCACGCCGACCGCCCGGCCAGCTGTTTCGACTTCGCGTTGCACAACATGGCGGGCGGCCGTCCCGACGGGACATCGGTGTTTACCGACGCCAGCGGTGCATCGGTGGGTTCGCACTTCTTCGGCCAGTCTTCGTTCGCATCGCACACCGTGGCCGCATCGGATTCGGTGGTCAAGATCGAACAGTCCTTGGATGTGTCCAAGCTCGGACCGCTTGGATGTGGCATCCAGACTGGCGCTGGAACCGTGTTCAACATCCTCGATGTTCAACCTGGATCCAGCTTCGTGGTGGCGGGTGCGGGAGCGCTGGGCCTCGCTGCGGTGATGGCCGCCAAAGTGCGCGGTGCATCCACGATCGTGGCCATCGATCGTCACCAGAACAGACTTGAGCTGGCCAAACAGTTCGGGGCCACAGAGGTGCTCTCTGGTGACCCTGCGACCTTCGCCCCGTCGATCGTGGAGATCACGGGCCGCGGCGCCGACACGGCATTCGACACGACGGGTAACGCCGCGCTGGTAAGGGCCTGCTACGAGGGCCTCAACAACATCGGCGTCCTCTCAATGGCGGGCGTCGGTTTCGGCGACGTGACCTTCGATTTCCTCTCGATGGTCGGTGGCAAGAAGATCGCTGGCTCTATGGAAGGTGATGCAGTACCCGCCACGTTCATCCCTTACTTGGCCCAACTCAATGCCGATGGCCAGTTCCCGTTCGACGAACTGATCACCGAGTTCCCCTTCGATGAGATCAACGAAGCCGAAGCAGCTAGTGCGTCGGGCGAGGTCATCAAACCGGTCCTGGTCTTCTGATGAAGCTGATTCCGCTTGAGATCGGCCGATTGGCAAGCGACGGTCGCTTGTTGACTGGTGTGGAGGGCTGGATCGACCTCCCCGTGCCATCGTGGCTCATCGAGCACCCCGATGGCGTCGCACTGTTTGACACCGGCTTACACATTGACCTTCAGAGCGGGCCGGACCGCCTGGGTAGGCTGGCCCCGGCTTTCCGGCCGCTGTTCGAGCCGGGCCAGGAGCTCGGAGCGAGGCTTGAAGCCGTGGGGGTCCGCCCAACGGACGTGACCCACATGATCTTCAGTCATCTCCACTTCGATCACGCTGGGGGCACTGCCGAAGTGCCCGATGCCCGCATCGTGATCCAGAGGGCCGAGTGGGAATCTGCCAAACACCCGAAGCTCATCGAGGCCGGCGTGTACAACCCCGACGACTTCGACCTTGGCCATGACGTGCACCAGGTGGAGGGCGCACACGACGTCTTTGGCGACGGCCGGGTGACCTGCGTGCCCACCCCCGGTCACACCGCCGGGCATCAGGCGTTGCGGCTCGAGCTTGACTCGGGCCCGGTGGTGTTGACGGGCGACTGCGTCTATTTCGCCCGGTTTCTCGACACCATGACCGTGCCTGCGTTCGGCTTCGATACCGACCTCCAGCTCGAATCCATGGCCACCCTCAAGCACCTCCGCGACCACGATGGCTGTCACCTGCTGTTCGGCCACGACGACGCCCAATTCGCCGCACTGCCCGAGGTTTTGACCTAACCGTCCGCACCTGCCCGCGGTCTGGTCGGCGGTGTGCTCGCTTGCACCGGGGGTCCCGCAGCGGCGAGAATCGGCCAACATCGAAGATGGAGACCCCATGGATCAACCACTCGCCCCCACTGTCTGGATCACCGGAGCGTCTTCGGGCATCGGGGCTGCACTCGCTCAAGAATGGGGCTCACGGGGTGCGCGGATCGTCTTGTCAGGACGCGACGAAGGCCGACTCGACGCAGTCGCCGCCAACATCTCCACCGACACCCTCACGCTCCCCTTCGACGTGCGAGACGAGCAGGCCATGCTCGAAGCTACGACTACAGCAATCGACTGGTCTGGTGGCATCGACGTCTTTGTGGCCAATGCGGGTGTCTCTCAGCGCAGCCGAGCCATCGACACTGACATGTCGGTCTACCGCGAGATCATCGACATCGACCTCATCTCCCAGATCGCCGCAACCCAAGCACTGCTGCCCCACATGGTGGGGCGCGGCTCGGGCAAGTTCGTCTACATCTCATCTGTTGCGGGCAAAGTGGGCATTCCCATGCGCACCGGTTACTGCGCCGCCAAGTTCGGGCTCATCGGTTACGCCGACGCCCTCCGCGCTGAGCTCTCACAAAGCGGGGTCGACGTTCACGTGATAGCTCCGGGGTCCATCGCCACCGGCGTCTCACGCAACGCCCTCACCGCCGACGGAACAGCCCGTGGAACCAGCGACGCCGCAATCGACAATGGCATCGCCGCCGATGCGGCCGCTCGCATCATGATCGACGCCGTCACCGCCGGCCAACGCGAGATCATCGTGGCCGAGGGCGTGGAAGAAGCAATCGGCGAGATGCGCCGCACCCCCGACGAACTCCTAGACCAGGTGGCTGGCATGGTGGCAGCGGGCTACATGGACAACATGGACGCCCAAGCCTGAACGCGCACCGGGGCGCACTGCCTACCGGTTTGGCGCGGGTGCTGTCTCCCCCAGTTCCAGGGTGGCACCCACCTGCGCGAGGCCTGCCACATCAGAGGTTGTGGGAGCAGACCAGCTGATGGCGTACAGCGGTGCCTCGTCGCCTTGCTCGACGATCTCGATGTTGGTGGTGCCCCCGGCGCGCAGCCCGACGTCGGGGTTCAAGAACAGTGGCACGCATTCGGCGCCAATCTGACACTGCGCGGTTGTGTCGTTCTGCTCCACAAACGTGATGAACGCCGAGGTTTCGTTGCCGTCGCGCTCCCCTGCTCCAGCGAGTTGCGACGTGAGGTTTGGGTCCGACAACAGATAC
>JAUIIS010000514.1 GCA_030431575.1 Acidimicrobiia bacterium | reverse complement strand
CGTGACGGCTTTGTCGCCGTGTCGTTCGACATGCAGCGGGATTGCGAAGGGATTGCCTGGTCCAGAAATTGGTCTGTCAATGGAGTTGTGGAACGCTTCGCCGTCGGCGGGAACGAACACTCGATCGGGGTAGTCGAAGCGGGCCGTGCTCTTGTGCCGGACCGGTGCCTGTTGAGCCGTTTGGTTGACTGCGGCGAGCTGGCCAGCAACGGCCTCAAGGGCCTCAACCGAATGGTCACGTCCCACGATGTTGTGGAGCAGCGCTCGCATCTCATCGGCGACGGCAATTCGTCCTGCATCGGTTTCTTGGGGGTCGATCATCTCCACGGCTGGCCATCACAGCACAGCTCGGCGCCAGCCAAACAATTCCCACGCTCCCCAGCGTCCCGAATTGGGCGCTCACGGCCCGTGGCGTGAACTGGGAGGCAGAACTAACGTTGGCCCATGGCCATGACCGAAGTCACTGACACCCCAACCAGACGCACCCACCCAGGCGCCGTCAGCGCCCGCCCGGCCTCGTATCAGAGCTTCACCGTGCAAACGCTGACGCCGCACCTTGGCGCCGAGGTCCAAGGCCTTGATCTTTCGGTCCCGCTCACCGATCAGCAGCAGGCAGACGTGCACGCTGCCTTCGGCGACTGGGGCGTGCTGGTATTTCGCGACCAAGTGCTGGACCGCGACACACATAAGGCGTTCGGTCGCCACTTTGGTGAGCTACACGTTCACCCCATGAACTTTGCCCGCAAGCAGGACCCCGAACTGTTGATTGTGAAGACCACAGCAGACTCGCCCTACACCGCTGGCGATGCCTGGCACGCCGACGTCACTTGCGATGCCAACCCTCCGTATGCATCGGCGCTTTACATCACCGAGACACCCGAATGTGGTGGTGGCGACACCCTTTACGCCGACATGGCACTGGCCTACCAGCTCCTCTCACCCACTATGCAGGTGTTTCTTGAGGGCCTTACCGCCATCCACGACGGCGCCAAACCCTACGTCGGCGCGTACAAGTCCACGCCGCCCGAGGGCGGCTATCCCAGGAACGAACACCCCGTCATTGCAATCCACCCGGTCACCGGCGAGAAACTGCTCTACGTCAACAGCGGCTTCACTTCTCACATCGTTGGGTTGCACCGGTGGGAAAGCAAGGCCCTTCTTGACTCGCTGTACAGCTTCATCGCCACCACCCCTCGGCTGCTCGCTCGTGTCGAATGGCAACCAAACACATTGACCCTGTGGGACAACCGTCGGGTGCAACATCACGCGGTGTGGGACTACTACCCGTACGAGCGCTATGGCGAGCGGGTATCCACGCTGGGCAGCCAGCCACCTGCGGGTGTGGACGCTCAAAGGCCAGCTGGCGAGATCTAACGGCCGATAGCAGCTGCCCAGTGCCAAACCATTGACATCGCGGATCGACAGCACGCCGCCGCCGGCACCGTCGATCACCAAATGGCGAACACCTTCGTCTGCCATCATTCGCCCAGCGGCAATGACCGATGCATCAGGCGCCACGGGCCATTCTCCCGTCAGCGTCGGTGCCCCCATGGCATCGATGC
>JAUIIS010000159.1 GCA_030431575.1 Acidimicrobiia bacterium | reverse complement strand
GCCGCAACGACCCACATGACGACGGAACCCACGATGGTTTGCGGCTGGCCGAGCGGTCAGGCGCTAACGTGCGCCACGAACGCCGTGTCACAAGAACGCCGTGCAACCAGAACCAAGAGACAGGTACGCCAATGGCCGACAACAACGCAACGACCCTGGACCAAGACGCCGTTAAGCAGGCATCGTTCAAGGTTTGGACATACAAGATGGGCGAGCAGGTCTCGGCAATGATTCATCTCGGCGACCGCCTGGGCCTGTACCGGGCCATGGCAGGCGCCGGGCCGCTCACGCCAGAAGAGGTGGCCGAAAAGGCTGGTCTGCATCCTCGTTTCGTGCACGAGTGGCTCTATGGCCAGGCCGCCGCCGGGCTCATGGACTACGACGACGGTGCCTTCACCTTGACTGCCGAGCAGGCGGCAGTGCTTGCCGACGAGTCTGACTCACTGGCCTTCGCTGCTGGCGCATTCCGGGGCGGCATGGAACCGCACGTTCTGGACCTGGTTGCCAATGCGTTCGAAACCGGCATTGGCCTCACCTACGAACAACAAGGCCCAAATGCGGCCGCTGGTATGGCCCGCATGACCGGTCCATGGTCTCGTCTTGCCCTGACCTCGATCATTTTGCCCGCGCTCGATGGCGTGGAAGCCAAGCTGGAGGCCGGTGCCAAGGTTGTCGACATTGGTTGTGGCGGCGGCGTGACCCTGACCACCATTGCCGAGGCGTATCCCAACAGCACCTGCGTGGGTTATGACCCCTCACAACATGCCATCGACCTGGCGCAGCAGCGAGCCGCCGACATGGGCTTGACCAACACCAGCTGGGTGGCTGCAGGGGGCGAAGACCTGCCAGCGGATTCCGACTTCGACTTTGTGCTCACCTTCGATTGCCTGCACGACATGCCGCGACCAGACATTGCTGCAGCAGCAGTCCGCAGCGCAATTGCCGACGACGGTACATGGCTCATTAAGGACATTCGCTCAACGGGCGACTTTGCCAAGGACCGCCGAAATCCCATGCTGGCTATGTTCTACGGCTTCTCAGTCATGTCGTGCCTGCAGTCGGCAATGTCGACGCCTGACGGTTTGGGTTTGGGGACCTTGGGACTGCACCCTAAGCGGGCCGAAGAGCTCACAACCGAAGCAGGCTTTTCGTCGTTTGTGACCCATGATCTCGACGACGCTTCCAACCTCTACTACGAGGTTCGGGTCTGAGTTCCCGCCGCCTAGGCGCGTAGGGCAAGCCCTGAGCTACGTTTCAGTTCATGCAGCCGACATACCCAGCCGAAGCCGAAACGTACCGCGCCAAGATCAACGAGTTCCTCGACACGAATCTGCCTGACGACTGGCAGGGCATTGGCGCGATGGACGAGGACGTCCGCGTGGGCTGGCAGGTTGACTGGCGCGCCACATTGCGCGAGAACGGCTTGTTGGCCCCCAGTTGGCCCGCCGAATACGGCGGCGGCGGCCTGAGCCAGGTGGAACAGGTCATTTTGTACGAAGAGTTTGCCAAACGTGGTGTCCCCACTTCGGGAGCAAACGACGCGTTCAGCATCTCTATGGTGGGCAACACCATCTTGGTGTGGGGCACCGAAGAACAGAAGTCGTATTACATCCCACGCATCCTCGATGGCGACGACCTCTGGTGCCAGGGCTATAGCGAACCCGACGCTGGCTCTGATCTGGCCAACGTGGGATGCCGCGCCGAGCTTGACGGTGACGAGTGGGTCTTGAACGGCCAGAAGATCTGGACGTCGCAGGGACACACCGCAAACATGATCTTTGTTGTCGCTCGCACAGACCCGCACCAGCCCAAGCACGCCGGGATCTCCTTCTTGTTGGTGCCCATGGATCAGCCCGGCGTCGAGTGCCGCCCCATTACCAACATGGTGCGCCACGACCACTTCAACGAAGTGTTCTTCACCGACGCCCGCTGCCCGAAGGAAAACGTGCTGGGCGAGGTCAACAATGGCTGGGCAGTGACCAACACCCTGCTGGGCTTCGAGCGTGGCGCCGGAGCGACAGTGACGTCGCTTGGCTTCAAGGCCGAGTTTGATCAGTTTGTTGAGCTAGCCAAGGAGCTCGGCAAAGACGAAGACCCCGAAGTCCGCCAGCAGATCGCCGAGTTCTACACGAACGTGGAGATCATGCGCTACCGGGGCATGCAGGCACTGACTCGTTACCTCCAAGGCGCAAATCCGGGCCCTGAGGCTTCGGTCGGCAAGCTGTTCTGGAGCCAGCACCATCACAAGATCACCGAGGCAGCCATGAACCTCCTGGGTGCGCACGGCATGGTTGGGTTCGGCACCGAAACACGCGGTGGTCTTGGGGCCCCGGCTATTGGCACCCGCAACACGCCGGGCAACTGGATGGCGTCGTTCATGATTGCGCGACCCGGCACCGTGTACGCCGGCAGCAGCGAGGTTCAAAAGAACATCGTCGGGGAACGCGTCCTGGGTCTACCCAAAGAACCACGTGCCGACACCGGCCCTTGGAAGAGCAACTAGTGCGCCCAGCCGCTGGACGCTGCCTCTAGGAGCGCGGGACCTCTCGCCACGGCGCGCCCCGGAACTGGTCTGGTTCGCGCGGAAGGCCGAGCACGCGTTCACCCACGATGTTCCGCTGGATCTCTGACGTGCCGCCTTCGATCGAGTTGGCGCGCGTCCGGAGGAACTCTTCCACGAAGCTGGCTGGCGCTTGGTTGTCTTGGGTCCAGGCCGTAGCGCTGGCACCGAGCAGATCCATAGCCAACACCTGAAGCGATTGGTTGTAGCTGGCTTTGGCGATCTTACTGATTGAGCCTTCCGGGCCAGCCGTCTTGCCCATTGCGGCATTGGCTCGTGACCGTTGGCTGGTGAGGCGCAGAAGTCGCTGGTTCGTCCACTCGGTAGCCAGACGCTGGCGCCAATACGGGTTTTGGTTGAGGCCGAGGTCGGTGGCGAGGGCGATCACTTGGTCGATGGTCTTGCCGCCCAGGATCTCGTCTTTGGCTCGGCGTTTCTTTTTCTTGGTGCCCGACAGCGCAAAGCGTTCTGCGCCCAGGGTTGTGTGGGTCGCTCCCCAGCCCTCACCCACTGGGCTGATGCGGTAGGCGTCGGGGACGCGCACTTCGGTGAGGAAGATCTCGTTGAATTCTAGCTGGCCGGCCATGTTGATCAGGGGGCGGACCTCCACACCGGGGGCGTCCATTGGCATGCCGAAGTACGTGATGCCCTTGTGTTTGGGTTGATCGGGATCAGTGCGGGCCAAGAGCATGGCGAACTCGGCCTGGTGCCCCATGGTGGTCCACACCTTCTGTCCGTTGACCACCCAATCGTCACCGTCTCGGACAGCCGTTGTAGCCAGCGATGCAAGGTCCGAGCCGGCACCGGGCTCGGAGAACAGTTGGCACCAGCGTTCTTCTCCCGTGGCGAGGGGTGGCAAGAACCGGCGTTTGGTGGCCTCGTCTGACCACTGCAAGATTGTGGGAGCGGCCAACGGAAGGCCAGATCCTCGAGGGGTGCGAGGTACTTCCCATTCGTCCAGCGTGTTGATGGCTTGGCGAGCTTGGTCGCGGGTCAGGCCGCGACCGCCGTATGCAGGATCCCAATCTGGAGCGACCCACCCGGACTTTCCGAGCTGGCGCACGAAGTCCACGTTGTCGAGCTCATCGCGAAGCGCCAACACCGTTTGTTGGTCCCCTTCTTCAACCGCCTCAGCCCAGGCTTCAGGAAGGTTTTGGCGCAAGAACGCGAGGAGGTCTTCTTGCCAGTTGTCGCTCAAAGCCGTCCCCTACGCGAAGCCCACAACGGGGTGTGGGGTGTAGTGAGCTTCGAGCTCTGATACATCTTCGGCGGACAACTCCAGCTGCGTGGCAGCAACGGCATCGTCGAGATGATGAGGCTTGGTGGCACCAATGATTGGCGCGGTCACCGTGGGGTTGTGCAGGACCCAAGCCAGTGCAACCTGCGCCCTGCTGACCCCCAAACGCTCGGCGACTGCCCCTACCGCATCGACAATGGCGTGGTCCGATTCGACGGAGTTGTACAGATACTTACCAAACGCGTCCGTTTCTGACCTGTTGGTTTCAGCATCCCACTCGCGGGCCAGCTTGCCTCGGGCCATTGGGCTCCATGGGATGACCCCTATGCCTTGGTCTTCACACAGCGGCAGCATCTCGCGTTCTTCTTCGCGGTTCAACAGGTTGTAGTGATTCTGCATGGACACAAATCGCGTCCAACCATGCTTTTCCGCCACAAAGAGCGCCTTGGCGAATTGCCAAGCCCACATGGACGAGGCGCCGATGTAGCGCACCTTGCCCGCCTTCACCACGTCGTGCAGCGCCTCCATGGTTTCCTCGATAGGAGTCCTGGGGTCCCACCGGTGGATTTGGTAGAGATCGATGTAGTCGGTACCTAGTCGTCGCAGGCTGTTGTCGACCTCTGTCATGACAGCCTTACGGCTGAGGCCTTGGCCGTTGGGGCCTTTGCGCATTTCGCCGCACAGCTTGGTGGCAATGACGACCTCTTCGCGTCGGGCCATGTCGGCAAGCGCTCGGCCAACGTATTCTTCGCTGGTGCCAAGCGAGTAGACGTTTGCGGTGTCGAAGAAGTTGATGCCGGCATCGAGTGCTTGCTTGATGAACTCCCGGCTGGTTTCTTCGTCCAGCGACCACGGGTGGGTGCCCATGTCTGACTGCCCGTAGCTCATGCACCCGAGGCAAATCTGGGAGACGTCGAGACCGGTGTTTCCGAGTTTGGTGATCAACATGTGCAGGCTCCGGTCGTTGGTTGGTATCGCGGCCGCAATGGCTTGGGCGGTCCAAGGGCGGCGCTGTTTGCCAAAGAGTACTCTCCAGGAGATGAACACCGCTCCCCTCGCTTGGCAGGTTGGAGGCGTCGATGTTGTCCGTGTCGAGGAGACCATCACCGATCTCGACCCCCGAGCCATCATGCCCGATTGCACCGATGCCCATGTGGCCCAATGCAGCTCGTGGCTCCAGCCTGCGTTCTTCACCGATGACGGCTTGGTTCGCCTATCAATCCACTCATTTGTCGTCGTCAGCCAGGGCGTGACCATCGTGGTCGATACCTGTGTGGGCACCGACCCAGAACGTGCGCTTCCCGCTGACCCGGCGTTCCTGGATCGCCTCGCCGCTGCTTGCCCCGGCGGCTTGGGGGGCGTGGATGTTGTGCTGTGCACACATCTGCACTTTGACCACGTGGGTTGGAACACCCGCGTCGTCGATGATGAGCGGGTCCCGACCTTCCCCAACGCTCGCTACCTGTTCGCTCAAGCAGAGCTGGATCACCTTGCGTTGGACGATCACATGGACGTCAGCGAGGCTGCGGTGCAGCCGCTACTGGATCGTGGTCTCGTGGACCCAGTGCCCACCGACCACCAGATCACCAGCGAAGTCTCCCTCGTCTCGACACCAGGTCATACGCCAGGTCATGTGGCCGTGCGAATTGCTTCGCAAGGTGCCGAAGCCCTCATAACAGGCGACGCCACGCACAGTCCACTGCAGTTCAGCTTTCCCGAGCTTGCTGCGTCTCGGTTCGACTGGGACTCTGAGATGTCCACCCAAACCCGCCACGACCTCGTGAAGCGCTGCGTGGACCGCGACATCCTCGTTCTAGGGACGCACTTCGCGCCCCCAACGTCGGGTTATGTTCGCAACAGCGATACCGGCGTGGCCTTTGTCAGCCACCACACCAGTTAGCGGCAACCACATGCCATTGATCGAGGTTCAGGTCTAGGCGAAGCGATACCTGTATGTCGTCAGGCCCCAACCCGTAGCGCACCGTAGGGGCCTCGAAGGCTTCTTCGAAGCTAGACCGGACCCCGGCCGATTCGCCGTCGGCGCTGGCCCACCAGTTGTCTACAGCAGCGTCGACGGTATCGAAGCCTTCGTTCGAGCCAAGCGGCCCATAATCGGTCATGACGCCATCACCTTCTGTGCAGGTGAGCGACGGCAAGGCACGCAACGCCCCCGGGAATGGCTCGCCCCAAATGAACCCCTGGGACACGCCCACAAACGCTTCGCAATCGTTGGTTCGGCCGCAAGTATCGCCGCCCCAGACGAAGGCTTTGTTGCCAATGTCGACCACCATGGGAAACTCGGGATCTGGGCTCGGGAAGGCCACGTCGTCGACCCAAAGCATGGTGGTTGGGTCGAAGCGTGTGTCGCCCACAAAGACGTGTTCGTCGACCATGACTGCGGACCAGTCGACTACCGAGCGTGACCCGGGCACGGGTTCCACCGCTCCGGTGGCTGGGTCGTAGGTGACCCCATCGGAGTAGGACCCCGCCACTACAAACTGGGTGCCCGTCCACGCAAAGCTTGTGGTGTTTACGTCGAACGCGCCCAAGCCTGGGATGGGATCGTTTGCGATCCAACCCATGGCATCCAGGTCGAACCAGTCGAGGTAAGCCTCGTCTTGGTCTGGCTCAAGTTGGACAACAAACAGGCCGGCGCTGGTGTTCATGGCCCGTCGGGCGATGTCTGGGCCCGGCCTCGGGTTGGCGGGCAGTTCCGAGAACGCGCCGACGTCTGGGTCAAACAGGAACGTGTCGGTTGCGGGTTCGGTGTCGTCGGCCAGGTAGGCACCAGTGACGAATACGCCGGCGTCGGTAAGAGCAGCCGAACCGGAATAGTTGGTGATAGCAAAGCCGAAGTCGATGCTCCGCCACGTGTCTGCCACAGGGTCGTAGGCCGCTGCGTCGGTGAGTTCGAGATCGGTGTCGTCTTGCCCGCCAATCACCAGCATTTCGGAGCCGGTCCAAACCCCAACCGCAGCGCTGCGGCCGCGCAACGGCGCATCGGCCAACGGGCGCCACGTGTCTGTCTCGGGGTTGTAGGCGGCGCCATCGGCAAGCGTGTTGCCAAAGAATTGTTGCCCGCCCCAGATCAGGACTTCTTCGCCTGACCACACCGCAACGCCATTTGAGCGTGGTTCGATTGGGGCGTCGGAGGTAACGGTCCAGCCCGGGCCGGGTTCCCCGATGCCAGCGGGGCCTAGACCCGGCTGGAGGTCGGTGAGGGTGGACGTCAAGAACACCGGATACTCGGCCACGGTGCTGGTTATTGGTGCCGCTGGCGGGAAGATCTCGCCCTCGATACCTGTCGGCGTTGGCGTTTCTTCCTCGGTGGCTTCAACCACAGCAGCGTCGTCGGTGAGGGTTGGCTCGTCTTCACCGCCTCCTCCGAAGGCAAAGATGCCAACGACTATTGCGACTACTGCGGCAAGGCCGCCGCCAAGAACTGCTGGCTTGCGGAACCACGGGACTTCGGGCTGAGGAGCGGAATGGGCCGTCATGCCAAAGAGTCTGGCAGCCGAAGTCCCAATTGCGACGCCGCGGCGCCAGTAACGTCGCCTTATGACCGAAATCGTCGGCTATGTGGCCTCCGCGCTGATTCTTGTCTCCATCACCCAAAGCTCGGTCATGCGACTGCGTGTCATTGGTTTGGTTGGTTCAGCTGCGTTCTTGACCTACGGATTCCTGATCGGCTCGCTGCCCATTGTCCTTACCAACATTGCAGGGGCGGCTATCCACACGGTCTCGTTGGGCCGGCTGTTGTCCAAGCCCGACGAGTTCTTCGAGATCTTGCATGTTCAACCCAACGCCAAGATGGTGGAGCGTTTCATGGAGTTCTACGCCGACGACTTGGCCGAACAGATCCCGTCGGGTCTCGGTATTGACCCCGACAACGACAGCACCAGGGCAGCATTCATCTTGCGTGACATGGTGCCGGCTGGGCTGTTGGTGTGGCATCGCGACGCAGATGGCAGCGCACGTGTTCACGTCGACTACGTGACGCCCGCCTACCGCGATCTTCGTGTTGGCCGCTTTGTTTACGCCAACCCGCGTCGGGTCTTCCGACGCGACGACGTCCGTTGCGTCATGGCTCATGCGCGTACCTCTTCGCATGCGAAGTACCTCGAACGTATGGGGTTCCGCCTCGCCTCTGCTGATCAGGGAGGCAAGGGGACAGCAACAGACGCTCCTGCGGAGTACGTGTTAGCGCTTGGGGCCTAGGCTGGCTAGAAGGCACGGGTAGAGCACGTACACACTCCCCATCGGGCGTTGGGAGTTGACGGCGTTGCAGAAAGTTGCCGCTCGCCAGGGTCGGCACCAGATCGAGGATTTTACGCTCTATCCTGTAACCAACCAGGTGGTTCGCGGGACTAATCAGACAGGCGCATCTTTGCGCGTTCTTCTCCCCCGTTGTTCCCCACCCTGCCCGCATGTTCTGAGGCCCAGTGACTGTCGCCCAAATCCCTTCAGAAAAACCAAGGTCTCTCCTGCCTGTGATCGAGGTCATCCCCGAACGCTGCTACGAGAACCCGACATGGAAAGGCCTCTACTACTTCTTTAGAGACCTGGTTGTCTACGGAGCCGCCATTGCTGGCCTGCTCCTGACCGACAAGATCTACTTCCTCATCCCGCTCTGGATT
>JAUIIS010000158.1 GCA_030431575.1 Acidimicrobiia bacterium | reverse complement strand
CTTTAGGACGGCGACTAAGAAGTCTGAGTCGTCGTTGAAGGGCCGCACATCCCAGCTGGACAACAGCAAGTCCGGGACGAGGCCTGATGCTTCAGCATCGGCCAAGAACTCGTCGAACTCGTAGCCTCGGCCAGCACCGAAACCCACGGCGATTCGGCCCGCTGGTGTCACATGCGCTGCAAGCGCTGCCAGAACCATCCTGCGCGTACTGGGCGCCAGGAACGTCATGACATTGCCCGCACAAACCACCGCATCAAAATCCGCGGGTACGCCACGTGCCGGCAGATCCAGTTCGGCGAGGTCGCCCACCAACCAGGTGGGGCCGGGATGATCTTCCTCGGCAGCCGCAATGAGCACGGGGTCCACGTCGACGCCGACAACGTCATGCCCAACGGCGGCAAGGGCCCCGCCCACCCGTCCTGGCCCGCAGCCAGCATCGAGGATCCTGGCGTTGCGGGGGCTCAAGGTATCGACCAAACGGGCCTCGCCCGCAAGATCATCACCACGCTTAGCCATGGTCCGGAAGCGTTCGACGTACCAGTCCGAGTGGCTGGGGTCTTCCTCTACCTTCTTAGTCCACGCGCTCTTTTCGACCATGTCACACTCCAACTCGACCACGTCAACGCGAGGCTATTCGCAGAACCTGAGAATCCAGCAGTAGCCGCTCACGCCGAGCACTCACAGCGCTGGCGCCGCTGTGACCCGGCCTGAGGCGATAGCGTTCTCATGGGCGCGATAGTCCTGTTCGTTGAGGTCTGCATACCGCTCGGCGAAGTCGGCAAAGATCTCGTCGGTCGTGCGGTCGTTGCCGAGATAGCCGTGAATCGCGGGTCCATCCGCACTTCTAGCGTGCGCAAGCCCGAGGCTCGCACCGCAGTGCCAGGAGTAGTTCTTTAGGCGCTTGGGCCCCATCTCTTCGACCTCCGCTGAACCTTTCCCGTCCCACATCTGGCGGAAATAAAAGTCGATGGTTCGCCCTGTCTTGTCTTCGACGTGCGACCAGCCGAGAAGGACATCACTGGCCGACTGCATGAGTCGCTGACCTCGCACCACACGCTCCCCCGCCCGCGTGTACGCCGAAGGACCTGCGTAGGGCTCAAGAACCGACTTTGTGGCCTCCTTGAACTGAAGGAACAGGGGCGTTCCTTGGTCTGACTCCAACAAGACGATCAGGCACCTCGTTCCAACGCTGCCAACCCCAACGACCTTGTGGGCAATATCAACGGGGCGGTAGCGGTCCAAGACTGCCCGTCGGTCCGGAGACAAAGACTGTTTGTAGCCCTCAAAGAATGCCCGCATGCGGAGCGATACCTCGTCGTCCTCCAGCTCATATGCCAGCGGAACAATGAGAGGTGGGCGCCCTACGATGCGTCGTTCGCCATCCACTACTCGGGTGAGCTTGTTCAACGCCCGAATGCTGTCTTTGCGCGTCGCCTTGTCGAGCGCCTTGCGAGATCGTTTGTGAAGTTGCTCCCCTTCGGCGAGCAGCGAGTCGACTTCGATGCGGTAGTAGTAGGCATCCAGGGGGCTCGCCAGGAGAGTTCTGGCTAAGACCTGGCGATAGCCCTTCGCAGAAGCACGCGTTGCCGCACGGATTTCCTTCGCCGAGAGGCCGTTGTTTCGGCCAGCAACGGTGACACTGGCGCAGAGCCTCTTCAGATCCCACTCGAAAGGCCCCGGCGACGTCTCGTCGAAATCGTTCACATCGAACACGAGGCGCCGGTCCGCAGCAAAGAAGACGCCGAAGTTAGACAGGTGGGCATCGCCACAAAGCTGTGCATTTAGGTCAGTGGTCGCGCTGCGTGAAAGGTCGGATGCCATCACCGCTGCCGCGCCCCGATAGAACGTGAACGGCGTGGCCCGCATGCGTTCATGACGGATCGGAACGAGATGATCCAAGCGGTGCTCGTCCTGAGCTACCAACAAACCGACGGGGTCAGGCCGCCCCTCGATCGGGCCCAGCTCAGCATGGGCCTCGAGCGGGACAGCGGTGCGCAGGTCGAAGCCGCGTTGCACACGCATGTTGATCTTGTCAGTGACGTCTTGGTTCTTGGGCAATGGCTCTTCCCTGTTCTGACTTGCCGCAGCCGGTGGGAAGGTGCTGTCTGCGGAGCGTCATGGGCTGGCGCCGTAGCCTAGTTCTGACAGGCTATGGACGCTCCCAACTGCGCCATGCTCTGAGTGTCAGCTGAGCTGGTTTAGCCCCAGCCGAACAAACGGAAAGCGCCGTGACGCAACAGCCTCGAATGGTGGCAATTGAGCGAAGCGCGGACAGATGTTCAGTGCTACATTTCCTCATATTCTTCGCCGCAGCCGCTCCTGGTGAGCATGTTGTCCTGGTGTTCTTGTGCCAAATCGTTGCCCTTCTGGTAGTGGCCAGACTCCTGGGGCGGGCGATGTCCGCCGTTGGTCAACCGCGAGTCATTGGTGAACTCCTGGCCGGAGTCGCGCTAGGTCCGTCGCTTCTTGGCCGTGCCCTTCCCGGCGTCTCGGGTTGGCTATTCCCCAACGATCCAGTCCAGGAGGCAATGCTGTCGTCGATTGCCTGGGTTGGCCTTTTGTTGCTGCTGGCCTCAACCGGGTTCGAGTCCGACCTCGGCGTGATTCGCCGGCTTGGCCGACCCGTCTTCTTCGTCACGACCGGAAGTCTTGCCATCCCGCTCGCTGGAGGTCTCGCAACAGGGCTTCTTGCACCCGACACGCTCCTCGGCCCCGACGCGACCAAGGTCGGATTCGCCGCCTTCTTGGGGGTCGCGCTCAGCATCTGATCCCTACCGGTAGTTGCCAAAGTGCTGGCTGAGCTTGGTCTAGTTCGGCGCAACGTTGGCCAGATGATCCTGGCGGTGGCGGTGGCGAATGACGTGGTCGGCTGGATTCTGCTTGGCCTCGTGGTCGGAATTGCCGAATCCGCTGAATTCGCCTGGACCGACCTGGCAATCACCATCGCTGGCGTTGCTCTCTTCCTAGGCTTTGCCCTTACGCATGGGCAACAGCTCACCGATCGACTTCTTCGGGCCGTAGCAACCAGCGCACCGACCGCAACGTCACCGGTGTTCGTCATCGTCGTGCTTGTGTTAGCTGCCGGAGCGCTAACCCAATGGATGGGCGTAGAGGCAGTGCTCGGTGCCTTTATTGCTGGGCTCATCATTGGCCGCTCTCAATGGCGAGACGAGCGAGCCCTCAGGACCGTAGATACCCTCGCTCACGGCCTACTCGCCCCAGTGTTCTTCGCTACGGCGGGACTCAGAATAGATCTCGGCGTCTTTACGGACCCGACCGTGGCCACATGGAGCGTGATCATCGTGCTGGTAGCGAGCGTCACCAAGTTTATCGGAGCAATCACCGGCGCTCGAGTAGGTGGTCTGCCGCGGACCGAAGGCCTCGCTCTAGGCGCTGCACTTAATGCGCGTGGGGCGCTCGAAATCGTTATCGCGTCAATCGGACTCGGACTAGGGGTGCTCAACGACGCGTCCTATGGAGCGATCGTCGTTATGGCTGTGTTGACTTCTGTTTCAGCGCCTCCCCTTATCCGTCTCGCCCTTGCGGGCTGGGAGGGAACACCAGAGGAACAAGCACGGCTTCGGACCGAGGAGGAAAACAGAAGCAGGGTTGTCCTGTCGGACCGGCCGCCCCTGCTTGTCACTCGCGGACAGCCTCCCTCGATCGCTGCAGCCCAGCTCCTTGACTTGTGTTGGCCAACACGGCACCCGGTGACGGTCATTACAAGCGCCACCTACGCTGAGCTATCACCAATCCGAGGCGTCTTGCACGATCGGCCGATTCGCCTTATCGAGCGACCCACCGAGGAGATAGGCGCCGAAACATCCAGACAAGCCAACAAAGGCCACGGCGCCGTGATACTTGGGTTGACGGATCGCGCAGATGGACCGGTGCTCTCACCCTTTGTCGAGGACATACTCGCATCCTCATCTCGCCCAGTCATCCTCATCCGCAAGGAACGCATGTCAGGTCACCGGCTTCCGAAAGCCTTTGGCCGCGCCTTGGTGCCTGTCAGCGGATCGATGAACAGTCGAGCGGCACTCGAAATCGCGTCGATGATGTCGTCCCAACTTGGAACTGCACTTACGCTTGTGCACGTCGACTCCACGCCAGCGTTTATCGGCCGGGGCGCCCTCGACCGCATGAGCTGCATTGCAGAGCCCCTGTTACATCAAGCTCGCGACCTAGCCATAGGGGCTGGAGCTCGGGGGGTCGCAACCCACTCCGTCACTTCCGAATCGGTATCAGCCGAACTCGCAAGGCTGTCTGTTGAGTTGGAATCTGACGTGGTAGTTGTGGGCACCACTACCCGACGCCTCAACAACCGTCTGCACCTTGGTCCGGCGGCGACCTATCTCCTCGAAATCTGCCCGGCAACCGTTGTGGTCGTTGTAACCCCGAGGGGGTGGACTGGGGTACACACTCCATGAGGCTGACCTACGGATTATGCCGTGTGCCGCAGCCGGGGCGATCCAACACACGTGACCGCTAGGACGGAGACCTTGGGTTACCTGCCGCATCGTAGAAGTCAGCCACAATCGCCGGGTACACCAGATTGCGCTGCTTCTTGTTGCCCTTGATGGTTGAGTGCAAGGTGCCGTTCTCGTCGGCCTGGCGAGCTTTCGACTGGGCACGGGTGATAATCCAACTGCTGTTGCCCGCACAGATCCCATGACCAATGAATCCGGCTTCGGCCCCGGTGATCATGTTCCACCCGTGCAGCTGCGCCGCCGCCCGAACCTGTTGGTTCAGCGGTCTTAGAACGCGGGTCGCGGCCCATTCGGCTTCCGATTGATCGAAGTCTCTCAGCCCGCCGCCAAAGCGAATCAGGGGGTTGCATCGTGTTCCGTTGGCGTCGGTGGTCGAATCGAAGTACTCAGTGATGTACACCCGGTCGCTCGGGATGCCCGCAGCGTCCAGCTGGTCGTTTAGCTGTTGGTAGAGGGCAGGCAATCGAGAAAGGTTGCGCTGCATCACCGTGTCCAGCGTTTCGTTCCCGAACGTTTCCCAAGTCCGTTCCGGGCACCTTTCCCATTTGACACAGAACGTCACCATCTCACCGAAATGCAGGTCGTTCACTCCCGCCGACACAATCACGGCGTCGACCTCGCGCTTAGCCTGAATGCCAGCGAGCTTCTGCACCTGTGGCGCCAGCTTCTTGCCCGGCACAATGCCGCGATACGGCTTGAGGAGACCGTCTTCGATCTGAGCACCAGAGCACGCCAGGTGCCGGAACGTTACCGAGGTCTTTTTGTTGGCCTGCTCGATCTTCTTGGCCGTCAATGCCTGATGGCTATTGCCCGAGCGGTGGCACTGCTTGTTGACCCAGACCGCCTTGCGATAGTCCTCGGGCCGGTCTGGGGTGCCTTCACCCGAACCATTCGAATCGCCGATCCCCACGATCAGCCAATCCTGGATAACGACGTCCTCGATGGTGAGCCCCTTGCCCTCTTTGGTGCTCAAGGTAAACGTCACCTGAAATGTGCGTTCAGCATCGAATCGCCCCACCAGCTCGCATGGCTTGGACTTGTTGGGTGTGCTGAACCGTGCTCCCGACGTCTTGACCTTGTCGGTGCTCTTACAAGGCGAGCCGTCACCACGACGCAGCTTGAAATCGGCTTTGTAGAACTTGGGATTGATCTTTCTGGTCGGCCGCACCGCGCGGTCTTCGTCGCGCTCGCCATAGCGGGGACGAACCGTCCACTCGACCAGCGGCCCAGCAATAGGCGGGTCATCTTCGCAAGAGCTCTCACGCTCGGCGGCACATAGATCCCACGCGGACCCCCCTTTGGCGCGGTCGACTCCTGGACCACCGCGAATGATGTCGGAAGACCCTCCGCCGTTGAGCTTGTCCGCTCCTTTGCCCCCTGAGATGGTGTCGCGTCCCGTGCCGCCAAAGACCGTGTCGCCGCCGCCACCGCCCTTGATGTTGTCAGGACCACCCAGACCACAAATCGTGTCCTTACCACCGCGCCCTTTGATGGTGTCAGCGCCTTGGGAACCAACGATCACGTCGGCGCCAGACGTGCCAACAATGAGCCCGCTCCCCACGATGGTGGCCAGCTTCCCATCACACCTTGGCGTGATGGGCGTTGGTTCGGGCTGGGAGCCGCCGTCGGCGTCCCAGGTGTACTCCCATTCAATCCCGCACACGCTGCAGTTGAGGATTCCGTAGTACACGGTCTTGGTTTGACCGTCGCTGAATCCTCGACCGAGAGAGAGCGTCTTGCTTCCCGAACTGGTCCCGCTGGTAGGTGACGTTGTGCACGTCCCGCCCGAACATCTCATGTCCACAAACGGGAACACGGTCCAAGTCGGGTTAGCCCGATTAACCAGAATCAGCGGGCTAATGCGGTACTGCCAGCCGCCCTCGTAGTTCAAGGAATCAACGCTGAGCCTCACGGAAATCTCTTCAGAGTCTGTGGGCCCCATGGTCGCCGGCGGCGGTTCCCAAGAGATGCCATAGGTGGCGTTACCAAACGCATCAGCGGCGTTGGTTTGGATAGCTTGCGTGACCACGCCACCATTGGCACCCAAGAATGCGGTGTACCTACCGGGGTTACCGTCCACCACCGTGGCTGGGCCTCGCACCCACTGCCCCGAACTCTGTGCGCCTGCCAAAGGGGTGGCGCTCAGCAAAGCCGCCAGCAGGGCACAGCACAAGGCCGCCAGCAGGCTTCGGCGTAGGCGAACGCGTTTGCTCGCACCAAACTTCTTGAACCCCGCCATGCCGCAACCCTTCCATCGCCAATCACCAGATTCCAGCGGACCGCTAGGACACCGGACTGACCCACTCTTACACATCCTTGCGCTAGGCACTCTCCGTACCCGTCGTCGCCATCCGGGACCCACCCTCATGCCATCAACCGCGAGGATGACAGGGAGATGGCCCTAGGCGGTAGGTGAAGCTGTGTCGTAGTAGTCGCAGGCGTAGATAATGAGCCCACTGCTGTAGCGGCAGACGCTGGTCCCTCGTGTGGTCGCGTCGGCCGCAGAGCCACCAGCGCGTTTAGCCACCCACTCGAACGTGGTGCATGACCCGTTAAAAAGTGCTGGACCGATCTGTTCGAGCGTCATCGCCGGACGGGATCCATCACGTTCACTGAGGTGCCCCCAGATCGCATCGCGCCCGACGTACTCGTCGCTTGGTTCAAAGAGGCGGCTGTCTGTGGGATGAAACAGTGGGCCGACTACTTCGGCGCTCATGCCCAGCTCGGGGGTGACCATGACGGTGTGGATGTCGCTATGGTCCAGCGGCCCACGCTTTGCGACTGGAAGCTCAAGCCAGGCCAGGAGCGCATCACTTCGAACCGGGCCACGCATCGGTTCGCTTTCCCATACGTACTGGGGTGGCGGTGGGAGGGGTGAGGATTCGCCTTCTGCGTCCGAGTTGGGCTGGCGCAATGGGCTGGTGTCGTACACATCGGTGTTGGAGAGAACCCACCCGTCGGCACAGTGCCGGGTAGAGACACCGCGGGACAGGGGGCGTCTGTCACCGTCATGGTTCAGCCACATCTGCCACTCATCTACCGAGCTGGAACCGCCGGCTCGGACAAAGACTTCCGGCTTGGCCGTCGGGACAAACTCCACGATGTCGACCTCGGCCATGGCCGGCACAAGCCAATCGCGAATGGACGATTGTCCAGAAAAGGCACCGAAGATGGCGTCGTAGTACACAGAGTCGACGGGGTGCATGAGGTCCGACAGTGCCTCGATAACCAGCGGCCCAAGCCTCGTATCGCCAAGGACCTCAACGACGCCTGCGGCATCCAAACCCGGACAAGTCTCAACAACCCGGTCGAGCTCGAGGCCACCCGCTGCTCGCTGAAGAAACCCCGTCACCCAATCATGTGGTGTAGACATCTGCACTCCGAGAATCGCCAGCGTCTCCCTATTGAAGCCGTTTGGCACGGTGTCTGCCGAAGGCACGGCAGCAACCACACGGGCCAACGCTACGACGGACTGGCACCCAGAGACCTTCGACCCTGCCTCTGTGAGGATCACACTGCGATAGTTGAGGCGTGAACAGACTGACGACATCGCTGTTTCTAAAGCTGCTGGTGGCCTCGGTGATAGCAAACGCCGTTCTTGGGATCTGGTCTCTTCTGTCGGCAGACTTTGGCGAGACTCAATCGAAAGTCCTGGGTACGAGCTTCCTGGCTTCCGCCGCCATGCTGAGTGTTCTCGTCAACGTGCCAGCCACGCGCAGACGCGTCTTGTGGCCAGCACCGCTGGCTGGCGCCGCCGCTGGCGCTGCAGGCTTCACGCTCTTCAGCGCCTTGTTGTGGGCCGAGCCCGGCGGGGACTTCTGGTTCAAACTGGCCGGATCGGTTCTGGTCGTCAGCGCTTCCGCCACGCTGGCCTCGAACTTGTCGATGATCGGCTTGCCAGATCGCCTCCGACCGCTGAGGTGGATAAGCAACGGAACAGTCGCCTTGTTGAGTACCACCGTCCTCT
>JAUIIS010000513.1 GCA_030431575.1 Acidimicrobiia bacterium | reverse complement strand
TGCGTTGCCGCTCCGAAGATCTTCGGCTGCTGCTGCCAGTTCGGCTTGGTCGAGGCCCAGCGCCGACGCGGTGTCTGGCGGTGCGTCTAGTAGTGCCCAAATCATCTCGGGCCGGTGGTGTTCGATGGCTTCTTCGTCGAAGGCAACGCTGGGGTATAGCGCAATATCTATTGGGCGCTCGCTGCGGGCCCAGCCAATGACCTCGTCGTAGCGAAACGGGGGCATGCCCGCCACGAAGGCGCCGTCGGCTTTGGCCGAGGCCAAGGTGTTCAGCCGAGGTCCGCGGCCGCCCACATAGATGGGCATGGGCGAGCCAGCGTCTGCTTCGGTTATGGCGTGGTCTTGGTGGTGGTACCCGTCGGTGCTGCGACCCTGAGCCACGGCTCGGGCAATATCGATGAATCGCTCCGTTTCGCTGGCGGGAGCCACGGCCTCGAGGCCAAAGGGGTTGAGCGACATCTGGCCACCTGCGCCGACCCCTAAGAGTGCTCTGCCGCCGCTGAGTTCGTGGACGGTAAGCATCGACGAAGCAGCAAGCCCAGGGGTGCGCACATACGGGTTGGTGATGCCAACGCCCAACAGGATCTGGCTGGTCTTCACCGCAGCCGCAGACAACACGCTGAAGGGCTCGCGGGCGGGGCCTTCGTCGCCGAGCCATAGCTCGTCCAACCCCACGGCTTCGGCCTCTTGGATCACTTCGACCAACTGGGGTGCGGGCGCCTCGGGAAACAACCAGATGCCGGTGTGGGGAAGCAAAGAGTTCACCTCGCCACAGTACCGCGGTTGACGTACGCTCTTTCTATGGACGCTTGGATCGATTACGTCAGCCCCGAAGACGCAGAGGGCCCGCTGGCCTCCTCCTATGACTGGCAGGCCGCTTCGCTGGGCGAGCCGGCCGAGTTCACGATGCTGGGCAGCCTGTACCCAGACATCGTGCAGCGACGCCTAGAGCTCTATAAGACGGTGGAGGGGTGCCCCTCAGACCTGTCTCAGATTGAGCGCCAGTCTGCGGCCTGGGTGACGTCGCTGCTGAACGGCACTGCGCACTGCGGCTCTGGCCTGCGCCTCAAGCTGGCGTCGCTGGGTGTGGCCGAGGAGACGCTCCAACACATCGAAGCCAACCCCGATGCTGTGAACACCGGCGATGCCAGGCTCGACGCCATCTGTGCGCATGCCGCAAAGCTGACGTCGTCGCCAACCGAGATGGCCGAGTCAGACGTCCAGCAGCTTCGTTCGCTGGGCCTGAGCGACCTTGACATCGTGGACCTCAACAACATGGTTGCCTATTACAACTACATCAACCGTGTAGTCATGGGCTTAGGCTTGCGCTCGGTCATGTCCACAACCCACGAGGCCACTAACGCGGTCCCCCAAACCTGAGCACAGATTCCTACGTGTTAGGACGTGGCTTTGGCGAGGACTTCGAGAGTGCGGCGCGATTGGTCATCGCTTTGGCCGGGGATGATGGAGAGGTCAGATACCCCCATGGCTTCGAACCGTCCCAGCGCGTCGGCTAGCTGGTCGGCGCTGCCGGTAACAGCGTTCCAGGCGACATCGACGCCATCGACGTCGTGGTCGCCGGCT
>JAUIIS010000512.1 GCA_030431575.1 Acidimicrobiia bacterium | reverse complement strand
CGGCGATCGATCCGGACTTGCCTCTCCGGAACGGTGTGGAGAATTACACCGTCTCGATCCCCGAAGTTCTTCCTGGTGTTCCAGCCTTTGGTGATGGTCCGCTCGGTGGCACGAGAGTGACGTTGGCGTACTCGTCCACCACGGCTGTTAACGAGGCGCTCGAGCGAGAGCTTCGGGCCTTCACTAATCGCACCGGAATCAGGGTCGAGCTCCTTCCCAACATCGATTTCGACCTCACCGCGCAACTGGGGACGGGCGAGATCGACGCCGTGCCAGACATTGTTGGCTTCACCAGCCAAGACTGGTTTGGGGATCGTGCGGTCGACCTATCTAACTACCTTCTCATCGACACACTTCGCGCAGATTTCGGCGACTACCTGGTCGACCTCGGCACGACCGACGGCCCGAATGGCCCGGAGCTCCACGCGGTCCCGCTCAACCTTGTGCCCAAGGGACTTGTGTTCTACCCCAAGAACGCGTTTGCGGAGGCGGGCTATGAGGTCCCTGAGACGTTTGCTCAGCTGGTGGATCTGTCATCGCAAATGGTGGCTGACGGCCGCACGCCATGGTGTCATCAGTGGTGGTCTGGGTTCGCCTCTGGTTGGCCCGGCACCGACCTGCTTGAGAGCCTGACCCTCAGAGTCGGCGGCACTGGTGTCTATGACTCGTGGGTTGACGGGACCTTGAACTTTGCCAGCCCGGAGGTTCTTGAGGCCGCCCGGCTAGCCGAGGAACTGCTGTTCACAGACGGATTTGTTCGCGGAGGCACAGCCTCGATCAGCAAGCAAGATTGGCCGCTCGTCCTTCTCAATCTTCTCGACCCCCACCCAAGTAGCAACTTCGCAGGCCCGCAATGCTGGTTTGTCCATCATGCAGCTTCGATGATCTCGCTCACGGGCCCGGGCGGTGGTGCTGGTGATGAAATTGGATTCTTCATGTTGCCGCCCGTTGTGACTGGGGATGGCCCTGCCACGACCGGATCTGGGTCGATGGCAACTGCGCTCGCGGATCGACCTGAGATCCGGGAACTCATGTCCTTCATCGCCAGCCCACGATGGGGCGAGGTCTGGGCAGGTGTCGATGCCGCAGGTGGCGGTGACACGTTCTTCTCCGTGAACCGGCGCTTCGATACTACGGCCTACAGCGGGGTGCCGGGGCCTGACACGCAGCGAGCACAACCACGAACCGACGAGGACTACGCAATTCGGCTGGCTATCCACGAAGCGCAGATGGCTGCGCTTGAACGCGAGACATGGCGAATGGATGCATCCGACATGATGGCGAACAGGTTTGGATTCTGGACCGAGGACTTGCAGCCCGGACCTTTTCTTCAGGCCATGCTCGACTGGGTTGATCAAGAACATCCGGTTGAGAGGATCTTCGCAGATCTTGATGCGCAGCGTTCGGCCAACCGCTAGCGACAGCCCGTTCCGCACTGTCTGAGAGCAGACGCCGCGTTCGTAGCACGAAGAGGGCCGTGCGGCCTGACCTCGGCGACCAGCCATCGCTCGAATTGGATGGCGTCGATAGCGCGGTCATTGCATACGGAGAAGTTCCATCGAAGCGACTGGTAGTGCGGCACTGCTA
>JAUIIS010000511.1 GCA_030431575.1 Acidimicrobiia bacterium | reverse complement strand
TTGGTCACTGGTACTTCGAGAATGCCGCTGGCTTGGTCTTGGGTACCAGCCTTGTAGTGGCCCACCCCACGCCTAGCGATCTGCACTAGCTGTTCTCTGCTCATGGTTCTCCCAATGCTGCGTCAGTGGCCACGGAGTCCATCTGGACTTGCGGGGCTGCGCTAGCTCCTACGCGGCTGCGCTAGCTCCTACGCGATAGTACCGAGGAGTTCTAGGCCGCGCCCGAACGCGGTTGCGGTGGCTTCTTCGTCGAAGGTACCGAGGGGGTCTTCTTCGTTGGTGAAGGCATGCCCGGTTCCTTCGTAGATGTGGAACGTAACGTCTTTGCCCATGGCGCGAAGTTGTTCGCCAAGTGCGTTGACCGCCTCTGGCGGGAAGAAGTCGTCGGTCTCGGCGAAGTGTCCTTCGACCTTGGCGGTGAGCCCGGACCAGTCCATGGAGTCATCGCCCAGAGGGGCTCCGTAGAACGGCACAGCCACTGATACCCGATCGCCTTCGAGGGCGGCAATGCGCAAGGTCAACATGCCGCCCATACAAAAGCCAGTAACGCCAACCGTGCTGCTGGTGCATGCATCGTGGGACAGCAGGTAGTCGATTGCACCGGACATGTCGCGAGCGGCCCGATCGGGCGGCAAGGTGGTCATGAGTTCCCCGGCCTTGTCCATTTCGGTGTGTTCGGCAATGTCGCCGTGGTAGAGGTCAGGGGCTAGAGCAACGAAGCCTCGTTCGGCGAGGCGGTCACACACCGCCTTGATCTGAGGCACCAGGCCCCACCACTCCTGAAGCACAACAACCCCGGCGCCACTGCCGCTTGAAGGGACGGCGAGGTAGCCGCCTGCTGTTGTGCCGTTGACCCCGAACTCGACCATCTGACCCATAGTGTCCTCCTGAGATTCTTCTTGTTGTGAGACTAGTTCGCTGCTGCGGTAGCCGCGAAGTGCTCAAGCAACCGTGGTGCAATTTCGCGGCAGAGCGCCGGTGGGGTGTCGTGGCCCAAACCTTCGACCTCCATCAGCGTTGCGTTAGGGAGATGCTCAACGAGATGGTGCGCGTGCTCGAGAGGGAGAACGGGATCAGCGGTGCCGTGAATAACCAGCGTGGCCTTGGTGATCTGGCCGAGATGTGGGGTTAGCGACGGACTCGCCGAGACCGCCACGGCGTGGCCGGTTTCTGGCCGATACCCGTGCTGAAGGACAAGTTTGGCCTGTTCAAGAGCCTCGGCGGGCGTGGTTGGATAGTCAGGCCCCGCCAGCAGCATGGATTCGGCGACGATGCGGTCGAGACGTTCCTCGTCTGTTCTTGGAGGCGGTGCAAACATGGCCTCGGAAGCAGCTTCGATGAACGCTTCAGACGGCCCGCCAAGACCCTCTGCGTGCGGATCGGCGAGACAGGCTGATGTCCCAATGAGGCTAAGCGAGCGGACCATCTCAGGAGAGTCGAGGGCAAGCTGCAAAGCAACTGCGCCGCCCATCGAGCGGCCCACGATGTGCGCGGGAGGCGCCGCTGATTGCACGATGGCAAAGAGGTCTCGTGCGAGGTCAACGACTCTGTAGCCGCGGTTTGGGTCGGTCTTGGCGCTGCGTCCAACGTCGCGATGGTCATAAA
>JAUIIS010000510.1 GCA_030431575.1 Acidimicrobiia bacterium | reverse complement strand
AGGCCCAACGTGAACAGCAAGAGCAAGACACCGATCTCGGCAGCCAGCGAAACGAAGTCTTCGCTCACCTCAATGCGGGCGATACCGCCATCGCCAAACGCCAGCCCGGCAATGAGGTAGAGCGGCACGGCGGTGATGCCGAGGCGTCCAGCGACACGAGACAAGATTCCGAGACCGAAGATGACCGCTCCAACCTCTAAGAAGGCGAGCGCTGTCTCGGTGGACCCGGCGGCGAATATCACTTGCTTGACTTGGCGAACGGCCTACACCGCATCGGCTAGTGCCCGAGAAGGGAGCGAACGAGGCCTAGCCCGTCGTGGGTGCCGACAGCGACAGCCACGTCGCCAGGCGCAAGCACGAACTCGGGGCCGGGAGCCGGGATGGGGGTATCGGCACGGATAACCGCAACAATTGAGGCACCCGTCTTTGTGCGGATTTCGCCTTCGCCAATCGAGTGCTGTGCCAGTTTCGACCCTGACGTGACCTCAATCCAGTCGATGGCCAAACCCTCGATCTCGTGACGGATTTGAGAGACCGTTTCGCTCACGTGGCTGACACCAAGGATCTCGGCGAGCGTTTGCGTGTCGTGTTCGGACATGGTGACCACAGATGCGCACGCATCGGGATCGTCGGCGCCGTACACGAGGATTTCGCGTCGGCCGTCGTGGTGGACGATCACGCCCATGTCGTTGCCTTCGCGGGTGGTGAACTCGTGTCGCACACCAACGCCCGGCAGTTTTGTCTCGCGCACCTCGGTCATGGGTTGGATTGTATGAGTTTCTGCCAGGCACGCCGCAGTGGAGGGGACCAACGGCTCTACTACGCGAGGCCCGACTGGCAGAGAATGCGAGTATGGCGAACAAATGTGCGACAACTCAAAGACAGAACCAATTGACGAGACGGCTCCTGGCGGGGGTGGTAACCATTGGCGGGCTGCTGGCGGCGCTGGTTGGAACCGCGACTGCGTGGTCAGCTTCCCCGACCGGCGAGTTTGCGTGTGTGGTTTCCAACGACGGCATAGAGCTGGGCCTCAAGTGGACCGTGACCTCCTGGGAACCTGGCGAAACAATGGGCGAGAACCCAAGCATCATCGTGGAGATGAGCCGCGACGGTGGTCCTGCCGAAGTGCTCGCCACCGGGGCCTTCACGCCCGAGAACAGCGGCGAGTTCACAGGATCAGTCATTGTGCCTGAAGGGCCAGGTTCGCTCACGCTTACCGCGCGAGCAGATGCACCATGGGGCGATGGAACCGTCGACAACACAGCGACTTCCGTTGATCTGACGGTGCCTACCCTGGCAGAGCTGGACGACCCGAACTGTGTCGCCAGCCCAACGCCGCAGCCCACGGTAGAGCCGACTCCGACAACTGAGCCAGAACCAACGGCGACGCCCGAAGAAGTGACGCCTCCGGAGACAGGGACCACGCCAACGCCAGAGGTCGAGGGGGTGACAGTGGTCCAGACGCCAACAGAGGAGCCCGAAGAAGCTCCTGAGACCGAGGAGACGCCGGCTGAGGAAGCTCCTGCCACAGAAGCTGAGGCTCTAGCCCAAACCGGCAGCGAAACCGTGCCGCTAGCAGCTGTAGGGCTCACCCTCATTGGGGTTGGCGCCT
>JAUIIS010000157.1 GCA_030431575.1 Acidimicrobiia bacterium | reverse complement strand
CCTTTGGATGCTGTACTCGGCAGTCCGAACAGTCACTGCCGATTCATGGGGCCTGGCCCTGCACAACGCCGACCGCGTGGTTGCCTTCCAAGAAAAGCTTGGGCTCCCCAGCGAAGCCGTCTTCCAGGGCATCTTCCTCGACCACGCGTGGATCGTTCGCGCCGCCAACGTCTATTACATCGGCTTCCACTTCCCCGCCATGGTGCTGTTCTTGGCGTGGGCCATGTTGTTGCGTCGAGACGCACTGCCGCGTATCCGTTGGTCCCTCATCCTGGCCACCGGTATTGGGCTGCTTATTCACCTCGTCTTCCCGCTTGCCCCCCCACGCATGCTGCGGATCGGTGGCTTTGTCGACACCGCCTCAATCTTTGGTCCAGATCCATACGCCCTCGGCGTGGCCCAGGCCGCCAACGAGCTGGCCGCAATGCCCTCGCTGCATGTGGGCTGGGCGCTGCTCATTGCGCTTGGTGTCATGCATTTCGCCAAGACCAAGTGGCGCTACCTCATCCTTGCTCACCCCATCATCACCACCCTCGTGGTTGTCGTCACCGCCAATCACTACTGGGTTGATGTGGCCGTGGGTGCCGCCATTGCGTCGTTCGCATGGTGGTTGGCTGGCATTGCTCGACCAACGCCTGGCACCCCAGAGGTGCTAAGCCTGGTGGACATCGAATCCGACGTCACCGCAGACGCAGATGCCGAGGAAGAACACCAAGTCACAGTCTGAGGAGACGCACATGCCCGCTCGGGTCAACGGTGTCCACCATCTCGCCATATCCACGGCCGACATGAAGGGCCAGATCGAGTTCTTCTCCGATGTGCTCGGAGCCGAACTGGTGGGCCTGTTCTGGATGCACGGCGTCCCCGGCGGCCTGCACGGCTTCTTGCGGCTAAACGACAAGAGCTACATGTCCTTTGTCGAACTTCCGGCCAACCACGACGTTCCCGCCGAGCTGGGCGTCACCCACGCGGGTTCAGGTGCAGGGCCGTCGGCCCCGGGTACCCAGCAACACTTGGCTTTCAACGTTGACAGTCTCGAAGACTTGTTGGCCATGCGTGACCGCATTCGGTCGCGTGGCATCAACGTCATGGGCTACATAGAACATGGCATGTGTCAGAGCATCTACTTCGCTGGCCCCGAGGGGATGACCCTTGAGGTCACCTTTGCCGAAGATCCCATCGATGCCCGGGCATGGATAGACCCCGAGGTTGTGGCTATTGCTGGCATCAGCGAAGCAGAGCTTGCTCGGTACAAGTCGCCCGATCCCTACGTTGGCGAAGGCGGAGCGGTGCCCCAACCCGAGATCAACCCGGCGATGCCGCACATGAACTACCCGCCCGAAATCTACGCCGCACTGATGGGCACTCCAGACGAAGAGTTCGCGAAACGCACTGACTTTGCTGACCCGCCTGTCAAGGTCCCTGCCGATTCGTAGGTCGCTACCATTGGAGCAATGGGGGATGCTGGAGTTGATGGCGCGCGGGTAGGCGCATTCCTGACCCTCATGGTCGAGGTAGCGCGCCGGAGCTTCCGCCGTGCTTCGCATTACCGCTTGGCCACAGCTGCGGGCGTGTTCGTCAACACGGTGTTTGGCTATCTGCGGGCGTCGGTGCTGGTCTTTGTTGCAGCCTCGAGCGGGGGTATGGTGCGCGGGCTCTCGGGGAGCGACCTGGCTACCTACGCATTCATGTCGCAGGGGTTGATCATGGTGGTTGGCGTGTTCGGCGACACAGAGCTCAGCGACCGCATCCGCACAGGCGACGTCGTGGTCGACCTCTACCGGCCTGTCGACCTTCAGATGTGGTGGCTGGCGACCTGGATAGGGAAGGCGGCGTTTCAGGCTGCTGCTCGAGGCATCCCTCCCGTAGTGTTGGGCGCGATTGCCTTTGACCTGACCTGGCCAGACCACTGGTGGCTGTGGCTGGTCTTTGTGGTGTCTGTGGTGTTGGCGTCAGTCGTTGGCTTCACCGTTCGGTTCTGTTCGGCCTTGGCAACGTTTTGGCTGTTGGACAGCCGCGGCATCGACCAGATGGTCACCTTCACGGTGGGCTTCTTCGCAGGCATGTTGTTGCCGCTGACCTTGTTCCCGCAATGGCTCGAGACTGTGGCGCGGGCGTTGCCGTTCGCGTCCATGGTGCAACTACCTATCGACATCTACCTCGGCACTGCGTCGGGTTCAGAGATCGTATGGACATTGGCGCAACAAGCTGGTTGGTGCGTCGCCTTGTTGGGCCTTGGCCGTGTGATGATGGCGTCGGCCACGCGCAAGGTGGTGGTGCAGGGTGGATAGCCCGGCGTCGCTAGGTCTCTACGGGCGCCTGCTCGGAGCGCGGGTGCGCTCGGACTGGCAGTACCGGACATCGTTTATCACGCTGCTGTTCTCCCAGGCCTTGGTCACCGTGCTCGAGTTTGTGTCGATCCTGCTAGTGCTGGAGCTGGTACCGAACCTCGGCGGCTGGACCCCAACCGAGGTGGCGTTCCTCTATGCCCTCGCCACGGTCCCTTTTGGCATGGCCGATCTGTTGATGAGCAGCGTCGAACGCACCGCCAACCACGTTCAGGCAGGGACCTTTGATCGGTTGCTGCTGCGGCCGTTGCCAGCGCTGTTTCAAATCTCGGCCATTGAGTTCGAGCTGAGGCGTGCAGGCAAGCTGCTGCCCTCGTTGGGAGTTGGGGTGTGGGCGGTGGCCAACGTCGACGTTGCCTGGAATGCGCAAAGAGTGGGCGTCCTGGTCATGGCAGTGCTTTGCGGGGCTGTCATTTACTCGGCGCTCTGGGTGGCCTCGGCATCGGTCTCGTTCTGGGCCGTTGGGTCTAGAGAGGCCGCCAACGCCGTGACGTATGGTGGCCAGGCCGCCAACCAGTATCCGCTGCATGTGTATCGCAATTGGGTGCGTGCCGTATTGGGCTGGGGTATCCCATTGGCGTTTGTTTCCTACGTCCCCTCGCAATGGATCCTCGACGCCGAGAACCCGCTGGGGATGCCCAGCAACCTTGTGGTGGCCATCCCCGTTGTCACCGTGGCAGTGCTGGTGGCGGCACTGGGTTGCTGGGGTTTGGGGATTCGTCACTACCAAAGCACAGGGAGTTGACCGCTATGTCTGACCAGCCGGCGATAACGCTGAGCGACATTGGCAAGACCTATGTCGTGCGTACCAAGGCTGGTGCGCTGCGGCGCCATCGCAACGAGGTCAAGGCCGTCGACGGCGTTTCGTTTGCGGTTGAGGCCGGAGAGATGGTGGGTTACCTCGGCCCAAACGGCGCGGGAAAGTCCACCACCATCAAGATGATCACCGGCATCTTGACCCCAACCAGTGGCCGGCTGAGGGTGCTGGGGCTGAAGCCCGTAGCGCAGCGCAGAATGCTGGCTAAACACATCGGCGTTGTGTTTGGGCAGCGCTCACAATTGTGGTGGGACCTTCCGCTGATCGATTCCTTTGACCTGCTGCATCACGTGTATGCCACAGAACCGGGACGTCACAAGCACAATGTCGCCGAGTTCATCGACCGCCTAGACCTGGGCGAGTTCCTCACCACTCCCGTGCGCCAGCTGTCGTTGGGTCAGCGCATGCGAGGCGAGCTCACCGCGGCGCTGCTGCACGACCCCGAACTGGTGGTCCTGGACGAACCGACCATTGGGCTCGACGTCGTCTCTAAACACGCAGTCCGCACCTTCCTCCAGGACGTGAATGCCCAGCGTGGCACGACGGTGTTGTTGACCACGCACGATCTCGACGACGTAGAACAACTCTGCAAGCGGATGCTGATCATTGACCATGGCCGAGTTCTCCTGGACCAGTCAGTAGCCGACTTCAAGAAAGAGCACGGCACCCGGCGCACGCTGGTGGTGGAGTTCGAGCACGTTGTGGATCCGGTGCAGCTTGCTCACGCAACGGTCGCTCGTTGCGAAGGCCCGCAGCAGTGGCTGTCATTTGACCGCAGTGTTACTACCGCTGCGGCGCTGATCTCCGAGCTCGCCGAACTGCACGCAATCCGAGATCTCTCTATCGACGAACCCGAGATCGAAGACCTCGTCCGCGGCCTCTACAAGAGTTAGACGGCAAGAGTCTCAAGCTCAGCGATGGGTGGCGACGAGAAGATCAGGCGATCGAAATGCTGGCCCTCCAACTCCACGACGTAACCGGACTCGTTGCGATAAACGGCGACGAAGTCTTTGGTCTTGCGAGTGCGCCATGTGCCTAGCGCAATGCGCCCTGGCCAACCAGTGCCTGGGGCGCGAAGTCCGCGTATGGATGAGCGCGCGTTCTCGAGGCGTTCCACCGAGACGATGCTGTTGGTCGGAACGCTGATGTCGCCGTGGAATGCGCCAACCCGCTCCCACTGCGAGAGTTCGAGATGAAGTTGATCTTCGGCTACAGAAATCGTGGTCATGACACTAGTTTGGCAGCTCAGGCCGAAAAGGAGCTCTCACATGGCGATACGCATCGATCGCGAGACCGGGCTGAAGGTGTTTGCGACGCGGGCGGCCAAGGCCACCGAACGCATTGCGGGCAAGGGGTACTCGATCGTTGAGGACGCCGAGCTCAAGGAGCTCCCCGATCAGCCACCCGGAGCAGTCTTTAACGCCGAAGAGCAAGCCAAGTACCGCGAATACAAAGAGGCCCGGCGGGGCGCGGCCGACTACATGGCCATGGAAGGTGAGTTCGCTCGCTATCTCGAAGACGTCTACTCCGAAGATCCCATTCCCCGCGAGGCGCTGACCGACGAGTGCGAGGTCCTGGTGGTTGGGGCTGGCTTTGCGGGCCTACTGCTTTGGTACAACCTCCGCACGGCTGGCTTCACCGACGTTCGTTTCTGCGAAAAAGGTGGCGACGTCGGCGGTACTTGGTATTGGAACCGGTATCCAGGGGTGGCCTGTGACGTTGAGGCGTACAGCTACCTGCCGTTGCTGGAAGAGATGGGCTATGTGCCTGCCATGAAGTTTGCGTCCGGTTTCGAGATCTTGGAGTACTGCCAGGACATGGCCGACAAGTTCGGCTTCTACGACAAGTGCCTGTTTCACACCACGGTCGAGAAGAGCGACTGGAGCGAGGAAGAGGGCCGTTGGACGGTCTATACCGATCGTGGCGACGCGATGCGCGCCAAGTACGTGGTGTTGGCTAACGGCATTCTCACCAGTCCAAAGCTGGCCCGGATCGAAGGGATGGAGACGTTCCAAGGCGAAACGTTCCATACGTCGCGCTGGAACTACAACGTCGACCTTGCGGGCAAGCGAGTAGGCATCATTGGTACCGGGGCCACATCGGTACAGGTGGTGCCAGAGCTGGCCAAGACCGTGGGTGAGCTCTACGTGTTCCAGCGCACACCCTCAACTATCGATGTACGGGATCAGCGAGCCACCACAGAAGAAGAGATCGAGGCGTGGGCCAAGGAGCCTGGCTGGGCTAAGGCCCGGCGTGCCCGGTTCTCGAAGATCTCGGCGGGCCGCACCGCAATCAAAGCGAACGACGACTATCTAGCTGGCAGGGTCGCCGACTTCAAAGAACGCAAGCAACACGACCGCAAGCTGTCCCAGGAAGAAATGGTCGAGAAACAACTCGACACGAACTTCCGCATCATGGAGCAGATCAGGGCCCGTATCGACGCAATTGTCGAGGACCCGGTAACGGCGGAGGCCCTCAAGCCGTACTACCCCTACGGTTGCAAGCGCCCCACGTTCCACGACGAGTATTTGCCCACCTTTAACAAGCCGCACGTGCACCTGGTGGACACTGCGCCCTTGGGCGTCAGCCTCATCAACGAGCGAGGCGTGGTGCACGACGGTACCGAATACCCGCTGGACGTGTTGATCTACGCCACCGGATTCCAGTGGATGGCCACGTCTACCTTCAACATGGTGACCGGCCGCGGCGGGCGCACGTTGAGCGAGAAGTGGCAAAGCGAGGGCACCAAGACGTTCCTTGGCCTGCACAGCGAGGGTTTTCCCAACCTGTTCATCGTGACCGGTCCTCAAGGCGGTGGCGGCAGCTTCAACTTCACCGACGCCATCGAGCAGCACGTTGAGTACGTGGCCTGGATGCTGTCAGAGATGCGCGACCGCGGTCACGACGTGGTGGATATCACTGCCGAGTCCGAAGAGGCCTACGCCGAGCATTGCCGTGTTGCCGACATTGCCACCGCACCGCTACGCGACTGCATCTCCTATTACAACGGACATGGCGAAGCCGAACCCGGAAGCCTGGCCTACTACGGCGGCAACCAATGGCATAAGTACCGGGTTGCCGCACAAGAGTCGCTTGACCCGTACGTGTTTGGGCCTCGGGGCTAGCTGATATCTTCGCCGTACATCTCGCCCAGTGGGTCGGCCAGGAGTTCAAGACGTTCGCCGTCGGGGCCGCTGAAGTAGATGGAGCTTTGGTGCTCGAAGTAGATCTCTATGCCTGCGGCTTCTAGCTTGGCTCGCAAGTAGGCCTGCTTCTCGGGTGTCACCGAGATGGCTAGGTGATGCATGGAGCCCAGCACTTCGGCGTAAGGGCCGAGGTCCAGTCCGGGGAAGTCGAAGAATGCCAGAGCGTTGCCGTTGCCAACGTCGAAGAAGAAGTGTGTGGATCCCTGGTAGTCGCGGTTCTCGAACAGTTCGGTGAGGGGGAACTCGAGGATGCCTTGGTAGAAGTCGATGGTGCGTTCGACGTCGGACGACAACAGCGCGAGGTGATGCACGCCTTGTGCACTTGAGGGGGCGCGGTTTGCTTTGGGACGCAGGTGTTTGTTGCGGAGTTCGTCCCACTCTGTGGTGCGGTCGACGTCTTCGCCGTGCTTGGTTGTCATCGTGACACCTCCGTGTCGGTTTCCCACACAATGATCTCAGTGGTGGCGGTTGCGGTAAAGGCGACAGGGCCAGCGTGGCTAAGTCTGGCGGCGTCGCCCTTTGCCAGGGGTGAGTCGTCCAGTTGCCCAGCGCCGCTTGCGACAAAGGCATGGACGAAGGGGGCATCTGGAAGCGTGACGGTGTCGCCGGCTTCGAGGCGCCCTACCCACATCACGGCACCTTGTTGGTGCAGGTGAATGGCGTTGGGATGACCCTGGCCCGACGCCACCGGTACCAGGCTGCCGGGCGTGAGGTGTTCGTTGACGTCGAGTTGTTGGTAGCTGGGGGTGATTCCAGGGGTGTCGGGCAGCACCCACATTTGCACGAAGCGCACGGGTTCGTCTTGGCTGGCGTTCATTTCCGAGTGGGTGATTCCGGTGCCGGCCGACATCCGTTGGGCGAGGCCCGGATAGATGATGCCCTGGTTGCCTTGACTGTCGCGGTGTTCAAGCGCGCCTTCTAGCACCCAAGTCACAATCTCCATGTCGCGGTGTGGGTGGGTGCCGAAGCCACCGCCGGGGGCGACGACGTCGTCGTTGGAGACGATGAGGAGGCCGTGGCCTCCGTTGTTGGGTCTGTGGTGATGCCCGAAGTTGAAGCTGTGGCGGCTGTGGAGCCAACCAATGTCAGTGAGATCGCGATCGTTGGCCGGTCGGATGTCGAGCGTGGTCTTCATGACACGTCTTTCTGGCGCTGGGGTCGAGGTAAATTATTAAATATTGAACTACATCGAGAATATAGTTCAATTGTTGATAAAAACAACCTCGCTCGCCATCACCCTCCTCCTACACTGCCGCTGTGAGCACATCCGCCGAACCTGAGTGGCTGAACCCGCAGGAGATGGCCGCATGGCTTGGTTATGTAGAGCTCAGCACCCGGCTGACTGGCCAGCTCAATGCTGCGCTTAAAGCCGAAGGCAACATCACCTTCGACGACTACGAAGTCCTGGTCCACCTCTCGCAAACACCCGACCACCGGCTTCGCATGACCGAACTAGCGGACATCCTCATGCACTCGCGAAGCCGCAGCACCCAACGAGTCGACCGCCTCGTCAAGCGTGGGCTCGTGGTACGCGAGAAGTGCGAAGACGACGGACGCGGCACATGGGCCGTGCTTACCGCCGAAGGCATGGCCACCATCGAACGCCTCGCCCCCGGCCACCTCCAAGCCGTCCGAGAGCGCTTTATCGACCACCTCACAGGCGACGACCTCGCCACTTGGACTGCGCTCACCGACCGAGTCAACAAGCACCTGCGCGAGCGGTGACAGACGCACCAAGCAGCGCACTCTGATAAGCCATCACCCATGGAAACCACCATCGTCGAAGCCGACCGCGCCCACTACGGTGCCACCACCCGGCTTCACACTGAACGCCTCAACGACCTCCGGCCCGGCGACATCGAAGTTGAGGTAGAGCGGTACGCGCTCACCTCCAACAACATCTCTTACGCTCGCGCTGGCGACATGCTCGGCTACTGGGACTTCTTCCCCGGCACCGAACACTGGGGACGCGTACCCGCTATGGGCTGGGGCCGAGTGGTGGCCTCGGCAAACGACCAGATCGAAGTTGGAGGTCGGTACTTCGGCTGGTTTCCCATGGCCACTCGACTCATCTTCGCGGCCAGCGCAACCGCCACAGGGTTCCAAGATGAAGGTGCCCACCGCGCCGCACACCTGCCCATCTACCGCCAGTACACCCGCACCGATCTCGACCCGTGCTATCAGGCTGGCCACGACCTCGAAGACCGGCACGCCGTATTGCGCGTGCTCTTCCTCACAGGGTTCATGGCAGAT
>JAUIIS010000156.1 GCA_030431575.1 Acidimicrobiia bacterium | reverse complement strand
CCACATTCTTTGAGAACTGGAGCGAAATCTACGACGGCGCACAAACCACAGGATTCATTGTGGTCACCGGGCTCATTGGTGGGCTGGTGCTGGGCGTGGTTGCGGCGCTGTTGGTCACCCGCTTCCGCACGGCTAATGAAGTCATAACCCCGCTGGCGGTTGCCCTCAACGCCATCCCCATCATTGCGTTGGCGCCCATCTTCAACCAGTGGTTTGGGCTGTTGTCACCTAGGTCGAACCAGATGATCGTCATCATCCTGGTGTTCTTCCCGGTGTTCATCAACACCGCCAAAGGCCTCACCCAGGTCGAGCCAAACCAGGTCGAACTCATGGAGTCGTACGCAGCCTCCAAATGGCGCATCACCAAAGAGGTTCGCATCCCCAACGCCATGCCCTACTTTTTCACCGCAGCCCGCGTGGCAACATCGCTGGCAGTTATCGCGGCGATCGTCGCCGAGTACTTCGGTGGCCGCCAGGATGCGCTCGGACCCATCATCACCAACAACGCGGGGCTCACCCGGTACGCCGACGCATGGGCCGCCGTGTTAGCTGGGACACTTATCGGGCTCGTCCTCTACGTACTAGTGCTTCTGGCCGAGCGGCTGGTCATGCCGTGGCACAGCAGCGTCCGCGGTCAAACTCAATGATCTCTACAGCAAGCAGTTATTCGCCCATTAGGAGGGGTAATACACAATGAAACAAGGGAAGACACTTTGGAGGTTGCTAGCAATTCTGCTGGCATTCTCACTGATCGCCGCAGCATGCGGTGACGACGATGACGACGACGCAAGCGGCGACGACGGCTCGGCCGAGGTCGATGCTGGCGACAGCGGCGACGAGGGCAGCGACGAAGGCGACTCTGGTGGCGAAGAAGGTGGCGACACCGGCGAGTTGACCCCGGTCAACCTCCAGCTGCAGTGGTTTGCTCAGGCACAGTTCGCTGGCTACTACGCAGCGCTTGCCCAAGGCTTCTACGAAGATGTTGGCCTCGACGTCACCATCCTCGAAGGTGGCGTTGACATCGTGCCTGCATCGGTACTTGATTCCGGTGGCGCCGACTTTGCGGTGTCTTGGGTACCTCGTGGCTTGGTGCCACGCGAAGAGGGCACCAACATCACCAACATTGCTCAGGTGTTCCAGCGCAGCGCAACGTTGCAGGTAGCCTTTGCCGACTCGGGCATCACCAGCGTTGACGACCTGGCTGGCAAGAACGTTGGCAACTGGGGCTTCGGAAACGAGTTCGAGTTGTTGGCGGGTCTTCGTTCCGCTGGCCTCGACCCGGCATCGGACGTGCAGCTCGTGCAGCAAGCCTTCGACATGGCTGCCCTTATCAGCGGCGAAGTCGATGCGGCCCAAGCCATGATCTACAACGAGTACGCACAGGTGCTCGAGACCATCAACCCCGAAACGGGCGAGCTTTTCCAGCCAGAAGACCTCAACGTCATCGACTGGAACGACGTTGGCACCGCCATGCTGCAAGACGCATTGTGGGCCGACGCCGATCGTCTCGACGACGACCAGGAGTACTACGACAACGCCGTGGCGTTCGTTGAAGCCTCCCTGCGTGGCTGGGCATTCTGCCGAGACAACTTCGACGAGTGCGTGCAGATCGTCTTGGACAGCGGCACCACCCTTGGTGCGTCGCACCAGGCATGGCAGCTGAACGAGGTCAACAACCTCATCTGGCCATCGCCCAACAAGGCTGGCGTCATGGACCAGACCCTGTGGGACCAGACGGTCGAGATCGCCACGTCCGAAGGCATCCTCACCGCAGCTCCAGACGAAGGTGCATACCGCACCGACATCGCCGAAGCAGCGGTAGCCAACCTCGAAGCCGATGGCGTCGACGTTGTCGGCGACGGCTACACCAAGATTGAAGTCGAGCTCACCGAAGGCGGCGAGTAAGACCCAAATGCAAGGGGTCGGGCGCTGCCTTCGTGGCATTGCCCGACCCCTTGTCGCGTCCGCTCGGTGTTGAAGACCGTCAGTCCTCTGACCATGGCGCCACCCAGATGCCAGCGTTGATCTCGGATGGATCGGCGGCATCGTTCCGGGTCCCGGTTGCCAGGACCGTGGTGTCGGTGACCCACACGTGGGTGAGTCCGAGGTCGGCGCCCTCGGTGGAGGCATCGACCCTTCCCGCTGACCACGTGGTCAGGTCTGTGGACACCAGCACCCGAGGCGGTAGCACTGACTGGCGGAAATAGCGCGGGGCGGTGTCCTCAAGGGTGGCTAGCTCGTCGACGGTGACCGTTACCAATGGGTCGCCCCCTCGGCTGACAAGGAACGTGACCGTGTTCGCTTCGAGGTCAACAGTGAATGGTTGCGTCGCCGAGCCAAGGCCAAGACGAACGCGACTGAGCTCATCGTTGTCTTTGCTCACCACGATTTCCCATGCTTCGTTGTCCAGGCGAAGCTGATATCCGTCGACGGACAACACGCCGGTCGTTGTGGCCGGCTCTAACTGCTTCGAGTTGCCGCTGACAGCGATGGCGATAGCCGTGGCATTGGCGGCAAGATCGGTCATCAGCCAGTTGGCCGAGTCGGGGAGGATGTCGAACAGCTCTAGTTCTTGCCAGGCGCCTGCCGCTTTGCGAAAGGAGAAGTTCCATCGATCGCCCCACCGGTTAAGCGCCAGAGCATCGGCGCCGAGGTGCCATTGCAGCGCCTGAGGGCGCGTACGCTCGTCGGGTATCCAGTTCCTGCCATCAGGCGATTCCCACGCGCGTGTGAACGACTCCTCGACGCCAACTGCCCTGAAGCCCTCCCGCCCAAAGGCTTCCGCTCGTTCGATCGCACCAAGATCCCTGTCGATCTGAACCCACGGCCCCGAGCCTTCTCTTGCCCAACCACGCTGGCGAGGTTCGTCAACACCCAGCGACATCGTTTGGAGGTCTAAGCCCAATTCGGGGCCGCTGTAGCTGGCCAGAACCATGCTTAGCGGTCCTAGCGCGTAAACGGTAGAAGGCGTCCAGCCGGCGCTGTAGCTCACCCCTGCAAGCTCGGGTCTTGCTTCTAGCGCTTCGGCGACTTGGCGGAAGGGGTCCTGAATGGACCGGGTGAACACCACGACGTTGGATCCGTTGGCTTCAAGCGCAACAACTTCAACCGCATGGCCCTCGGGCACGGTGTCAAGCGTTGTGGCAGACCAGGCTCTCGCATCGGTGCTCTCCCAGACCGTTACCTCGTTGCCAACGACGCCCGCGGCCACAAGGCGGTCGTTGCTGGTGGTCACCCGTTGCACTTCGGCCGGCGGCGCAAGGATCTCGCCAAGCTGTTTCCATGTCAGCCCGTTGTCTTGGGACACTGCGGCAGTGACCCCTCGGACCCGCCCGGATCTGGTGAGTTCGCTGGAAGCGAACGAGTAGACGTCCGAGTCCAGCGTCGCAAAGCCAAGGGGTAACGACCCCACACCTGCCTGAGCCTGTTCCCACACCAGCGGTCCTGATTGCTTCAACGCGTCTTCCCGTGCTTGGCCGTCTCGTGTTTCTTGTGCTTCGTCCTCAGCACCACCGGTCTCGAGGTCCGGCGGCGAGGGCGCTGGCGCCTCTGGTTGTTCGGTTGGGGAAGGCTCGTTGGCAGCGTCATCGTCCGCTGTGTCGCGCAATACGGTCACAACGATCAGTGCCGCGATGGCAACCAGCGCGCCCAAGCCGAGCGCGACAGCAGTCCGCGCCCTCTTGGGGCTTTCGACCTTGCGTGGCGATGGTGTGTCTCCTGTTCCAGGAGGTGCCGGGACCACTAGCGCTGTCAGAGTTCCCGGGGCTATCTGCCCCACAACAGCGCCACACTCCGGACAAAACCGCGCGTCAAGAGGCGTTTGGGTCCCACAGGATCTGCACGCGCCACCGTCCACCATCCGAACGTACACGACATGCCGTCTTCACCCTTAGCGCCCGCCCGGCTGGGGGTGAGGTGTGGCAGGCTCTGCCGATGGACTTTGGGCTTGGCGATAAGACGGCGTTGGTGACGGGGAGCTACCGGGGGACAGGTGCTGGGATCGCCAAGGTGCTAGCGGCGGAAGGGGCAACGGTCTTTGTTCACGGCCTCGAGGCTGGGCAACCCGATGCTGTGGTGGCCCAGATTGTGGCTGAGGGCGGGAAGGCCCAAGCCGTCGTGGCAGATATTCGAGGCGCCGATGGTGTGGGCGAACTCGAGGAGTTGTTGGGAACCGTCGATGTGTTGGTGGCAAACCACGGGGCGCCCGTGGGGTCGCGCTGGGACACCGCCGACCTGGCTATGTGGGCGCAGGAGTGGAACAACAACGTGCTTGTCGGCGTGTCAGCAGCCCAAGCGGCCGTCGCGGGCATGCGAAGCCGAGGCTGGGGCCGCATCGTCTTCTTGGGCACTGTGGGCACGCGCATGCCCGGCCAGCGAAACCCGGGCTACTACGCCGCCAAGGCAGGGCTACCCATCCTGGTCCGAAGCTTGGCGATGGAACTTCGGGGCACGGGTGTCACCACGAACCTGGTGAGTCCGGGCATGATCGCCACGGCTGAGGTGCGCGAGATGCTGACGCGGCGGGCAGCAAGAGAAGACGTCGGCCCCAACTGGGATGAGGTGCAGGCATGGGCTGCCGCTACGGCAATGCCTAACCTCACCGGACGCATCGCCGAACCCGAAGACATCGGCTCGCTGGTCGCCTACGTGGCCAGCGAGGCCGCGTGGCATATCAACGGCGCCGACCTTGCGATAGATGGCGGCGCAGTAGACGCCCGCTAGCAGGGTGCTGAAGAACTGCTCTGCCTACGACATCGGTGCGTCGCGTTGTGAACGCTCTAGCGAGGTGGGCGCGGAGCAGACCACACCGCGCCCACCGGCGCTTGTGTCGACGTGTCGAACTCCCAGGCGAGGGCAACGACATGGCTTGGCGTCAGCGCTACGTCGAAGACCGAGATTCCTTCTTTCGGTGTCGAAACCCCGATTGGACCAACCGACCAAGTCACGAGGTCTGGTGAGTACGCCATTTGCGTGTCGGCAACCGCAAAATGGTTGTGCGGTTCCAGGAGCTTCAAGTCTTCCAAGCTCACGCTCAGGGTGCTGCCATCGTTCGGGTTCGTGAACTCGAACGAGCCTGTTTCGGCGACGAAGCGATAACTGAGATTCTCCGGAGGGCCCCAGCGCTCCACGGCGAACCTGGGGCCATCGGGCGGCACGATCTCAAGGCGACCGTTCTCCGTCGCGAGCCGGTGGCCTTCAACAACGAGGATTGTCTGGGTAGCGTCGATCTCGGTGGGTGTGCCTTCTGGCCAGTAGGTCACGACCAAACCGTCATCATCGGCGTGACTCGTGCCGGGATACCAGGATCCGTTATCGGGGAGAAGCCCGGCCAGGGACTGAGTCGCGACGTTAGACTCCGTGCCGATGCGATAGCGGAACCCCTGGCTGCTCGGGCTGACTTCATAGCCCTGCAGCCTTGTTGGGAGGCCGTCGGCGCCACGAATTACTGTGCCTTCAGTCCAAGTTAGGCCGTCTGGGGATCGCCACAGTTCTTGTTGATCGCCCCAGCTAAGCAGCTGGAAAGAACCGCTGTCATCGACGCTCAGCTCGATCGCGTTCTCTCCGGGTAACTCCGCTGGTTGCCAAAGCTCGGTATCGGTTGATCGCCACATCCGCGGTGGCGCATCACCCGAATCGGCGGGCGGTTCCGGAGCCGAAACCCCGAGCTCGTCGAAAGACCACGAGCCGAGCACGAGGCCAAGTGGCCCCTGCGCAGAAACACTGTCCGGTCCAAGGCTGAGGCTGAACTCGGTCTCAGCGATCGCCAATTCTTCCTGGACCGCTGTAGTCATGTCCTCCTCGTAGGACCCGAAACCCCTGCTGCCCACCACCAGGACGGCGTTGTCGTTGGCGGCAAGATTGGAGATGTATGTGGGATAGGTCCCCTCTTGTGTCTCTTCCAGGATGCGGTGATCCCACGTTCGACCGTCCGAGGAGACCCAAAGTGCGGTATTTCCCGTCGCGTCGATGCCACCGGCAAGGAGTCCAAAGTCTGAAGCCACAACGTGCACCACTGTCGCGGGTGGGCCAATTACTTCACCGAGGTCGACCCAGGTTTCGCCGTTCGCTGACACATGCGCTGCCAGACCCGCTTCGTCGCTTCCGAACCAGCCTCCAAAGCGGTGCTCCAACGCCGTAGTGAACAGAAAGAGTTGCCCTTGGTGTTCTACCAAATCCACCGGCCCCATCTCGCCAAGGTCAAGTTCGCGGTCCCAAATCAACGGTTCGCCAGCCCGGGGCTCGGGAAGGGCTGGGGTCTCGCGCGGCGTTGTCCCGGTTTCTGCGTCGGCTGTTGGCCCTGCCGTGGGTGTGGGCTCTGGGGCCACCTCGTCGTCGCCAGGTGAGGAGCCGCCGAACACGAACAGCCCAACCAGTACCACCAGCGACAACAGGCCACCAGCCACGACCAAGCGCGAGGCCCACGATGTCGCTTGAACATCGGCCTCGCCTGCGCCCCCTCCGGTGGTCTCTTCGTCGAAGGAAATAACGGTGACCGCTGTGGAAGCGCCACACTGCGTGCAGTAATTAGCGCCTGGTCTTAGCTCCGCCGAGCACACCGAACATGTTTCCCCATTCACAACTGCAAACTACCCGATCAACAAGGGGGGTCTGCATCGCTCCAACGGGGGGGATCAGTTAGTGAATGCGGATGCGGCAGTGGCTGCGGAGAAGCTCGCTAGCGAATCGGCGCTGGGCCGAACCAGGCCGAGGCAAGCTCGTTCGCAGGCGTCGAACTTGGTGTTGAGAGACTGTCTTCGTCGTCGGAGCCGGCAACGACGGCGAGCAGGATGAGCACGGCAATGCCCAGCATGCCCAGCAAGACGCTCAGCCGCGAGGACCGCAAGTTCACGCTCTTGATCTTGGGTGGCTCCGTAGGTGTGGTCACCGCGCCGGAGGGGGTTGATGCACAGTCTGGGCACGATGCACTCGCCTGGTCTCCAACGGATCCACAGGTGGGACAGACAGACTCGTCCATGCGTTGACCCTACGCGGCTGAACGGCTGTTTCGTGCGCAAGGCAGCGCGCAACCTCATCCGGTAGTTTCGCCGCTATGAGCACCTCTGCCTACGAACTCGCCCACTTCGATGCTGTGGCCCAAGCAAAGCTTGTGGCCGATGGCGAAGCGACTCCAATTGAGTTGGTCGACGCGGCCATCGAACGCATAGAAGCCGTAAACCCCTCGCTCAATGCGGTGATCATCGAACGGTTCGACCAAGCCAGAGCTGAGGCCGGTGCCGACCTTCCCGATGGTCCGTTGCGGGGTGTGCCGTTTCTGTTGAAAGACATTGGGGACACCCAAGCTGGGACGCCGCAACATCTCGGCAACCGGGCCTTGAAGGCAGCGGGGCACATGTCGCCAGGCGATACCGAGCTTGGCCGCCGGTTTCGTCAAGCGGGGTTGGTAACGCTGGGCAAGACCAACCTGCCCGAGTTGGGTACGGTGCCGGTCACCCAGCCGTTGGCGTATGGACCAACCAACAATCCGTGGGACCTAGACCGTTCGCCCTCTGGTTCCAGTGGCGGAGCGGCCGCTGCGGTTGCGTCGGGCATGGTGCCGGTGGCGCATGCCAGCGATGGAGGCGGGTCGACTCGATTGCCCGCATCGTGGAATGGCTTGGTGGGCCTCAAGACCACCCGAGGTCGCCAGCCGCTGCCCCACGACACCAGCCGTCTCCTCTCAGAGCTTGTGGTCAGCCGCACGGTGAGAGACACCGCCGCGGTCCTCGATGCGACGCATGGCCACACCAGCGGATGCCTCTATCACCTGGCGCCGCCCAGCCGGCCGTACACCGAAGAGCCAGGCCGCGAGATCCCACCTATGCGGGTTGGGCTGCTTACTTCGGGTGGGGCGGAATATGAGATCCATCCTGAGGCCGTGACCGCAGCCAACCTTGGTGCCGCGTTGTTAGAGGAACTGGGCCACAGCGTTGAAGTGGTCAGCGACGACGTGCTCTTCGGTCCTGAGTCGCGCGTCAACGGCCAACTCTGGATGACTCGCATGCGCAGAAGCGTGGCCAGCCTTGGCGAAGCCATTGGTCGTCCGCTCACCGCCGACGAGGTCGAGCCCTACAACTGGGCCTCTGCGCAACGAGCAGAAGGGGTCGACCCGGCCGAGGTGTTCCGCGCCCAAACCGCCCAGCAGGTTTGGTCGGCCAAAGCCTGCCAGTGGATGGACCAATTCGATCTGTTGGTCACCCCAACGAGCGGCTGCCCGCCCATGCGCACAGACGAGCTTTACCCCGACACGGAAAAGCCTTGGCGCATTGGCCGCACCTACGGTCTGATTGGGCGATTCACGTTGCCGTTCAACGCCACAGGCCACCCCGCTATCTCTTTGCCGTTGCACTGGACCGACGACGACCTTCCCATTGGGACCCAATTCGTGGCGGGGATGGGTCGCGAAGATTTGCTGATTCGCCTCGGTGCCCAGCTGGAACAAGTTCGGCCTTGGGCACAAAGGCGCCCTAACATCTGGGCTGGCTGACAACTAGGGGGCACCCATGTACACCATCAAGGATCCCATTCAGCGGGCGGCACAACTGTTTGGCGAGAATGAAGCTGTGGTGTGTGGCGCCACCCGTCGCACCTATCGCGAGCTAGCCGATCGCGTCGAACGCGTCGGCGGGATTCTTGCGTCCATGAC
>JAUIIS010000509.1 GCA_030431575.1 Acidimicrobiia bacterium | reverse complement strand
TGCGGTTCCGGGCATCATCTCCGAGCTCGACGACAGCGCGACCGTCGACCAGGCAGGCAACGAAACCTACGAGGGGGTGGTCGAAACCACCGAAGACATTCAGGCCGTCGACGGAGCAGGCGTCAACATTGACGTGACCCTCGAAGAACGACTCGATGTCATCACCGTCCCCGTCGCCGCTGTTCTCCAAGACGGCAGCGGCCAGGACGTCGTGCGCGTAGTGCTCACCGACAGGACAACCCGACAAGTTGAGGTCGAGGTTGGCCTCAGCGAAGGCGCCTTTGTGGAAATTGTCAGTGGGCTAAGCGGCGACGAGCTTGTGCTCATCGAGACCTAGGGATCCCTAGTGCCCACCGCCACCGACACGCGACTCTTTGCCCTCACCGACGTAGCCCGTGTCTATGGCGAAGGGGCTGCAGAGGTCCGTGCCCTCGACGGGGTGTCGCTCGAAATCAGTGCAGGCGACTACATGGCCATCATTGGGCCTTCTGGTTCGGGAAAGTCCACGTTGCTTGGGTTGCTCGGCTGTCTCGACCTCCCAACCCAAGGCAGCATCGAAGTCTCCGGCACCGAAGTCACCGACCTAGATGACGCGGCGCGGTCGGCGCTGCGTGGGGACTCGATCGGGTTTGTTTTTCAACAATTTCATCTGATCCCTCACCTCACAGCCTTGGGCAACGTGGCCACGGCGTTGCTCTACCGGGGACTCACCAAGAGCGAGCGTCACGACAAGGCACTCCACGCGCTCGAGCGCGTGGGCCTGGGCGAACGCCACGATCACCGCCCGGTCCAAATGTCTGGCGGCGAGCAACAACGCGTGGCGCTCGCCCGCGCCATCGTGACAGATCCGCTAATGGTGCTGGCCGACGAGCCCACCGGAGCGCTTGACACCAAGAACGCCGCCATGGTGATGGAGATCTTCGAAAACCTCCAAGCCGAATCTCGTGCCGTTGTGATTGTTACGCACGACCTCGAAATCGCAGAACGCATGGACCGCGTCGTGTCTATGCGCGATGGGAAGATCATTGCTGACGAGCGCCGAGACCAGCGCGACACCGCTCTCGCAGACAGGTTCTGGGAAGCTGGCGGCGGGAGCAAGCTGGAATGAGCTGGTTCCGGGAGTTGATCGGCGTAGCGCTCGCCGGGCTTACAGCGCGCAAGGTCAGAACGCTGCTGATCATGTTGGGACCGGTCCTTGGAGCCGCAGGCATCGTTGCCGCGGTTGGCCTGAACGAGAGTGCCAAAGGCAACGTGCGCGAAACGCTAGAGCGCTTGGGCACCAACCTCATCGAAGCCAACGCCGACGGGAGCTTCACCGGCGGCGAAGCTCCCGTTCTCCCAGTCGACGCGGTCGAGCGCGCCCTCAACGTCAGCACGGTGAACCGGGCGGCTGGTGTGGGCGAGATTGCTGGGGTGCAGGTCCTGCCCTCAGCGGAAGCTCGCGACTTCTTTCAGACTGTTCCGGTACCGGTCCTTAGCGCCGACCTGGACTTGTTGGACGTCGTAGATGCCAACATGTTGTACGGCCGGTTTCTTACCGGTGCCGACGAGGAAAATGGGCTCCGCGTTGCGGTGATTGGCCAGGAGTTGGCCGAGACGTACCAATACCTTCAGGGCGAAGAA
>JAUIIS010000155.1 GCA_030431575.1 Acidimicrobiia bacterium | reverse complement strand
ATCTCGAAGATCCGCTTTCTAGAGGGTCAAGGTCTGGTCGACCCTGTTCGCTCCGCGTCTGGATACCGTCGCTATCGAGCACAAGACATTAAGCAGCTTCGGTGGGTCTTGCGCCAACAACGCGACCACTTCTTGCCGTTGCGGGTGATCCGCGAACGCCTGAGTTCTGGTCAACTGACGCCAGAAGATCTCGAGGAGGTCACCGGCCCTGCTGCAGTAGCGCGGGTTGATCCCATGCAGCACCCCGACCGTGACCTCGAGCTCACGGGAAAAGAAATCACCGAGCGCAGCGGCATCGGTGTCGAAGATCTTGCCGCTATGGAGAAGTTCGGGCTGGTCTCTCCTCAGATGCGTCGTGGTCGGCCGGTATACAGCGGCGACGATCTCATCGCTGCCCGACTGGTGGCTCGGTTCATGACCCACGGGATTGGGCCTCGTCACCTTCGCCCGTTCAAGGTTGCGGCCGAACGCGAAGCCGGCCTCATCGAGCAGCGCCTCAGCGGTGTTTCTGACCCTGTGGCCCACGGCGATGCGTTGCGAGAGCTGTTCCGTTTGGGCGAGGATCTGCGGTCGTTGCTGTTACGCCAAATGGTGCACGAACGTGACTGAATGGTGGGCGCTGGTCCAGCGAGTCAGCAGACCGTTGCGTCTCGAGGCGACAAAGGGTGGTTATTGGGGTGCCCGAATGCCCGGTAGCTCACCGTTCGTGAGAAAACTCGATGCTCGTAGCCCACGGCAATTGTGCGTGAGTGCTACTAGGTTGTTCATGTGATCGAGATGGAGCTTGTTGGAGTACGCGTCGAGTTGCCGAGTTCGGCACCCATCGTGTTGTTGCGTGAAACGGGTCCTAATGGCCGTCTGTTGCCGATTTTCATCGGTGGACCGGAGGCCACCGCCATTGCGTTGGCCATGGACGATGTCGAGACGCCTCGCCCGATGACCCACGACCTCTTCAAATCCGTCTTGGATGTACTTGCGGTTACCGTGCAACGGGTGGTGGTGACAAAGGTCGAAGATAAGACCTTCTTCGCCGAACTGGAGCTCGACGGTTCCGACGGGATTCGGAGTGTCTCGAGCCGGCCCTCAGATGCCATTGCACTCGCCGTTCGCACCGGAACGCCCATATTTGTCGAGGAGTCCGTGCTGGCCAAAGCTGGCTATACCGTGCCCGAAGACGAGGACGGCGAATCTGGCAACGAAGAGCAGGTTCTTGAGGAATTCCGCGACTTTATCGACTCGGTGAACCCCGAGGATTTCGAAAGCTAAGCGTTTCGCTGGCTTGTTTGGTGTGCCCTAAAGATCCCGTTCTGCCCGTGTTGACGCTCAGTATCGTTGACGGCGCGCGCGCTTATGTCTACGCTTGGCCGCCGGGGTCACAGCGACGTAATTTCGAGGGTGTTGTCCAGGCGATTGGACAAGAGCACTTTTGAGGTTTCCGCCGATGTGGGGCGTTTGGCACGCACAGAAGGAAACCGTTAATGACCGGACACATCGAACACAGCTACAGCGGCAAGCGAACCGCTGAGATTGTCGGTATCACGTACCGTCAGCTCGACTATTGGGCTCGCACCGACTTGCTCCGGCCGTCGTTGCAAAGCGCTCAGGGCAGCGGCAGCCGCCGCTTGTACTCCTACCGTGACTTGCTCGAGTTGAAGGTCATCAAGAACCTGCTCGACGCAGGTATCAAGCTCGAATCAGTTCGCGAAGTGTTCAGCTATCTGAAAGAGAACCTCGGCGAAGACGTGGCAACCGTCAACCTCGTGATCAGTGGGAACAAGTCGGTGCTGGTGCGCAGTGGCGAGGAAATTATCGACCTCTTGCACAAAGGGCAAGGCGTGCTCAACGTGTTGCCACTTGCTGGGGTCAAAGATGAGATCGACTCTGCGATTGTGGAGCTCTACCCAGACTTCGACGCCGCTACCGCCCGGCTTGGGCGGGCGGTAGGTTCTTGAACCTTTCACCGCTCGACGCTCGACACCGAGCGCTTGGCGCCAAGATGACACCCTTTGGCGGCTGGGACATGCCCTTGTCCTACCCCTCGGGCACACTCGACGAGCATCGCGCCTGCCGAGAGAACGCAGTGGTCTTCGACGTCTCCCACCTGGGCACGCTTCGGGTCCAGGGCGCTGAGGCTTTCGAAGGCCTGCAACGCATCTTGACCAACGACCTGGGGCGTATCCAGCCTGGCCGAGCCCAATACACCCACCTGCTCGACAAACACGACGCATCGGTGCTTGACGACATCATTGTGTGGTGGGTCGACGACCAACGTTTTGACGTCATGCCTAACGCGTCCAACACTTCAAGAGTTGCCGAGGCCCTCGGTTCATCAGTCAGCGCCGTCGACGTCACCAACGAGCGTGCAATCTTGGCCGTGCAAGGCCCCAAGGCCCGCCAGCTCCTCGGGACCGTGTTCGGTGACGCGGCTGTAGTTGGGCGTTTTCGCGTGGCGCACGTGCAACTCGGCAATGCCCCGTGTGTTGTTGCTGGTACGGGTTACACGGGTGAGGACGGCGTGGAGATAGCGGTTCCGGTCAGCCATGCCGAAGCCGTCTGGGATGCCATTGTGGGCGCTGGCATCACGCCCGCAGGCCTCGGCGCTCGCGACACCCTTCGCCTCGAAGCCGGACTGCCTCTGCATGGCCAGGAGCTTGGCCCGGGGATCACACCACTCCAAGCAGGACTTGGTTGGGTGGTTCGCTGGGACAAAGGGGCGTTCCAAGGAAGCGAAGCGCTTCGCGCTGAGCGAGACAGGGGAGTGGCCCGCAAGCTACACGGCATCAGCGTCGAGGGTCGCCGACCCCCACGGAGCGGACAGGCGGTCCTTGTTGATGGCCAACCTGGCGGTGTGGTGACCTCAGGCAACTTCTCACCGATGCTCGGCCACGGCATAGCCTTGGCCTTCATCGACACTGACGTGAGCGACCAACCCATCGAACCCGGACAACGGGTACAGATCGAAGCACGAGGCGGCCTGCTCGACGGTATTGTCGTGAAGCCGCCTTTTGTGACAGGACCCTAGGCACCGAGCAACACTCTAGGCACCGAGCAACGGCCCGGGCGGGGCGCGTTCGCGCCACCGCCCGACGACTCGCCGCAGTATCCATGCTCGGCCGAAGGCCGAGGGGTTACAGCTCTGCTATGGCCGACAGCACATCCTCTTCTGGGATGCCGCCGCGCCACTGGCCGATCAGCTCGCCGTCAGAGGTAGCCAAGATGCCGGCGGGCTGGCCATTGATGCCGAAGTGGATCCAGCTGTCGAAGCCCTCGTCCCAAAGCATCGTGAACGTGGTGTTGTAGTCGTCCACAAAATCTTCTGCTTCACCGAGGCTGTCTTGGGTGCCGAGCCCAATCACGGTGAGTACGTCTGCGTTCTCTTGAGCGAACTGCTCAACGCCGGGCGCTTCGGCCCGGCAGGTCGGTCAATGCGGGGCCCAGAACCAAAAGAGCAAAGGCTTCTCGCCTGTTGCCAGCGACTTGATGTTGACCTTTTCGCCGCTGACAATGTCGAAGACCTCGACATCGGCGAGCTGGTTCAACGCCGGATCCGGCGCTGGGTTGTTGTTGACTGGATCGTCGCCAGCTTCGCTCGGACCGTCGCCAGCTTCGCTCGGACCGTCGCCAGCTTCGCTGGCTTCGTCGGCGGTGCCGTTGGTTGCTTCGGGAGGCGCTTCGCTTTCGGGGCTGTCGCTAGCTTGTTCGCTGGTTGCGCCAGACTGGCCGGTTGTGCTGTCTGCGCCGCTGGTAGTGGTGCTGCTCGACGCTGTGGCTTCTCCGGAGCTGTCTGAGGCCCCACAAGCGCCGGCTAAGAGCGCAACCCCGGCGACTGCTGCCGCCAGGCGCAGGCGAGCGCTGCCGGGCCGAGGTCGTGCCCCGGTGTTTCGCGGGTGTCGATATCTGTGTCCCATCGTGTAGCTAACGTAGTGAGACCACCCCAAAGTTCCCGAAAAGGAAAAAGAATTCGCGATCCGCCCAAGGCGGTGCCACACCGAACTACTCCAGCACCGTCATCTGCTGTTGACGCAAGTACAAGTCTGCCAGGGTAAGACAAGCCATTGCCTCAACCATGGGTACCGCCCGCGGAAGCACGCACGGGTCGTGGCGGCCCTTCGCAGCAAGCACGGTTGGTTCTCCAGCTCTGGTTACGGTGTTTTGGGCGCTAGCAATGGTGCCAGTGGGCTTAAAAGCCACCCGAAACACCACGTCCATACCGTTAGATATGCCGCCCTGCACGCCACCCGAGTGATTTGTGGTGGTCACGGGTGTGCCATTTGGGCCAGGCACAAACGGGTCGTTGTGCTCGAGGCCGGTCATATCAGTGGCTCCGAAGCCAGAACCAATCTCGAAGCCTTTGGCTGCAGGCAAGGAGAGCGCTCCCTTTGCGAGCTCGGCGTCAAGCTTGTCGAAGACCGGCTCGCCTAGGCCTGCGGGCACATTGCGAGCCACGCAGGTGACAACGCCGCCGAGGCTGTCACCAGCTCTGCGAGCGTCCTCGATAGCTGTTGTCATGGCTGCAGCTGCTGTGGGATCAGGGCAGCGTGTGGGGTCTGCCTCTACGTCGGCGAGCGTTACCGTCTCGAGGTCGACGTCGGCTTCGACCTGGTGAACCTTCGATACCCAAGCCAAGACCTCAATATTGGCAACCGTGGCTAACAGCTTGCGGGCTACCGCACCACCGGCAACGCGCCCGATGGTCTCGCGGGCACTGGCGCGGCCGCCACCTTGCCAATTGCGGATGCCGTACTTTGCCTCGGTGGTGAAGTCGGCATGGGAGGGGCGGTACACGTCTGCCATGTGGTCATAGGCACTTGGGCGTGCGTCCTTGTTGCGGACGAACATGCCGATCGATGTGCCCAGCGTCTGCCCCTCAAAGAGACCACTGAGGATCTCCAACTGGTCTGCTTCGTCGCGCTGGGTGACTAAGCGGCTCTGTCCGGGCCGGCGTCGATCGAGATCGTGTTGGATTTCTTCGGCGCTGATGGCAAGCCGAGGCGGACAACCGTCGACAACGACGCCTACGCCGCCGCCGTGGCTCTCGCCAAAGGTATGGATTCGAAAGGCCTGACCCCATGAGCTGCTCACCTTGGTGAGGATAGAGGGGTGGCAGGTGGACTACCATGCGGCGGCTGCGCGAGCACGCCGCACACGCAATTTCTCCGACCAAGATGAGGTCTACCAACATGGCGTTCAACTTCGCATCTGCCTGGGAAGCGCTGGCCGACTCCATAGGCGACCACGAGGCCCTCATCACGGGTGACAATGTGGTCAGCTGGGCCCAGTTCGACGACCGCGCTGCTCGTATTGCCGCTCTGCTGCGGGCCAATGGGGTCGGCGCAGGCGACAACGTTGGGTTGTGCCTCTACAACGGCAACGAGTACCTGGAGGCCCAGTACGGGGCCATGAAGGAACGCTGCTCACCGTTCAACGTGAACTACCGCTACACCTCAGAAGAGCTCCGTGATCTGCTTGATGACGCCGACGCCAAGGCGGTGTTCTTTTCGGCCGAGTTGGCAGACAACTTTGCCGCGATACACGACCAACTGGGCGACGTCGCCCTCTTTGTGCAGGTTGGAGCGCCCAACGATGTCCCCGAATGGGCCGTGGGGTTCGGGAACGCCATAGCGACACACCAGCCAGCCACGCGGATAGAACGCGACCCACGCGATCTGTGGTTGCTGTTCACTGGTGGTACCACAGGGCGGCCCAAGGGTGTCATGTGGCCTCACGAGGAAATGGTGGGGACCATGAAGACCACCTTCTCGGGCATGAAGATGGCTGTGCCCGAGACGGCGGAGGAGGTTGTGTCGACCGCTGGTGCTATTCGAGAACGCGGGTTCACGACTCGTCAGTTGGCAGCCGCGCCCCTCATGCATGGCACTGCTGGCATTACGGCGCTGTCAACGCTGACCCAAGGTGGGACGGTCATCTGCCTTACCGGCCAGAGCTTCGATGCCGACGAGCTCTGGGAGACCGTGGCCAAACACCGGGCCACCCACCTCACGATTGTCGGCGACGCGTTCAGTCGCCCAATGGTGGCTTCGCTCGATCGGGCCAAGGATGCCGGGACACCATATGACCTCAGTTCGATCTTTCTCATCATGTCGTCGGGGGTCATGTGGAGCGCTCCCATGAAGGCGGCGTTACTCGAGCACAACCCGTCCATGAAGCTGCTCGACTCGCTGGGATCTTCAGAAGGCGCTGGATTTGCTTCGAAGCTCGAAGGGTCTGCGGCCGATGCGTCCACGGCGCGATTCAAGATGGGGCCAAACACCCGTGTGCTCACCGAAGACGGTCGCGATGTCGTGCCCGGCAGCGGCGAGCGCGGCCGTCTGGCCCTCGCAGGTCCGTTGCCCATTGGCTACTACAACGACCCCGTCAAGTCCGCTGAAACCTGGCCTGAGATCGATGGTGTGCGCTATTCGATCCCTGGCGATTGGGCCACGGTCGAAACCGACGGCTCTATTGTCCTGCTTGGGCGTGGCTCGGTGTGCATCAACACCGGCGGCGAGAAGGTCTACCCAGAAGAGGTCGAAGAAGCATTAAAGCTGGTTGACGATGTGGTGGATGCCAACGTGGTTGGCATTCCCGACGAACGCTGGGGTCAGGCAATCACCGCGGTAGTTGAGCTTCGCCCGGGTGTCGAACTTGATGCCGACGCGCTCAAAGCAGCAGTACGAGAGCACCTCGCTGCCTACAAGTCTCCCAAACACTGGGTCCCGGTCCCCAAGCTCATGCGTGCCCCCAACGGCAAGTCCGACTACCGCTGGGCACTAACGACAGCGCAACAGGCCTTGGGCCTGGATGAGTAGCGCCTTGGGCCTGGATGAGTAGCGCTTTGGGCCTGGATGAGTAGCGCCCTTGGGCCTGGATAAGTAGCGCCCTTGGGCCTGGATAAGTAGCGCGCTAGTTATCGACGTCCAGGAGGGCGTTTTCGACAAGCTCGCTCAGCGCTGGGTGGATGTAGAGGAATCCCTCTGCCAGTTCGTCGACGGTTTGGCCGAACTTCATGCCTTGGATGATCTGATGGATCAGTGTCGCCGCCTGCGGGCCGATAATGTGCGCCCCCAAGATGAGCCGAGTGTCGGGGTCAACCATCACTTTTGCGAAGCCGGTTGAGTCTTCCATCGCCCACCCGTAGGCGGTGCCCCCGTGATCGCGTCTACCCACAAGGTAGGGGATGTTCTCGCCACGCAAATGCTGCTCAGTGGCGCCTACTCCAGCCACCTGGGGGTGGCTGAACACGGCATGGGGGATGGGCCACAGATCGACCTTCTTGAGGGTGTCGGGGTGGGCAATGTTGTGCGCTACCACCCGAGCTTCTGCGTTGGCGGTGTGTTTGAGCTGGTTGGGGTTGGTGATATCGCCAAGTGCCCACACGCCAGGAACATTGGTCCGCATGAACTCGTCGGTCTCGATGTACCCGTCGTGGCAGGCAATGCCAGCGAGGTGCAAGTCCAGCCCCTCGCTGGTCGGCGTGCGCCCGGTGGCAACCAAGATCTCGTCGGCGATGAGTCGTGTTTCGTGCCCGGCCTGGCTGTATTCGATCGCTAGTTCGCCGGTGTCGATGCGGTGCACCGAATCGATTGCTGCCCCAAGAACAACATTGGCCCGCTGCGAGAAGACCTCGGTGAAACGGGCGCTTACTTCTTCGTCTTCGGCCCGAAGCAGGCGGGGGCCTCGCACCAGCATGGTGACCTCAGACCCGAGTGCCTCAAAAACGTGAGCCATTTCGGTGGCTATGTAGCCTCCACCGAGGATGATCAGGCGTTTGGGTAGCTCGGGGAGGCGCATGACGGTGTCGGAGGTGTGATAGCCGGCATGTTCGAGCCCTTCTACGTCGGGGATGTGAGGGGTGGCTCCAGTGGCGATGACGATGTGGTCGGCGGTGATCTCTTGGCCGTTGACCGACACGGTCTTGGGGCCCGTGAAGCGGCCGTGACCATGAAACACCGTGACGTGATCGAGGCTTTCGCGGTATGCCTGGCCACCGTCAGCGATAGGGTCGATCCGGTTGAACACGCGCTCGACGATGTCGTTCCATCGCACCGCGTCAACGCTGAGGTCGACCCCGAGCTTTGACGAGTGGCGGGCAATCTCAACCACATCAGCGGCGTAGACAAACATCTTCGAAGGGATGCAGCCCCTGTTGAGGCAGGTGCCGCCAAACACCCCCTTTTCGACGATCGCCACGCGCTTGTCATCGAAGTCGGGGGTGATAATGCTGTTCCCCGAGCCCGTGCCCAGAATGATCAAATCGAAATGCTCCACAGCGGCAGGGTAGCCCCGACCCAGGTCCTAAGACGTTAGGGCCGGTCGCTGCTTCGGCTGAGGTGCTCCTCGAGCAGATGAGCCTCCATGCTTGGGTTGCTACGACTCTCAACCTCTCGGTGACGTCGGGCAATGGCGTCGTCAAAGACCCCGTCGGTCATGATGTAGAACTGTCTCTGCTCGACTGCGTCTTGGACCATCTCGGCGACGGCCTCAGGCGACAGTGCCTGGCTGTAGATCTCCTTGGCTATGGCACGCATCTGTTCGCGGTCCGGCTGGGGTTGGTCGAGGGCCGGCTTCTGGTAGTGCTCTGGCCGGTTGCGTTCGCTGTCGAGGATGTTTGTGTTGACCAGCCCTGGGCACAGAGCCGAGACCCCAACCCCGGAGTTGGCGGCCACGAGCTCATGATGCAGGCTCTCGGC
>JAUIIS010000154.1 GCA_030431575.1 Acidimicrobiia bacterium | reverse complement strand
GTGGCTATCTCGACGGTCAGCGGTTGGTCGTTAAGGCTGGCGTAGGCACTTACTCGAGTGAGCGCCCCTTCGAGCTCACGAATGTTGTCGGTCACATTGCTGGCAATGAACTCCAACACATCGGGTGGAACCGTCCGGGTTTCGTGCTCAGCTTTCTTACGCAAGATCGCCATGCGTGTTTCGAGGTCTGGTGGCTGAATGTCGGTGATGAGGCCCATCTTGAACCGGCTCCGTAGCCGGTCCTCCAACGTGGAGATCGCGTCGGGTGGGCGATCCGAAGACAACACGATCTGCTTGTTTGCTTGATAGAGCGTGTTAAAGGTGTGGAAGAACTCTTCCTGCAACCCTTCTTTGCCCTCAAGGAACTGGATGTCGTCGACCAACAACACGTCGATCTCGCGATAGCGACGCTTGAACTCGGCCTTGCCATTGGTTCGGATGGCTTCGACGAACTCGTTGAGGAACGCTTCGGTTGATACGTACAGCGTCGAAAACGTTGGGTAGTTGTCGTGGATGTAGCTGCCAATGGCTTGCAGCAGGTGAGTTTTGCCCAGCCCGGCGTCTCCATGAATGAACAGTGGGTTGTAGGACCGCGATGGGCGTTCGGCTACAGATAGTGCGGCGGCGTGGGCGAAGCGGTTAGAGGTACCGGTGACAAAGCTCTCAAACGTGTAGCGCTCGTTCGTCGGCGGTGGCGGCGCGGTATGTGCGTTGGGCACAGCCTGCAGATGTCGATTGGGCTCGCGTAGATCAATGAGGTCTGGCGCGGGTCCAAGTGCTGCCGCTGCAGCGTCGTCGAGATCGAGGTCAGGATCATGGTCGCCCGTCTCGACTTCGATGGTCATGTGGACGGGCTGGTTCGAAGCTTCATCGAGTGCTTCGAGGACGAGCTGGTGATAGCGGCCCTCAATGCGTTCTTTTACCCACTTGCTGGGCACAGTAAGGACAAGTTCGCCCTCGCTGACTTGATGGGGTCGGGCCTCTTTGAAGGTCGAATTCCATACGCCATCAGAGACCTGTTCTCGAATTGATTCTCGACATACGTCCCAAAGCTGTGTCGCGTTGGTCACGCGGGGTCCTCCTACTAGGTATTTCCACAGTTCCGTCCACACATGTGGAAAACATGGCGTTGTGTGGCTGGTTGTGGTGCATCGCGCGGACATGATCGACACGGGTAACCCTTGGGTCCCCGCTTCGCAGCTCGGGGTTACTTGTCGGTACATGCATGGGCGACGCAACATACCAGCGCTATCCACATGCTGCTAGTGGATGACCTGGGGACATGTTATGTCATGTCTGACCTGGGAATACTCTCATCTATCCACAGGGTGTGGACAATAATCTGCACGAAACTGTGGACAGCCTGTGGAAAGTCTTGAGGCTTGGCTCCATCAAGTTTGACGAACGCTGCTGACCTGCACTAGGGGCGCTCTCTGGGCATTCTGATAGGACTATTTAGTCGTCATAGCCTCTGCCATATCCACAGGTTTGGGTGTGTTGCTGGCGCGGCTGGTGTGGCTCACGCGCTTCATGTTGTGGTTCGGCAACCAATGCCTCTAGCGTGGGTCTGTTCGCCGTTCGGTGTCGCTTACAAGCAGGCCGTAACGGGAGGACTCCACCAAGGAGATCTGCGCTCAACGAGCGGCGCCATTGCCGGTCCATGTGTTGCCAGAGCTGCTTTGTCGCCGGTGCCGAAGGGCGCGGCAACCTCACTGACTAGGCATTACAGGGATCCAAGCAGCGATTCCATGCCGAGAAGGATTGATCGTGAAGCGCACCTACCAACCAAACGTTCGACGTCGGTCGAAGAAACATGGTTTCCGTCAGCGGATGAGCACCCGCGCCGGCCGCAACATCATGAAGTCGCGCCGCCGGAAGGGTCGGGCCAAGCTGTCGGCTTGATCTACAGCGTGCGCGGCCGACGCGCGTTTGACGACCTTCGCAGGTCAAAGACCCGAGCGTCTGCCGGCAAGCTATGGATCACTACCAATGCTGATGCCACCGACCGCCCAAGAATCGCCTTTGCTATCCCCCGCAGTGCTGGCACCGCGGTGCAAAGAAATCGCGCCCGCCGACAGCTCCGAGCACTGCTTGGCGAGCTCGACCAGGCTGATAGCCAGTACTTACCGCCCGGCGACTACCTCATTGGCGTACGTAGTGCCGACTTCACTTCGGCGGAGGCGCACGCATGGCTGAACAAGGCATTGCGCCGACTCCAGGGCTTGTGAACCGAGCCGTCATTGGCTCCATTGCCTGGTATCAGCGGGTCAGTGCCACTCGGCCGCCTCGCTGTCGCTACCTTCCCACCTGTTCGCAATACACCGTTGAGGCCATCGCCGAACACGGAACAGCCAAAGGGATCTGGCTTGGCATGCGACGTCTCGCACGTTGCCACCCATTCGGATCCCACGGCTACGACCCCATTCCTCCAAAGGGCTGAACCCCATGTACGACTTCATTGCATCATTGCTCGGCTGGCTCTACGACCTATGGCCCAGCTACGGCGGGTCAATCATATTGTTGACCCTGGTCATCATGACCGTGATGGCCCCGGTCACCATTCGTCAGACCAAGTCAATGATGGCGATGCAACGGTTGCAGCCCGAAATCAAGAAGCTGCGCGTCAAGTACGGCGACGACCGCGAACGCCTCAACCAAGAAATGATGGCGCTGTACCAGGCAAACAACGTCAACCCCTTGGGTGGCTGCCTACCGATCCTCATCCAGATGCCGATCTTCTTGGTGCTCTTCCAAGTGGTTCGAGGGCTCACTCGTCGAGTGTCGGCAGTTGGTCTCGCGACCGGCGAGCGCAGCTTTAGCGACTCAGGCCAGATTGTCGAGTTCGCCGATCGCACGTTCAACCCTAACTATCTCAGCGAAAACTCTGCGCTTTACCAGAACCTCACGCACGACACCGAGATGCGGTCGTTCGGTCTGGATCTCTCCGAAAGCGCCTCCCAAGCGCTGGGAGAGAGCATTTGGCACGGGCTTCCCTACCTCTTGTTGGTGATCGCGGTTGGCGTCACTACCTGGTTGCAACAAAAGCAGATCGCAGGTCGCCAATCCGGCGCCGAGGTCAATCCACAGCAGCAAATGATCATGAAGGTGCTTCCCTTCATGCTTCCCATTTTCTCGTTCGGTTTCCCAGCTGCTCTCGTTGTGTATTGGTTTGTCTCCAACCTCTTCCGGGTCGGCCAGCAGATGTTCATCACCAAACAGGTCTATGGCAAAGATAGCGGAGACGCAGTCGTCGTTCCCGCCGCTACAGAATCAAAGAGCAAGTCAACGAAGTCCAACGCAAACCAGACAGCGCGTAAGGGGTCATCCAAGACATCGGGCGGCAAGCACGGCAGCCGTAGCCCAGTGTCTGGACCGGCACCGAAGAAGAAGCCAAAGCCGAAAGCGCAGAGCGCATCGGCAAAGAAGCGTTCTACTCCTGAGAGTAAGCAGCGCCAAGAACGGACAACCTCCAAGCGAGTGACTCCCAAGAAGGCTTCAGCCCCGGAACCCACCACCTCCACGCGACGTCGTGACAGGAAGAAGAAATAGCCATCATGGAATGGGTAGAAGTACGAGGCGAAACCCTCGAAGCCGCACAAGAATTGGCGCTAGACCAGCTCGGCGTCGCCCGAGACGATGCCGAGTTCGAAGTTGTCCAGGAACCCGAGAGCCGGTGGATGGGTCTCAAGAAGACCGAGGCACGCGTGCGTGCCCGGGTCCGCCCCACGGCTCCGCCACCAAAGAAGGAATCCGGCCGCGGCAAAGGTCGTACCCGACGCAAAGGTGGCGACAATCGCGGATCGAGCGACAGCCGTGGCGGACGTAACAATCGCGCCGGCGCCAAGGGCGGCGACTCCAAGGGCAACAACTCGCGGGGCAGCAGCTCCCAAGGCGGCGGTTCTAAGCGCAACGATGGTGAGACATCATCGAAGCCCAGCCGTTCCCAAGACGCCGCCGCTACAGCCGGCGGGGCAGCGCAGGCTTCTCAACCACGATCTAACAACAAGAAAAAGAAGGAGGAGGCTGTGAACGACAGTGCCCCCAAGGAAATGGTGCCGCTCGATGAGCAGCAGGCCATCGTCACGAGCTTCCTCGAAGGTCTTGTCGACGGATTCGGTGTCGAGGGCTCGGTGTCGACGGCCATGGAAGAAGACGTCATTATCGGCAGCATCGATGGCGAGTCTGACCTTGGCCTCCTCATTGGACCTCGGGGAGGTACATTGCGCGCCATCCAAGAGCTCAGCCGCTCAGCTGTCCAACGCAAGACCGACGGACGCGACACCAACCGTCTCATGGTCGATGTAGCTGGCTATCGCGAACGGCGTAGGGCCGCTCTGGCCGACTTCGCTCGCCGGCAGGCCGAGACCGTCATCAACGACGGTATCGACGTGGCCCTTGAACCAATGGGTTCCGCCGATCGCAAAGCCATCCACGATGCCATTGTCGAGGTTGCGGGTGTCCGCAGCATCTCTGAAGGCGACGATCCCAACCGGCGCATTGTGCTTCAGCCCGACAACGACTAGATCCAACGAGCGTTCCCCGTTCAACCCAAGAGCCCCGATCGCACAAGGTCGGGGCTCTTGCGCGTCAAAACAGCGGTCGTTTCCTGGTGGTCGATGGTCGACGCGGATAGCGCGGCTGGACCTCTCCCACGCGAACCAGGATCTGCACCGTGGTTTCGCCTTCGGTTAGGCGCTCGCCCATCTCAAGTCCTAGTTCGGTGAGGATTGGGGAGTCCCAACGATTCAGGTGGTCTTGCCCAGACTCTGGTGGTTCAGACACCACCAGGTGGCCCCCCATGCGTAAGAACCTCGTTGCGCACTCGGCGGTCACCGATGGTGGTGCGAAACTACGAGCGGTCACCGCGTCGGCCCAGCCTTGGTGGGCGTCGACGCGCGCCGCGTCTTCAGCGTTGCGACAGACAACGGCGATGCGATCTTGGAGTGCTAGTTGCTCTGCAGCCTCGACCAGCCACTCCGCCCTGCGCTCGCCACGCTCCACAAGCAGCCAATCCCAGTCCCGATGCGACGCCGCGATGATGAGGGCCGGCACCCCTCCACCCGAACCCAGGTCGACGATCTTGGTGGCGCCGAAACGCTCAAGCGCTTGAGCAAATACCGCGGCGTTGTCGACATGGGCCGAGAGGGGCAGCCTTCCCAGGAAGTTGCGGCGCCGCGCCTCGCTCAAGACATCCTCAATATCGGCCCACGTCATGGTCGCAGTATCGCATGAAGGGTCGGCGCGTGCCCTGGGCTCTGCGACGCCAATTGGCAAAAGGCGGTCAAGTTTCAGTGGAATCCAAGATGTTTCACGTGGAACACCCCACGCCGGTGGGCCCGGTGACGAGTCAGCTTGCCGTCTCAAGACCGCCCAAGCCCCAAAGACGGTGCAGGGCTGTAGCTATGCCAGGGCCGACACGGCCCTGGCCGACTCCGGCACGGTTCTGGATGCTTTGCACGGTCGAGGACGACAGGCCGACCTCGTGGCCAATGTGGCCGATTCGGTGATCGGTGCGGCCGGCTCGACCTGTCCTCAAGTTGTTCCTCGGTTGTCACACCTAGGCAAAAGCGCGTGTTTCACGTGAAACATTGTGCTGACCCCCTGTGAGGGGGGAGGTGGAACTGCTACGCTCGCTACGTTCTTGCAGGGCCTTGAGGTCCTCAATGTGAAGGGAGCGGCATCGTGACCAATGAGTCCGATGTACCGGCGAACGGACCTGGTTTTCGATCGGGGTCTTCGCCGCTTGAGCGGTCAGCCAACGTGCAATCGGCCGACTCGACCGATGAGTCAGTACGGGATAGATCGAGTGCTGGAGATGATGCATCCAGCGGAACCGGTGCGCCGGGGAGCCAAACTCCGTTGCCAACCGAACTGGCGTCAACGCCAGCGCCACCCCCGGTGACCGATACCTCGGCTCGAGATCGGCTTCTGGGGCATAAGCATCCAGCTTCGGCAAACCCGCTGCCTCGCATCCTCGCGATTGCCAACCAGAAGGGCGGTGTAGGCAAGACGACGACCACGATCAATGTCGCAGCGTGCCTCGCTGAGTTGGGTTACCGGGTGATGGTTGTTGACCTTGATCCCCAGGCGAACGCCACGACGGGTTTAGGTATGGACCCTCGGGCGATCTCTTCATCGATGTATGACGTGATCCTTCGAGACGTGCCGCTCGCTGACTGCGCATTGCAGACAGATGTTGAGAATCTGCGTCTTGCGCCCTCGAGCCTGGATCTTGCTGGCGCCGAGATCGAGCTGGTACCCGCTTTCAACCGTGAACGGAAGTTGGCTCTGGCGCTTGAGCCAATGATGGATGAACTCGATTTCGTTCTTATCGACTGCCCGCCGTCGCTTGGGCTTCTCACCGTCAATGCGCTGACTGCGGCCAACGAAGTCATGGTCCCGATTCAGTGCGAGTACTACGCACTTGAGGGTCTGGGCCAATTGCTTCGCAATGTCGAGCTCGTGCAGCGGAATCTGAATCCGGAGCTCGATATTTCCACGATCGCGTTGGTGATGTTCGATGCCAGGACAAAGCTCGCCTCTCAGGTAGTTGACGAAGTTCGGGCGCACTTCGGTGACAAGGTATGTCGCCAGGTGGTGCCTCGTTCGGTCCGCCTCTCAGAGGCACCGTCGTTTGGTCAGCCAATCATCATGTTCGATAGCAGGTCTCGAGGAGCCCTCGCCTATCGCGAGCTCGCAAAGGAGGTGGCCGGTGGGCCGCCAAACAGGACTAGGTAGAGGACTGGGCGCACTGATCCCGGGCGAAGGGGTTGAGGCTGCGACATCGGGAGCGGGTACGTACCGCGAGTTGCCCGTAGGCGCGATTCTCGAGAACCCGTTCCAACCAAGAGAACAATTCGATGAGGCAACGCTTTCGTCGCTGACGGCGTCTATACGCGAGGTCGGGGTGCTTCAGCCGATCTTGGTGCGCGTGCGCGACGTCGACACGTTTGAACTCATCGCGGGTGAGCGTCGTTGGCGAGCTGCCAAGCGTGCTGGTCTCAAGACGATCCCGGCGATTGTGCGTACGATTGAGGATCTCACCTCGCTCGAGCACGCGCTCGTCGAGAACCTGCATCGCCAGGACCTCAATGCACTCGAAGAGGCCGCTGCGTATCAGCAGCTCATGGAAGACTTTGGGCTCACGCAAGAGGCGGTGGCACAGCGGGTCGGCAAGAGTCGATCCACAGTTGCCAACTCGTTGCGGCTGTTGTTGCTACCAGCTGGCGTTCAGGCACTTCTGTTGGATGGATCCATTACTGCCGGGCATGCGCGAGCGCTCCTGGGTCTGGCCTCGCGTCAAGAGCAGGATCGAGTATCTAAGCTCATCGTTAGCGACGACTTGAGCGTCCGCGACGTAGAGCGGCTAGTACGGGAGGGCCTTGGCGTCCCGCCAGCTCCCAAGCCGGCACCCCAACCCCCAAATCCGACTCCACGGCTGCCAGCGCTGCTCGAGGTCGAGCAGAACATGGCAGACCGGCTCGATACCCGGGTGAGCGTGGCCATGGGAGAAAAACGCGGCAAGATGACCATCGAATTCGCCGACCTAAACGATCTGCAACGTATTTACGACATCCTGCGCGGCTAGCAATGCGCCCGGGCGTGCGCCTACGGGTAACTCGGGTTCTCAGGTCGACGCGACAGGCGCTGTAAGCGTTTACATCGCGTCTAAAGGTGTCTTTGGGCGCTGAAACCGGCGCGAGGCACCACACGTGAGCTGGTTTTTGGTGTAGCAAAGCTCCGCATGACCCTCAAGTATCAATTGAGGGTTGAGGTGTGCGGCGCGATTCTTGTCCACAGGCTGGGGACAAAGTTGTGAGGTAAGGTCGAGACTTGGACCGAAAGGCCCAGTAACTCACTGACAGTGGTCGATTTCGCCACTTACAGCGGTGCATTGCCTGTGGATTACTTCTCAACGCCCAGATCGAGCGCATCCTGACTCGCGGGGTCCTCAAGCCACGCCCTCACGGCGCTGGTTATGGCCTCGGCGAGTTCTGGCGCGGAGCGCAGCAGGCGGATTGGCTCTCCAATGCGCAACACCACAGCGGGCATCCTTGTCTCGCGCAAGACCGGGAGCCGTTGGCCAATACTTGCGGCATCACGGAATCCGCGCGCAATCAGGGATGCTGCGAGGAGGTCAGCGAGCGCCTTGCCTCCCGGAGAGGCAAAGCCTGGTGTCGAAAAATATGAGGCCGTACATCGGGGATCGTCGGCGGCGACAAGGTTCAAGAACCCGTCGACATCGAGCTGATTGCACACGCGGGCGAGGTGGGACTCATCGGGGTGACTCACCACATCGACGTTATGGAGCCCGCTCGCTACCAAATGGCGCCGCACGGTGTCTGCAACGGCACCAAGTCCGCCAAACTCACCAATGACAAGATGTCGATCCGCAATCTCAGAGCGTGCATGGCTTCGGAGGCGCTCGCGCTCGCGTACCGTTGCCACACTCTCGTGTTCGCTGCGAGCTGCCCCCAATCGGCCAAGCGCAGCGTGCGTGTCTGGTCCAAAGATTGCGTCAGAGGGAAGGCCAGCGTTGCGTTGAAAGGTCGATAGGGCCGCAGCAGTTTCGGGGCCAAAGATCCCATCGACCCGGCCAGCATCGAATCCCAGCGAACCTAGGCGACGTTGGAGGTCGGCCACATCGTCACCGCGCAGCATGGGGGACTGCTTGTGATAGAGCAACCTGTCG
>JAUIIS010000508.1 GCA_030431575.1 Acidimicrobiia bacterium | reverse complement strand
AAGCCGGTGCCCATCGCCTTGGCGGATGTCAGCCGCAGCGGGGGTGACGTGATCGCCCGGGGCAGCAGCGGCATGCCTTTGCCGAGCGTGACCGAGCTGACCTGCACGATGATTTCGTCGAGCAGGCCTGCGTCGTAGAACTGCCCAACAAGGTCGCCCCCGCCGACGATCCAGATGTTTTGCTCGCCCGCCGCGTCGCGCATGGCTTCGTGGACCGGCCTTACATCGCCGCTGACGAAGCGAATGTCCGCACCATCAATGGCGGGCAGCTTGCGTGATGAGAACACCCAGCAAGGTTGCTGATACGGCCATGTGCCCGCCGGCCTACCGACGGGGTTGATCACATGGCGCAGCATCCACTCGTACGTCGACGAGCCCATCGCCAGTGCACCGACGTGCGTGATGAACTCGGGGTAGCCCGTCTCGTTGATATCGCCCAGTGGGAAGAGCCATTCAAGCGAATGGTCCGTGGTGGCGATGAAGCCGTCCAAACTGCTTGCGGTGTAGTACTGGGTCTTCATGGGTGTGAGGTGTGACGATTGTTGTCCAGAGTCCAGAGTCCAGAGTCGGGGCGGCGTGTTGGCGTTTCGTGACTCTCGACTCGTGACCATGGACAGTTGACCTACTTCGGCTGTGGCAGATTGTCTGCGGGTGGCTGTACCACCTTTGTCGGGTCGCCGGTCTCACTGGGTTTGGGTGTGGGTGGTGGCGCGGCGTCGGCAGCTTTCTTGCTACGCAGCCAGTCGGTCAGAAGCTTGAGTGAGGGTTTGCCCTTGACGCCATAGCCGGGGTCGTTGGGGCCGCCGCTGTAGTAGGGGTCCCACTTGTAGAAGAACACACCAGCGAGTAGGTTCGGATCGTTGTGCGTGCCGAGTTGCTGGTCCCATGCGGCGAGGAAAGCCTTGTAGCCGGCGAGCTGTTGTTCCGGCACCGCTTCGACTGTGCCATACATTTCGTTGGTCCAGTTCCACGCATCGCGCAGGCCCCAGGGTGTCGCGGGGTAGCCGACCTCGGTCAACAGGATCGGGCGCTTCTGCGCTTGGGCGAAGGCGTTGAGCCGCTGACGGATGCCGTTCCAGCGTTGCATGAGTGCTTCAGGGTCAGGCCGATCTGGATGCTGCAACTCCGTCAGACGCCAGTAGCCGTTGATGCCGATGGCGTCGAGCGCGTGCCAGAACTGGGGCTTCTGGTAGGAGTCCCAGTTGGTCGAGTAGATGAGCCTGCCGTCGAATCGCTCGCGTGCGTGCGCGATGAGGTCAAGCCATGCGTCGGTCTGCGATTCGGTGCTGAGCAGTTCGGAGCCGACGCTGAGCGTGTCGACGCCGGTTTCGTTGGCGATGTCGATGAAGTAGTCCAGATGCTCGCGGTAGCTGGCCCACCAGTCCGCCCAGTAGCTCGGGCGGAACTTGCCGCGCCACTCGCCGTGCTGCGGTCGCAGGGGCAGCACAATGGGCATCAGCGTGACGCGCAGCTTCGCGCGGCGGCAGTGTTCTAGCAGGGTGACGAGCTGTTGCCGCGTGGGCGAGTGGCCGATCGCGGGTTGGCCGTCTTCGGTTGCTTCATAGCGTTCGATGCGATCCGACGAGCCGTTCTCCTGATAGATCGGCGTGCTGATGAGAATGGCGTTG
>JAUIIS010000153.1 GCA_030431575.1 Acidimicrobiia bacterium | reverse complement strand
CAATCTCGTCGAGGATGGACACAAACCGGTCGATGTCACTAAAGGAGTTGTAGAGCGGCACCGGGGCCACCCGAATAACGTCGGGTTCTCGCCAGTCGCACAGCACCCGAGCTGCTTCCAACTCCTCAAAGACCCGCCTGCCGTCGCCGGCGGCGATCTGCAGCGCGAACTGGCATCCGCGTGCGTCGAGGTCCTGGGGTGTGAGGTTTTGCACCCGGTCGCCCAGTGTTTCTGTCAGCCTGCGGTCGAGAAAGTTGATCTGCTTGACCGACTTGTTGCGCAAAGCGTCGATGCCGCCTGCTTGGTCGATGATGTCCAGGGACGCTCGCAGCGTGGCCATCGGCAAGACCGGAGCGTTGGATACCTGCCATGACTCGACGGTGCCAATGGGATCGAACGTGGTGCTCATCTCGAAGCGAGTGGCCTTGTTCGTGCCCCACCAGCCCAAGAACTTGGGGAGTGATGGGTCGGCAACGTGCCGTTGATGCACGTAGGCGCACCCCACGCCGCCGGGGCCGCTGTTGAGGTACTTGTAGCTGCACCACGCCGCGAAGTCGACGTCCCAATCATGCAGCTGGAGCGGAATGTTGCCCGCTGCATGGGCCAGGTCGAAACCAGCGGTGGCGCCAACACCATGCGCTGCAGCGGTGATCTTGGCCATGGGGAGTACCTGGCCCGTGTAGTACTGCACGCCTGGCAACAGAACCATGGCCAGTTCGTTGCCGTGTTGGGCAATGGTGGCCAACAGGTCTTCTGTGCGCAGGGTTGACTCGCCGGGGCGAGGTTCGGCCAGCACTAGCGAATTGGCGGGGTCGAAGCCGCGTTGGCGAATTTGGGACTCGGCAGCAAAGTGATCGGACGGGAACGCTTGGCGTTCGATCAAGATCTTGTGTCGCTGGTTGGTGGGCCGGTAGAAGCTGACCATGAGGCTGTGCAGGTTGGCGGTGAGCGAGCCCATAGCCACCACCTCGGCTGGCTGGGCGCCTACCAGGCGGGCCAACTGATCGGTGAGGAGTTCGTGGTAGTCCTTCCAGCCGAGTCTGCCGGTGAAGTGCCCCTCTACCCCAAGCTCGGCCCAACGGTCGAGTTCGGTGGAGACGTAGTCTCTGGCTCGCCGGGGGAGCGCACCTAGGGAGTTGCCCACCAGGTAGATGCCGTCAGGAATCTCGAACTGGTTCCGGAGATGCGCCAGTGGGTCGGCTGCGTCCAGCGCTTCGGCATTGAGTGGCGCGGAACTCACAGGCGGCCCGCCTTGCCAGGATGAATCGAACCACAGTTGGGGCACGTTCTGGCCGATCTGTCCTCGTCGAAGGCATCAAAGAGCGGGGGCAAGTCTTTGTCGATGGCTTGCACCTGCACCTCTACGCGATGCACCAGGTGCGCGCACTGGAAGCACGCCCATTCGAATCCGTCTAGCTCGCCGGGGTTGCGTTGGTATTCGACAACGAGGCCAATGGAATCAGGATCGGGACGCTGAGGCGAGTGCCGCACGCCACCGGGCAGCAAATAGATCTCGCCCTCGCGGATGGGCATGTCGTAGGGCTCGACGCCCGGGCCGGGCCAAATAGCGAGGTTCATGTCGCCTTTGATCTGGTAGAAGAACTCTTCGCGAGGGTCGTCGTGGAAATCGCACCGCTCGTTTCCGCCGCCCACGATCATCACGATCATGTCGGCTTCTCGCCAGATTTGTTTGTTGGCAACGGGTGGCGTGAGCTCGTGGCGATGGTCGTCGATCCACTGGCTCAAGCTGAAGGGCCTGCGCTGTTGGGGGCTGGGGTCGTAGTCGGGCACTTCGGGCCTCCTGTCGAGGGTTGGCGGTCACCCGGCCTGCGTGGCGTTTTGAGCAAGTTGTTGGCTTCTTGCTTCAACGGTTGCGGTGAGGGACTTGAGCTGGGCGATGAGATCGGTGAGGTCGTCGGCTTGGGCCAACTGGTCGGTTTCAAGCGCCTTTGCCTGGTTGATGAGGTTCTGGGTGAGCTCTTTGCCGGTGGCCGTGACCGAAACCAGGCGCTGTCGTTTGTCCTGGGTCCCTTGCGTGCGGATCACGAGGCCGCGCGCTTCCAGCCGCCGCAGCGCGTGGGTAACCGTGGGCTGTGGGCTGAGTGCGGCGTTGGCTAGGTCCTTGACCCCGAGGTCGCCGAGTTCGTGCAGTACTGCGAGGACGCGCCACTCGGACCGGGCCACGCCGTAATGGTTGAGCGTGTCGTAGAACGGTGCCGAGAGGGTTTGGTCGGCTTGGCGCAGCAGGTAAGGGAGGTAGGAGTCCAGGAAACCTTGGCCGTTTGCGGGCATGTCTGCACGGTAGGGGCGGTCCCCGCTGCTGTCAACATTCATATGAATGTTTATTTATTGTGACCTCGCGCGCTCGGTGAGCGTCCAAGATCTGCGTACGCATTTTGGCGGCGATGGCCATCTGTGCGATGCCTGGCGCCAATACGCTAGACATAGCTTTCGCATCGATCGAGGATTCATGACAGACGACAACAGTTTCAGCTTCGACGATGTGGCCATCGTTTCCCTGGAAGCGTGCGAGGCCCCGTTGGTGCTGAGCTCCGACGAAGTAGATCGTCGCCTTGCTCCTCTCTACGAACGGGGCATCGGCCGCGCCGGCCTCCTGGAGTCACTCGCTGGCATCCGCGAACGCCGCCAATGGCCAGACGACGTGTCGTTCACCGACGCCGCAGCCATGGCCGGCGAAGCCGCCATTGCATCTGCCGGTATCGACCGGTCCAGAATTGGCCTGCTTATCGATTCCAGCGTCTGCCGCCAGCGGCTCGAGCCCTCAAGCGCAGTAACCGTGCACGACACCTTGGGCCTACCTACAACGTGCATGAACTTCGACCTGGTCAACGCATGCCTGGGGTTCCTCAACGCCATGCACGTAGCTGGGCTCATGATCGACGCCGGCCAAATCGAGTACGCGCTCGTGGTCGATGGCGAAGGCACCACCGAGATCTACAACAACACCATCAATCACCTCCTCGAAAATGGCGAAGAGCTGGGCGATGTTCTTGCCAACTTTGCCACGCTCACGCTGGGCTCTGGCTCGGCCGCCACCGTGCTAGGCCGCCACTCCAAGAACCCTGGCAGTCACCAAATGCTCGGCGGCTTCTTCCGGGCCGCTACCCAGCACCACGAACTCTGCGTTGGTTCGCTCCAAGGCATGACCACAGACACCGGCGCGTTGCTCCAAGCCGGCACCGAGTTTGTGAAGCTGGCCTGGGACGCCGCGGGCGCTGGCGAGGTCTGGGGCGGACGCTCGCGCTACATCTTGCATCAGGTCTCAGAAGTCCATACAAACGCCATGCTCGATGTGCTCGGCATCGACCCAGACCGGGTGCCCAAGTCGTTCCCGCACTACGGCAACATCGGCCCCGCCGCCATCCCCATCACTTTGGCCTCGGTGCAAGACACGCTCGAACCTGGCGACACCGTGCTGTGCATGGGCATAGGCTCGGGCCTCAACGCAGGCGTCATCGACATCCGGTGGTAGCGGCGCCAACCGCCCCGGCACAACTACCCCCACCCGGACTCACTGGGCTGGACCCACGCTGGTCAAGGCTGGTGCAGGTGCCCTCTATAGATGGCGTAGGTCGGAGCTGGCACATCTTGGACAACCAAGAGCCCGATCCAGACCTCACGCTGTTGTGCGTGCACGGTAACCCGTCATGGTCCTACCTGTTCCGTCAGCTGCTTCGCGACGCCCCCGCCAAGGTGCGCGTGGTGGCCGTTGACCAGCTGGATATGGGATTCTCCGAACGCACCGGCCAGGTCCGGCGACTCGCCACCCGCATAGAAGACCTCTGCGCATTGACCGACCACATGGGCATCGCCGGCCCTGTGGTAACGGTTGCCCACGACTGGGGTGGCCCCGTGTCGCTTGGCTGGGTGCTTCAGCACCTCGAGCAGTGCAGGGGAGTGGTGCTCATGAATACCGCCGTGCACCAGCCTGCTGGCTCACCGGCTCCCAGCCTCATCCGCTTGGTTCGCTCGCGGCCCATGCTTCAAGGCGTCACCGTCTCCACCACAACGTTCATTCGAGGCGCCCTAGAAATGTCGCGCCCCCGGCTTGGGGCTGACGTCAAGGCAGGGTTCCTGGCCCCCTACAACCAAGCCAGCCGCCGTCATGCCATCCGCGAGTTTGTGGCCGACATCCCGCTTTCGGCCGAGCATCCAAGCGCAGAAACGCTCGATGCAGTGGCTGCGGGTCTCCGGTTGCTGAGCGACCACCCGGTGTTGTTGCTTTGGGGCTCGGCCGACCCCATCTTCTCGGACCTGTACCTCCACGACCTCGAAGCGCGTATGCCTCACGCCAACGTGCACCGATACGCCAAAGCCGGGCACTTCGTGTCCGAAGACGCCGATACCACTGCGGCCACGCTTGCCTGGGTCAAGACGTTGCCTACACGCGAACAGGTCGAGCCAACCGAACGCCCCCGACCCGTCCTTACCTCGTCACTGGAGGTTCCGTCGACCCTGGCCGACATACAGCAAGCGCCAGCCGACCGCATCGCCATCACCGAAATGGAGGACCCTTCCCTTTCCGCGACGTTTGGCGAACTCACGAACCTCGTCGAGCGCACCGCTGCAGGTCTGGCATCGGCAGGGGTGCAGCCAGGAGATCGCGTTGCGGTCCTGGTGCCACCCGGCATCGACCTCGCCGCCACGCTCTACGGCTGTTGGCGCGCCGGCGCCGTTGCCGTGCTTGTCGATGCTGGCCTTGGCCCAAAAGGCATGAGCCAGGCCGTCAAGGCCGCGTCCCCTGCCTACATCGTTGGCATCCCCAAGGCACTAGCTGCGGCCAAGACGCTGCGCTGGCCGGGCCAACGCATAGGGGCCACCGCACTTTCATCCAAACAGCGGTCGCTGCTTGGAGCAACCACAGACCTACCCACCCTGCAAAGAACCACAGACCCGGCCCCGCCGGTGCCAACCATCGGCGATCCAGCAGCCGTCGTGTTCACCTCGGGCGCCACCGGCCCATCCAAAGGTGTCTGCTACAGCCACGGTCAACTGATGGCGCAGCGTGACGCCTTGCGTTCGCTCTACAACATCGGTGATCACGACAGGCTGGTTGCCGCCTTCGCTCCGTTTGCGCTGTATGGGCCGGCGCTTGGCATTACCTCGGTGGTGCCAGACATGGATGTGGCCGCACCGGCCACGCTTACCGCAGCGGCGCTGGGACGAGCCGTACAAGTGGCCGATGCCACTTTGGTCTTTGCCTCTCCGGCGGCGCTGGCCAACGTGGTCGCCACTGCCGACACACTTACCGATGCCAACCGAGCAGCGTTTGCAAAGGTACGTCTTCTGCTGTCGGCCGGTGCCCCGGTGCGCCCGGCACTACTCGAGTCCGCGGCGGCGCTGTTTCCCAACGCAACTGCGGCGACCCCATACGGCATGACCGAGTGTCTCCCTGTTGCCAGCATCACCCTCGACGAAATCGTGTCCAGCGCTGGAGGCCCGGGGGTGTGCGTGGGACAACCCGTCGAGGGCGTCGAAGTCGCTATCGATCCGCTAGACGATACCGGAGCGCTACATGGCCAACTCGTTGCCCAGCCCCATGTGGCTGGCGAGGTTGTTGTTCGGGCGGCTCACGCGCGCACTGGCTACGACCGGCTGTGGCACACCTCTCATGAAGCATCGCAGCCGACTGGCTGGCATCGCAGCGGCGACGTGGGCCAGCTCGACAGTGCCGGCAACCTTTGGATAGAGGGCCGACTGCGAGACATCATTGTCGGCGCTGACGGTGTGGTGACCCCGGTGCGCCTAGAACACGGGTGCGAGCAATGCCCTGAGGTTGGCCTGGCCGCCGTGGTGGGTGTCGGCCCGGTGTCCAACCAAGTGTGTGTAGCCGTGGTCGAGGCCAAGCCCGGAGTAAGCAAGCCCCGATTGGCACCAACCGAACTCGCAGACAGTGTCCGCGCCGCAGCCGGCCACGAATTCGCCGCGGTGTTTGTTGTTCCGGCGCTTCCCGTGGACCGGCGACACAACTCCAAGATCGACCGGGCTCGCGTGCAAGCTTGGGCAGAGCAAGCCCTCGCTGGCGGCCGCCTCACCAAGCTGTGAAGCTCTTGGTAACTGGGGCCTCCAGTCTCATCGGCCGACACACCGTGGCCGCGCTCCAAGGAGCAGGGCACCAAGTAACGGCCTTCCAACGCAGCCCTTCGGGGCTAGTCGCCACCGAACTTTTGGGCGCATTGGGTTCACCCGAGATGGCGGCCGCTTGCAGAGGACAGGATGCGGTAGTGCACCTGGCCGCCAAGGTGGGCGTGGTTGGCACATGGGACGAGTTCTATGACACCAATGTTGGTGGCACCGAAGCCTTGCTGGCTGCAGCTCAAGACGCTGGGGTGCAACGGTTTGTGCACGTTTCTTCTCCGTCGGTGGCACACACCGGCACCGCGCTGGTTGGTGCTTCAGCCACGCCCGCCGCGCCCGAGGCGGTCTCGGGGCACTACTCGCGGTCCAAGGCCATCGCCGAGCAGATAGCCCTGCAATCCAGCGCGCAGGACATGGCGGTGGTGGCCATTCGACCCCACCTTGTGTGGGGGCCTGGTGACACCCAGCTGATTGGACGCATTGTCGACCGAGCCAGGCGGGGTCGGCTGGCGCTTGTTGGTTCGGGCTCCGCATTGATGGACACCACCTATGTCACCAACGCCGCTGACGCGCTTGTGGCCGCGGTCGACCACTGCCCTAATCTGGGCGGCCAAGCGTTTGTGGTGTCCAATGGCGAACCCCGCACCGTGCAAGAACTGTTTCAGCGCATCACCGACGCGGCGGGGATCACCTGGCGACCACGGCGCGTCCCTGGCACCTTGGCCAGCGCCGGCGGCACTGCTGCGGAGAAGGTCTGGGCTCGCACCGGTCGGACCGACGACCCGCCCATAACCAGCTTCCTTGCCGAGCAGCTCGCAACGGCGCACTGGTTTGAACAGCAGTCGACGCAACAGGCCTTGCGCTGGAAACCACTCGTGTCACTGGCCCAAGGGTTTCAGCAGCTCCAGCTATGGTTCGCCAATCAGCGCTAGCAGGTTCCCGACAGCGTGAAGGTTTCGTCGACCAGGTTGGGCTCGCCGAACGTGCCGCTGGCCGTGTAGCTACCAGGCTCCTTAGTCAGACTGGCCACTGTCCCGCCCAAGGTCAGACTGTCTTGTTCTGTCCCACCGTCAACGGCCACGGTTCCGGTGCCGCCGCTGACCGCAACCCGGAGGCTGAAGCCGCCGTCGGCGGAGCCCACGACAGTAAGATCGCCCGCCTCGCCCGTGCAGTCCCAACTGGTGACCGTGAACGTCTTTGCATAGCTCGGCGAGCTGAGCGTGGCCTCGACGGTTTCGCTCTCACCGGGATCGGTTCCTTCGTCGGGGTCGGTTCCTTCGCCCGGGTCCGTTCCTTCCCCGGCGTCGGTTTCCTCTCCCGGGTCGGTTCCTTCGCCTGGGTCTGTCTCGCCGCCCGGTTGCTCAGGGGTTGCTTCGGGGGCTGTGGATACCTCGGAGGTCGCATCTTGGCGAGCTGCAAGCAACATGACCACAACCAAGATGACTATTGCGGGCAGGAAGAACCAGGTAATGCCGCCATCACCTTGGCCGGTTTGGTGCTGGGGTGTTGGCATCTGGTCGGTCACGGAGTCTGGTTCAGTTCGATCGAAGCGAGAATGTCAGGATAGGTCCGCGTCGTCTAGAGCCTCAACTTGAGCTTACGACTAGTGGTCCTAGTCGCCTTGTTCCCTAGTTGATCTTTGCAAGTGATCGTGATCCTTGCCGTTCCTTTGGCGTACTTGCGGTGCTTCTTCTTCTTAAGCTTCTTGCGGAGCTTCTTTCGGAACTTTTTGGAGGTGTCTTTTAGTTGGACTTTCTCAGTCGTATCTGCCCCGATTGATACGACCTTCTTCTTGAACTTGATGTCAGGGCCTGGGACCTTCACCTTGCCTGCGACTCTGCACGTAAGCGCCTCGTTGGCAGAAATCTTGACCCGGGAAGTGAGACGTTTAGCTAGCTTTTGCTTCTTCTTCGTAGTGTTCCTCACCGCGAAATCAGCGGTGCGATCAACGATCACGTCCACCGGCTCGCTCTCCACTGAAGCAGAACCCGCATGGTTGGTAGCCACGACCCTGCACCCATGCGTGCCGTCGGCTGTGGGCGTGTAGTCGGCCGCAGTAGCCTCCGCGATATCGCCCGCTTCGTTTGTCCACTGATAAGTGATCGATTGCGGGGCTCGGTACAGGTTTGCTCCTGGCGCATCGTCGGCCCAGGTTCCCGAACTGCACGTGTACTGCCCGGCAGCAGTTGAGGTCACCACCGGATTGGCTAACGCCGCTGGTGTGCGTAAGACCGCTGTCGCGTACGGGCCTGTCACGTCGGCGCCAGCCGTGCCGACCGCGTCAAGGGAAACGCCTTGGCCGCTGCCATCCAAGTTGGTGCGGGAGATGGCGCTCGGAGCCACGAATGACGTCCAGTACAGGTACCCAGCGTCGGCATCGATCGCAATACCAAGCGGCGCATCAATGGCGCCCGCGCCCGTGGGAAGCATCATGCCGCCACCAGTGCCGTCCAACAGAGCAGAACCAATGGTGTTGTCCAACGTGTTGCCCCAGTAGATTCTGCCGCCCGCGGTATCGATTGCCAGGCCGACCGGAGCTCCAACAGTGGCGCCGGTTGTCGCCAGTTGGCCGCCGCCGCTGCCGTCAAGTGCCGCATAGGAGATTC
>JAUIIS010000507.1 GCA_030431575.1 Acidimicrobiia bacterium | reverse complement strand
CTGCATTACCTGCTGACCCACCACCACACGTCTGCCGTGCTCGGCAAAACGTGATACTCCACTGAATGGTTCCAAGACGCTGGCAACGGCTTCCTTCGCTTGCAGCACCAAGACATCGTCGACATCACGACCTTGCAGAATGACCACCATCGCGAGTAATCCGACGCTACCAACTCCCACGATCTTGTGACCAAAGTCAGCAATGCGGTAGCGCGAGAGCAGTTGTGCTCGGTCGGGCGCCAACGTGGAGGCATACAGTTCCAAGAGCTGCTCGAGTCGTTGCGCAACATCGCCATCCATGGGAACTCGGATGATCATCGGTGGCTGCTGCACGAGTTCGCGATGATCCCCGTTGCGCACCGTCATGGAATCGACGGCCGACCACACATCGCGTTGTTCCGCCTTGCGTACCGACTGCGCCACTGTCGACTTAGCCGCCCGACCCTCGCTCGAGGCCCATTTCCGCAACGCCTCAACACTGATGCGCGAATACCAACTGGCAAGTTCGGTTGTCCGCGCATGGAGCTTCATCTGGTCTCGATATCCGCGCACCACCGATACGACAGCCTCATGTGCGCGTTGGCGTGGGAACTGGTTGTCGTCCGCTGCCACCACAAAGGAGGCGGCGAGCCGAAACAGATCCCACTCAAAGGGCCCGGGGTTGGTCTCGTCGAAATCGTTGACGTCGAAAACGACGTTTCGATCGGGAGCCGCGAAGAGGCCGAAATTCGCCAGATGGGCGTCTCCACACAGTTGGGTCGACAAGCCAGTTGAGGCAACGGTTCCCACGTCCGCGGCCATGATGGCGGCCGCGCCGCGGTAGAAGGCAAATGGTGATTGCGCCATTCGTGCGTGGCGAATGGGGAGCAACGCTGGAACTCGAGCGGCTTCCTGGTCAATCAGCACCTGCACGGGGTCCGGGCGGCCCACCCGATCGGCTGCGCCGGCCAATTCGGCCAGATTCGAGCGAGGCATCGCCGTACGAGCGCGTCGGCCCAACGCGCGTCGGTCCTCGACGCTGCGCCATCCGACGCCCCCGACCGCCATGCCCAGGACGTCTGAGTTCACCGTGCCAGCGTAGGCCGGTTCCCTGGCCCGGAACTCAAGTTGAGAAAGTCCAAATTTGGACTTAATCTTCGTCGGTGGCCATGAGTACTGACGTCGCAGCGGCGCTGCGTTCTCGTGGGCTACATGTCACCGCGCAGCGAATTGCCGTGTTCAGCGCGGTAAACGATGAGCCCCACGCCACCGCCGACGACGTCCTCAACGCCGTGCGCGCCAGCCTGGGAACCATCTCGCGGCAGTCGGTGTACGACTCTCTCACCACCCTCGAACAGGCAGGACTCGTGCGGCGCATCAACCCCACCGGAGATGCAGCTCGCTACGAAACCCGGGTGGGCGACAACCACCACCACCTCATCTGCCGCGAGTGCGGTCAGTTGGTGGATGTGGACTGTGCGGTGGGAGAAACCCCGTGCCTGACCGCCGCAGACGATCACGGATTTCACATTGACGAGGCCGAGGTTGCCTACTGGGGTTACTGCCCTTCGTGCACCTCGGCGACAACTGAACAGACCCCGCAACCGACTTCCCGCACCTGATAACCGGCTGCACACAACACCGAATGGAGAT
>JAUIIS010000152.1 GCA_030431575.1 Acidimicrobiia bacterium | reverse complement strand
GCCGACGCCGGTACCAACGGTGACGCCGCTCGTGCTGCCTACGTCGACGCCGGTGCCCACATCCACGCCTGTGCCTACGCCCTCGCCCCGCACAGAAAGCGAACCTGAGGCGATCTGGCGGCCGCGCGCGGACGCGCTGATCTCGTACTTCGAGAACAGCACCACCGAACTGCAATACGGCTACGCCGAAGCGCTCGGTGACGGACGCGGAATCACGGCTGGCCGAGCCGGTTTCACTTCGGGTACCGGGGATCTTGTATTGGTCGTAGAGCGGGTCGTGGCCACGAACCCTGGCAATGACTTGGTGGAATATTTGCCCGAGCTGCGCCGCCTCGCTGAAGCCTGGAGCCCGGACGTGTCTGGCCTCGTCGGGTTCGAACGGGTTTGGGCTGCGCAGGCCCAAGATCCAACAATGCGCGAGGCACAAGATGCTGTGGTCGACGAGTTGTACTTCTTCCCTAGTCAGGCTGTCGCAGACGAACTTGGCCTGGAGCTTCCGCTCAGTCGAGCCGCCATCTTCGGTACTGCTATCCAGCATGGCATTGGCGACGACCCCGATGGGCTTCCCGCGTTGGCCTTGGAGGCGTCGGCCGAGGTTGGTGGCTCGCCCGCGTCTGGGGTTGATGAGCTTGTCTGGCTGCGGGCCTTTCTGGCGACTCGCAAAGCCCACCTTCTCAACGCGTACGACCCCGCCACTCGGCAAGTCTGGGCACAGTCAGCTGGGCGGGTAGATACGTGGGTCGATCTCCTCGATCGTGGCCTTGTCGACCTCGACCAACCCTTCACCGCAACCGCCTTCGGTTCCCAGTTCGACATCGACTAGCTTGGCGGTGGTCTTGTGGCGAGCCCGAGGCAACCACGCCTTCTGGACATGGCCATGCTCCACCGAATTATCCAGCGCGCTCACCAGACCGGGCGCTAGGTGGCCGGAAATGATCGCTCTGGAGGGCTGGTCTGGGACTCAGCAGCTGTGGCAAGAACCCTGAGTGCGTCGCTGTTGCGGGCGTGGGTATGGATCCGTTGGGTGAAGGCTGGAGCGCCAGCAATAGTGGTGGCTATGCGGGTTGGGTTCATGGCGTTGGGGCCCATGGACTTGACCAGCTCGGCGTCTGGTTCGAGGACCAGGACCCGGTGCGCTTTGCGTCGAAGCACCACAAGTTCGCGGTCGAGGCGTGCTGCGCTCCACGCCCGAAGTGCTGCGTCGGCGCTGGTGCGAGACGCCGACCGACGGCTTGACATCGGGGCAAGCACGACAACGAGGTCGAGCCGCTGATCGCTCAGGAGGTCGGCGTTGGTGGGCGAATGCAGGCCGCCGTCTACGTACTCGTCGTCGCCGATTTCCACAGGCGTGAAGACTCCAGGGATGGCACTGGAGGCTTCTGCTGCGGTACCCACGTCGGTGATTTGCTCGCCTTGGCCAAAGACGGTGCGCTCGCCGTCTCGCAGGCGCACCGCGCAGATCCACAGCACATCTTTTGGCCAGTCGCTGCCGTGAAGCGACCGTTGCCGCAGCCCGATGCGTTCGGTGGATTCTTCGCCACGGGGGAGCAGCGCGGCGCCAACGTGGCCTGGGCGCATGCGCCATGGGCGGGACAACTCGCGGAAGGCCAAGCCAGGCGCTGCGGGTTGGCGCCAACGAGCACTTGGGCGCCGCAGGCGGTTGGACCAGCGCGTCAAGCGTTCGATGGTCTCGGGGTCGGTTGCCACCTGAGCCTGTCGGTCAAGCATCGCTCGCGGCGTGACCCCAGCGCGGAGCATGCCAGCGATGCTGGCTCCCGCTGAAGTGCCGACGATGACCTCGGCGGTGCGAGGGTCCCAACCGGTGTCTACCTCCATGGCCGCGAGCACCCCGGCATGGAATGCAAACCCTGTTGCTCCGCCAGCCCCAAGCACCAGGCCAATTCGTGTCACTGGCACCTCCGCCGTCGACTCGCTTGCCGACATCATGCTACGTCTCAGAGGCAGTGTCACTAGCTAAGCAACATTCCTTGGCATTCGTTGCACGTGATTGGAGCCCGAGAAAGGAGAAGGCGCGGTGGGCGGTGCAGACGTGGGGTCTTGCCTGCTGGTAGTGGGCCAGCTATTCGCTCGCTACGTTTCGGGAAGGTACACGTTGGCGTCGTCAGGTGCGAGCGGCGTGTTGCCAAGGATGAGGTCGCAGGCCCGTTCGGCAAGCATCATCGTGGGTGCGTAGATGTTTCCGTTTGTCACCATGGGTAGCGCTCCAGCATCGACAACGCGGAGCCCTTCTGTGCCGTAGACCTCGAACGAGCTTGGGTCCAGAACTGAGGTCTCGGGCGGTCCCATCTTGGTGGTGCACGACGGGTGCAGTGCAGTCTCGGCGTCGCGGGCAACCCAGTCGAGGATCTCTGCGTCGGTTTGCACTTGCGGCCCGGGGGTGAGTTCACCGCCGTCGAAAGGTTCGAAGGCAGGTTGGGAGAGGATACGGCGGGTGGTGCTGATGGCTTCGACCCATTCTCGACGGTCACGTTCCGTAGAGAGATAGTTAAACCGCAGCGCTGGCTTTGCCCGTGGGTTGGCCGAAGTGATCTTCACCGAGCCAAGCGAATCGGAATACATGGGGCCAACATGCACCTGGTATCCGTGACCTTCGCTGGGTGCAGACCCGTCGTAGCGGACCGCAATCGGAAGGAAGTGGTACATGAGGTTTGGGTAAGCCTCGCCGGGGTTCGACTTCACGAACGCGCCAGCCTCAAAGTGATTGGTTGCCGCCGGGCCACGGCGGAACAGCCACTGGAGTCCTATCCAAGGTGCTCGCCATTTGGCCAGGTGAGGTTGCATCGACACCGGCTGTTTGCATGCGTGTTGGATATAGACCTCAAGATGGTCCTGCATGTTCTCGCCAACGTTCTTGGCATCGGCCACCACGTCGATGCCAAGCTGAGCAAGATGGCCAGGGTCGCCCACACCTGAGCGTTGCAGCAGCGCTGGGGAGTTGAAGGCGCCTCCGCAGCTGATGGTTTCGGTAGCTGTTGCGGTTCGTTTGCGACCCCGATGCCGGTAGTCCACGCCCACGCAACGGTTCCCTTCGAAGCGAAGGGTTCCCACTTCAGCGCCGGTGACGAGTTGGAGGTTGTCCCGGTGGAGCACCGGGTGCAGGTACGCCCGCGCTGCGCTGAGTCGTCGACCCCGGACAACGTTCTTGTCAAAGGCTGCGAAGCCCTCTTGGCGGTAGCCGTTTACGTCGTCGCTGCGTCGAAAGCCAGCCTGAACGCCAGCCTCAAGCCATGCCTGGAACAACGGATTGGTTGCGGGACCACGCTCGAGCATCAGTGGGCCGTTGCCGCCACGCCACTCGTCTGGTCCGGCGAGGCAGTTTTCCATTCGTTTGAAGTACGGCAGACAGTGGGCGTAGTCCCACTGGGCCAGTTCTGGTGTTTGCGCCCAGCGTTGATAGTCGGCGGGATTGCCGCGTTGGAAGATCATGCCGTTGATGCTGGAGGAGCCGCCGAGCACTTTGCCCCGGGCGTGGTAGACGCGGCGTCCACCCAGGTGTGGCTCGGGCTCGCTTTCGTACTTCCAGTCGTAGAAGCGGTTGCCAATGGGGTAGGTCAATGCGGCCGGCATGTGGATGAAGACGTCCCAACGCCAATCTGGGCGACCCGCTTCGAGCACCAGGACTCGCGTGGAGGGGTTTTCGCTCAAACGGTTGGCCAGCACACAGCCGGCGGAGCCACCGCCAACGATGATGAAGTCATAGTGGTCTGAGGCGGCGCTGGTCATGTGGCCATTATGCTTCGTCCGCACCCCAGGCCTGTGGTAGTGCGGTAAGGCACGAGCTTGGCTAGGACGTTTGGTTGTCGTGAGATTCCAAATTGGTGTTGGACGTGTGCGTTGTGTCCAACGCGGGCGGGGTGGCCAGAACCCAGAACACGACGCCGCTGATGGCGAGACAGGCAATGATGGTGAAGCCCAGCTTGTAGTTGCCGGTGCTGTCGGCCAAGGCGCCGGCAATCATTGGGCCGACCACAGATCCGGTGGTCACGATCATGGCCGACCATCCCATGATTCTGGCAAACGATGTCGAGCCGAAGTAGTCGGCTCGAATGGCCTGCATTTGTGGCCCACGGGCGCCCCACGCCAGGCCATGCATGACCACGAATGCGCCTACGGCTGCCCAGTGATCGACCCACGCAAGCAGTAGCAGGCCAACGCCGTGAAAGCACATGGCCACGCTCGCGATGAGGCGCTTGTTGATGCGGTCACCGAGGTAGCCGCCCAATCCGGTGCCCACGAGCTGGAAAGCTGGCACGACCCCTGCGACGAGAGCGGCTCTGCCAGCGCTGTAGCCGCGGTCCTCGGTGAGGTACAGCGTGAGATGTGCCATCGTTGCCGACACCACTAGCAGCGCAAAGCCGTGACCAAGCGAGATCATCCAAAAGGCCCGTGTTCTCATGGCCTGGCCAGCGGTGAAGTGGCGGTCTTGTACACCTTCTGCTTTGGGTGCCGCGGCTGCTGCCTCACCGGTCAACCCGTCGACTGGTTCGCCTGTGTCGGCGGGGGAGCGGCTGATGATGGACGCAGCCCACCATGCCACGGAGGCCACTAGGAGACCCGAGCCGGCCACGGTCCATCGCCAACCAAACCAGCGGTAGCCAACGACTACGAGAGGCCCGGCAAAACCACCAATGGCGAACCCCATTGTTTGGATGGACAACGCCCGGGCTCGCTTGCGTTCGAACCAACGCACCGTCGCGGTGGTGACGGTGAGAAAGCCCATGAGGGTCATGCCCAGCGTGGTGAACAACATGACGGCGACGAATTGAGCGGGGCTGTTTACCTGGGAGAGTGCCAGGAATCCGATGGCCGACAGGACCGCGCCAACGCGCATGACCCGCCTAATACCGTAGTTCTCGATGGCTCGGCCCTGGGCCGGCCCCATGAGGGCACCCTCGGCCCGGGTGGATGCAAACGCTACCGAGAAGAGGGTCTTCGACCAGCCAAAGCGGTCGCGTAGCTCAACAGCGAGGTTGCCGTAGCCCTGGATCCACACCATGGATTGCAGGGCCCAAACCAGCGACGTGGTCCCAACGATTTTCCAGCCGGTAAAGATGCGTCGCGACGGGTTGGAGTCGCGGCGGTTGAGCATCGTTGCATCTTAGGGGTCAGACCCTCAACGTCGACCCTGCACCTCACCCCCCGCAACGGTCAGCTCCTCGGTAGGGGGTCTGGCCCCTTGCCTCGGCGCGTTCCGGCTAGGTAGTGATGTGGGAAGCGGAGCCGCCGTCGATGGTGAGGCAGCTGCCCGTGATGTAGCTGGCGGCGTCGCTGCACAAGAATACAACGCCGTTGGCGATTTCTTCGGCTGTGCCGTAGCGGCGCTGGGGCACACCTCGGGAGTTGCGTTCGTAGATGGATTCTTTGTCGGTGTCGTTTGCTTCGGCGAGTTCGCCGGCGGCACGGTCCCACATGTCGGTGCGGATCAGCCCGGGGATCACTGAGTTGAACAAGACATTGTCGGGGCCGTACTTGCCTGCCAGCGCCTTCGAGGTAGCCACCATGGCCGCCTTGGTGGCGGCGTAGTCGATGAGTGCTGCACCAGGGTAAAACGCTGCGCCGGTGGCGATCATGACCACGCGGCCAAACTTCTGCTCGCGCATATGCGGCAGCCAATGCCGGGTACAGCGCACCGCCGACATCAGGTTGAGCTGGTGCAGCTCTTCCCAGTCCTGGTCGGTCATGTACAAGAAGTTGCGTGATGGCGAGGCCCCGACGTTGTTAACCAGCAGATCACACGGGCCCATGTTTGCGTCTACGGCCTCAAGAAACGCCTGGGTAGAGGCGGCATCGGCCATGTCGGCGGTGTATCCGGCGACGCTACCTTCGCCGCTGGGCGGCTGATAGGCCGCCAGCTCGTCAACGGCCTCCTGGCCTCGGGCACAAAAAGAGACCGTGGCCCCATGGTCGGCCAAGAGCCGTACGCTGGCGGCTCCGATTCCTTTGCTAGCGCCGGTGACGACGGCTTTTCGGCCGGTGAGGTCGAGACTGATCATGGTGCGGCTCCTGCTGGTTGGTCAGTCCATACATTCGCGCAGGATTCGCTAGCGTGCGCTGATCGCTTAGCGGGTGCCACCCCAGGAGTCCCAATGGGTCATTTGTTCGGCGGGGAGCCGGTGACCAGGCTTGAAGTCATCGCCGGTGTAATAAGCCACGGGGAATAGCGCGGTTTGGGTCCAGTCGTCGGGGATCTCCAGAAGCTCCGCTACTTCTTTCTCGAAGAAGAGATGGATCGTCGTCCAGACCGTTCCCAGTTCACGCGCACGTGCAGCGAGCATGAAGCTCCATGCTGCGGGGAGGATCGACCCGTAGGTGGAGGCTTGCGCAGCAACCATGGGGACCTCTTCTACGCGGCCTTGCACACAAGGGATCACAAACACAGGAACCTGTTCGAGGACGGTGCCGAGGTACATAGCTGATTCCATCACCTTGGGCATGACGTGCTCGCGAGGGTCTCCTTCTTCCAGCGGTGGCGGGTAGCCGGACCCAGCCATCATCTCGCCGGCCTTGCGGTAGAAGTCGGCGATAGCGGCGCGCTTTGCGGGGTCGGTCACCACCACGAACGACCAGTTCTGCGCGTTGGTCCCCGTGGGGGCCTGAAGCGCGACCTCGATGCACTCGGCTATGAGCTCCGGGGGGACCGGACGATCGAGGTCCAGCCGCTTTCGTACCGAGCGAGTGGTGGTGAGCAGTTTGTCCGCGGCAGAACGATCAATGGTCATAGCCACACCCTAGTTCTGCGCCCGAAAGCGGGTGGCTTGGACTAACACAGAACGCAAGCGCCACCGTTTCGAGACTGCACGTTCTGCGAACACTGGCCGACGCGGGGAGGTCGGGCTCTACCGCAGGTTCCACGGGACCGCGGCCTGGGCTAGGACTATTGTTGGACGATGGCGACCGAGTGGCAACAACACCTCACCAGCGATGTCATCGAAACCTATTGGCGCGATGGTGTGGTGCACCTGCCTCAGCTCGTCGAACAGCCCTGGTTGGATCTCATTGGCGAGGGCATTGCCCGCATCACCAGGGGGAGCGGCCGCAAGAGTGTGTTCTTTCCGGGAGACCCGGGCGAGTTCATCGACACCACCCGAAACTTCGATCTCACCCCCGAGTTCCAGCGGCTGCTGTTCGACTCTCCGCTGGCCGACATGGCCTCGAACATCTTGGACTCAGACCGAGTCTGGCTGCTCTTCGACCATGTGTTTGTGAAGGACGGAGGCCCGGAACGCAACGCCACCAGACCAACCCCGTGGCATCAGGATCTGCCCTATTGGCCCGTTGCTGGCAGCCAGTTTGTGTCGATGTGGATCACGCTCGACCCAATCCCGGGCGACGAGTGTCTTGAGTTTGTGCGGGGGTCGCACCGCCAAACCGTCTATGACGGGTTCGACCCTCGACGAGTCCTCGAGGACCCCACTTTGCCGTTCTATGGCGAGCAGTATCCACCGTTGCCCGACATTGAGGCAGACCGCGACGCGTGGGACATCGTGTCGTACGACATCAAGCCGGGCGATGTAGTGCTGTTGCACCCGGCGGTCTTGCATGGTGGCGGCCAGACCAGCGCCGGGCGTCGGAGGCGGACGTTGTCGGTGCGGTTCTTTGGTGAAGACGTGGTGTATGCCGAACGGCCAAAGACCCGACCAACAGCGCCCTATACGCCTGGGCTAGAACTTGTGCTCAAGCCAGGCGATCCATTGCGCCACCCCTACTACCCGCGTTTGCGGCCGCTACCGCCCCATCAGCGGCCCGACTACTACGAGTAGCCGACCGAGTCGCCGATCGGGCGCGCTATTCGAGGGCCGCGGCCAGCCGGTCAAGCGTCTCGACCATGCCGGCGCGGTTGTGCGCTGCGCGGTCGCTAACGCCCGAGATTGATGCGCTCCGAGCCTTGGCTTCTTCGGGGCGAAGATCCTGGGCGTGCTCGGTGACTATGCACCCGGTGTCCGCGGGTTCGATCGTGTAGCCCCACTTGGCAAACACAAACCCTTTGAAGCTGCAGTCAAAGAAGAAGCGCTCATTGGGCACGAAGTCAACAATGGTTGCTTCGGTGCTCCACTCGGCATCGCCGTTGCGGTTGTGCCCGGTGTAGCTGGCACCCAGGGCGGCTTCGGAGAAACCCTCGTTCCATTCGGCTGCATAGGTCTCTGGCGACCATTCGCCCATACGGGTGATGTCGGTGATCGCAGCGAAGATGTCGCTGGCGGAGGCCTTGATTACTCGGGATACTTCCAGTGCAGAGTCCATGTCGACACCCTAGCGAGCCGAGCTCGGCGGCTACGATCTAGTGTCCATCTTGGAGGTGCTCATGGCTGATTTGGTGATTAGGAACGCAAACCTTGTGGATGGGTCTGGGGCGCCCGCTCGCATGGCAGATGTCGTTGTGGACGGTGGTGTGGTGCAAGCGGTGCAAGACGCCGGTTTGGCCGGTCCAGGCGACCGGACCATCGATGCTGACGGACTGCTCTTGACCCCGGGCTGGGTTGACGTGCACACCCACTACGACGCCCAAGCTTCGTGGGATCCGTACCTCACGCCGTCCTCCTGGCACGGGGTCACCACTGCGGTTATGGGGAACTGTGGCGTGGGCTTCGCACCGGCAGCCCCCGATCGTCACGAGTGGCTGATTGAGCTCATGGAAGGTGTCGAAGACATCCCGGGTTCGGCCATGACTGAAGGCATCACCTGGGAGTGGGAGAGCTTCGAGCAGTTCATGGACGCACTC
>JAUIIS010000151.1 GCA_030431575.1 Acidimicrobiia bacterium | reverse complement strand
CGTGTCGGCCAGCCCCCAGGCGGCTATGGCCTCGACGAAGACTTCGGTGTCGGAGTCACCGTTGAATCGGTGGCCACCAGCGCTGAGGCGTTGGCGAATCTTGGCGAAGTTGTAAATCTCGCCGTTATAGGTCAGCACCCAGCGTCCGTCGGCGGACTGCATGGGCTGCGCTCCGGCGGGGGAGAGGTCGATAATGGCTAACCGCGTGTGGCCAAGAAGCACGCCATGTTGCGGGTCCGACCAGGTGCCGTGGCCGTCGGGGCCGCGGTGGCTCAAAGCATCTACGGCAGCATCGAATGCTGCTGGTGAGAGCTCAAGTCCCAGGGAGCCAACGATTCCACACATGAGCGCCCAGTCTGGCGTGTCACCGTGACTCTTCCGCGCATGGCCCCGGTCTGACGCTCATCGCGGGCAGCGATAAGGACGTGGACAACACCGTGGTGTGGGGCGCCGTTGTTTCCGGCTAACTCGCTTGGTCGAATGTTAGAAAAATTCTCAGAAATCTATCCTGAGCAGGCCGTTTGGAGCCGAGAATGTCACAGGGTCGAACTAGTGTTCGATGTATGGATTCCGGACGGTTAGTTGGGGGAGCGGCCGATGCGCTGCACCAAATCAGCGAAGGTTTGGCATTGCTGGGGTCGGTTGGCACCACGCCACTGAGCTCTGCTCATGCCCAGGTGCTCATACGTGAGGTCGAGCTTGTTGGGCGCCAGCTCGATGCTGCCAAGGCGCAGCTGGTCGACGACATTGAGTACGCCCAGGTATGGCGAGACGACGGCCACGCCAATGCCGGCATCATGGTCCGCCATCACGCCAAGCTGTCCAAACCAGAGGCGGGGCGGCGCCGCCGTTGCGGACGCATGTTGCATGCGCTCGAAGAGGTGCGAGTCGCTTGGTGCGAGGGTCGCATTGGCAGCTGTCATGCGGCCCTGATTTCTCGGGTGTTTGCCAACCGTCGGGTGCGCACCCAGCTCGAAGAAGACGAGTCCCTATTCGTGGCCAAGGCCACTGCCCTGGACTACATAGCGTTCGATCTGTGGGTGCAAGACTGGCTAGACCGGGCAGACCAAGACGGCACTTGCGACGACGCCGAGCAGAATCACGAGTCACGCAAAGCGTCGCTCATTCAAGACTTCGACAAGGCCTGGCGGCTCAAGGCCCAGGGCGGCACCATCGACGGGGCCGAGATGCGCGAAGTGTTCGACCATTTCATCGAGGCCGAGTTCCAAACCGATTGGGAGAAGGCCCGGGCCGAGTTTGGCGACGATGTCGCCATCGACCAGTTGGCCCGCACCCCAGCCCAGCGCCGCTTCGATGCGCTGTACGCCATCTTCATGCAGGCCGCTTCGGCGGCGCCGGGGACACAGCGCCCCAGGACAGTCACCAACATCGTCATGGATGTCAAGACTTACGAGCATCACCTGGCTCGGCTCACTGACCCGCTCTACAACGGCAACGACAGCCGTCATCGCGACGACTACCGCTGCTCAACCATCGACGGGCACATGGTCGACCCCACCGAAGCGGTGGCCAACTCGCTTGTTGGGCACGTCCGTCGGGTGGTGGTGGGCGCCGACGGCGTGGTGGTCAACATGAGCCGCACGATGCGCCTGTTCACGGGTTCGGCGGCATTGGCGGCGAGGCTTACGGCAAGGCACTGCTATTGGCCAGGCTGTTACGTGCCGGTGTCGCACTGCGATGTCGACCATCTCAGGCCGTTCTCCGAACGAGACGACGGGTCTGGGGGCGGAGCCACCGATCAGGCCAACGGAAGCCCGGCATGTAGGCGGCACAATCGGTTCAAAGAGCGGGGGTTCACGGTGCACCGCGACGAGGTAGGCGACATCCACATCTATCGCCCCGACGGAACGCTCCTCACCTAACTACCGCAGTCCCGCAGTCCTAACCCGCCGATGGCGGGCGCTTCGGCGCGCCCAGGTTGCCGACGCTGGACGATGGATCAAGTAATCGGGCAGTATGGGTATTCATCATCCGGTAGAGGGCTGTCAGGGTGGATTCCATGAACACAACAAACGCAACCATCAACCGCCCAACCACCCCATTCACCGACGACCCTGTGCATGCACGGCGAGTCCTCCGAACCGTCGCCAAGCGCAGCTTCATGACCTTGGCCACGGTGTCGCCGGCGGGTCGGCCACACTCCGCTGGGGTGGTCTACTCGGCCGTTGGAACCTCGCTGTGGTTCCACACCATGACCGCCAGCCGCAAGGCCCGCAACATCGAAGCCAACCCTCACGTTGGCGTGACGATCCCGTTCCGTCGTCTGCCAGCAGGACCGCCGTTCACCATCCACTTCCAGGGCCGGGCCCGCCTTGTGGCGCTGGACGATCCGAGCGTGACCAACCTGATTGGTCGCGGAGAACTCAAGGCAATCTCAGGCCACGGGGCCTTGGAGATGGCTGACGCTGCGTTTGTAGAAATCGTGCCGACGGGTGCCATCCATAGCTATGGCCCTGGCGCTCGAGTGGTCGACTTGATCAGAGATCCTCTCAACCACGGCTCGGCCAGCTTTCACCTCGAGGGGAGCGACCAATGAGCAGCGCAGCTGCAACAACTGTGGCGGCCTTGGTGGTTACCGGCCTGATGGCGGGGTTGTGGTTCGCCTGGATGGTGTCGGTCATCCCCGGCACTCGTGTGGTTGACGACCACACCTATGTCACCACGATGCAAAACATCAATCGGGAGATCATCAACCCGCCGTTCATCATTGCGTTCGTTGGCACGCCAATCGTTCTGGTTGTCGCCGGGATTTTGCAGTGGCGGGCTGGCAACACTCGATCTGGTGCGCTGCTGTTCACCGCAGCTGGCGCATATGTGGTTGGTGTCCTGGGTGTCACCGCGGGCGGCAACGTTCCGCTGAACAACACGCTCGATGCTGTCCCCCTAGCCGACACATCGCTAAGCGAGCTGAGCCAAGCCCGAGACAACTACGAACAACCGTGGAACCGTTTCCATGCCCTGCGCACTGTCGCCAACCTTGGTGTCTTCGCAGTGGCGCTGGTAGCCACCGTTGATGCCGACTGAAAGCACCATCATGGATGCCCCACACGAAATCCCGTTGATTGCCGACCCGTTGGCTGAAGCACTTCATTTCCTCAGGATGGAAGGAGTCTTCTACTGCCGGTCCGAGCTGACCGAACCGTGGGGTCTGCATCTGCCCGAGATGGCCGATTGCCTGTGGTTCCATGTGGTGACCGAGGGGACGTGCACGCTGGTTGATGCAACAGGCGCCACGCACGTTGTTGCCGCAGGCGACGTCGTGGTGTTGCCGCGAGGGGGCGGCCACACCGCCTGGGATCTTGATGGCACGCCCACCCCGGTGGTGTTTGACCTTCCGCATGATTACATCAGTCGCCAGTACGCCGTGCTGCGTCACGGCGGGGGTGGCCAGCGTGCCGACCTCATCTGTGGATTGGTGCAGTTTGGTCACCCGGCCGCCCGGTTCATGGTGGCAATGCTTCCCGATGTCATTCATGTCCGAGGCGCTGCCGCTGAAACGGGTTGGCCGTGGTTTGAGGGCCTGCTGTCGCTGATGGCGTCGGAGACCAAAGACCCACAACCTGGCGGGGAGGCCGTGGTCACCCGCCTGAGCGACATCTTGGTTATCCAAGCCATCCGTAGCTGGCTGAACACCACGCCCGACGCACAACAAGGCTGGCTGGGTGCCTTGCGCGACCCGGCAGTTGGCCACGCGATCGCCAAAGTACACAGCGCACCTGAACGTGACTGGACAGTGGCATCCCTAGCCGCCGAATGTGCCATGTCTCGCTCGGCGTTCTCGGCACGCTTCACCGAGCTTGTGGGCCAGTCGCCCATGCAATACGTGACCCTGTGGCGCATGCACGTCGCCACCGACATCCTCCGCACCGAAGGCCTGTCAGTCTTTGAAGTAGCGATGCGGCTGGGCTACGGCTCAGAAGCCGCATTCAGTAGGGCCTACAAGCGCGTGATGGGCCGCCCGCCCAGCCAGGCCCGCAACGACGTGGAGGCGACCGCGATCTTGCAGTGATGGTTCCAACGCGGTGGGCTTCCTTGTGTCTGGCATGCTCGGCAGTGCGCTAGCTGCTCAGGATGTCGGCCACGTCTTCAGTGGTCAGGCCTGCGGCTGCAGCGATGATGTCGTTGTCGATGCCGCGGCGGGAAGACTCGCGGATCATGCGATCACGCTGCTCTTCGCAGCCGGTGATCTGGGACCAGTTCCTGACCGACAGCAGCGGGAACCGATCGAACTCGTCGTTCTTGGTGGCATCTTTATGAAGTGCGCTCATCCAAAGGCCTGCCTTTCAAGCGTTGCAATGATGGACCAAACGTCCTCGGCGGCGAACCGATCATCGGCCTGCAGTCGTTGGGAGTACGCCTCCCAAAGTACATCAATGACCGTCTCCATAGCGGCGAGGTTGAGCGCGAAAATGACTTCTTGCATGTAGGGCGTTTCGTCTTGGAGACAAGGATGGCCATGTCGGCTCGGGCCGCAGCCAAAGCAGACCTGCGATAGCTCGAACATAGATGAGGGGTATGACACCGACACACCGTCAGGTGGCAGTTTGGTTGGTGCCAGCCCGGGCCGCGAGTCGCTCGAGGTAGGTGCGGTATTCGTCGATGTGGTCGTCGTAACGGAACTGTTGATCGAGAAACGCTGAAGGGGGCGCGCCAGACTTGCCCGCGGCAACTGCTTGTTCTAGGTCCCAGGCGTCACAAGCAATGCGAGGACCAGCCTCCAGCAGGACGACGTCGTTGCGACAAGCAATAGGTCCATCCGCGCCGAAGCCCAGCGATCGTCGAAGCCGTAGCAGGACACCGTGGAGCCGGTTGCGGCCAACCGCTGGGTCGACGTCGGGCCATAGGTACTCGACGGCCACGTCAAGCGCCACCGCGCCTGATGAGGCGATCAAGAGCACCAGCAGTCGGGCCTGGTTACCGACTGGCGGTGCCAGCTCGTGGCCGCCCCTGTGAACACGCAGCGTTGGGCCAAACGTAGTGATGGTCACCGAATCGGCGGCTGCTGCGCCGTCGTTGCCTTCAGTGGCTGGGCGTTCAGTGGCTGGCGGCGTTGGAGAGGTGTCAGGGCCTGCCACGAACCCATACCGAACCATGTCGGCTTCGATCACTTCGGCCATGGCTGGGCGGTCAAGTTCGGTTGCCCTGGCCAGTAAGTCCTGAAGCATATGTTTGGCGTCTGGCTGGCGATCTTCAGCGGCCAACAGGCTAGTGAGACGCCACGTGCCAAAGGCGAACGAGTCTGACAGCACGGTCTTGGGGGAGTGTTTGGCGATCTCGCAGAATCGCCTGGCTAAGTCGGGCCGCCCGGAGCGAAGTTGCAGCAGACCGAACTCGGCAGCGAAGACGCCATGGAAGGTGACGAGGTGGCCGTGGTCGAGAAGCTTGGCGATGCTTTGCTCGAAGTCATCGACCAGCCCATCTTCGCCGGGCCTTCTGATGGTCTCGAGCGCCAAGGCCAATGCATCCAGCGGAATGGTCGCTTGGGTGTTGCCGGTCAACGACGCTGCCTCGTTCGCTAGCTCGATGGTTGAGGCGCTTTCGTCGTAACGGCCAGCGAAATAGCAAAGGACGGCCAGCTCACTGAGGCGCAGCGGTGCGTCGCTGTGGTGTTCGCGTAGGAGTTGCATGGCGGTGGCCCGCACGAAGAACAGGGCGCTTTCGGGTGAGCGTGCATGCAAGAGCACCTCGATGTAGGCCAGCCATGCCTGTTGAGACTTTGCCGAGCCCGCATCGCCCAAGATGGCCAGCGCTGCTTCTACGTCTGCTCGGCCTTTGGCGATGTTGCCAGCACCAGGGGCGCACATGGTTACTTGGCCAACGAATCGGAGCAGATCTGCCGCAGCGAGGCGGTCGCGCCGGTGAGGCCAATGTTCTTGTGCTGTGGCCACAGCTTGTTGAGGGTCCTGGCCGATGATGGGGTTAACCACATCGAGACAGACTTCGACGACGCGATGGTCGCCGTTCATGCGGAAGTGATTGGCCAGGACTGCCTTGGCCCGGGTGAGCGCTCCAGACGACGAGGCTTCGGCATCAGCGACAAGCGCCAACAGTTCGTGATCGGTTGGTCGCCTGTCGGCGGTGGCCATGGCTGCCTTCGCGGCATCGACGCGGAGTTCGATGCTCCGCTCGGCAAAGGGCACCCGGTCAACCAGGCGAAGGGCGAGGTGCCCGTGGCCGTTGTCAACAGCTGTCGCCACTCGTGCCTCGATAGTGGCCATGACGCGTTCGGTGTTGCCGAGGGACAGCTCGAGGTCTACAAGCTGCTCGTCTAGCCCGGCCGCTTCGAGCACTGCCCTGAGATCGGCGAGGTGCACATCATCGGGGTTTAGCGTTAGCAAGGCTGGGGCTGCCCACTCTCGGACGGTCCAGTGCACATCAACCGAGCGAAAGAAGAGGTCGCCTCGGGCCAGCGTTGCGCCAGCCCAACGGATGAGTTCTGGTGTTAGCCGGTCGATGCGGGCAAGCAAACAAAGCCGCCGTGGTTGCACCGATGGTTCGGTGTCTAGCGCCAGCTGAAGCAAGGTGGCGGCCGAGCTGGGCGCTGCCAGCGAAGCAGGGTTTCGGGCCTGGAGGTGGACTGCGATTGGCCAACCACCTGTGGCAGCGTGGAGTTTGGCGCCACCCGAGCTGGAACCCGTCATCTGGCCGCATTGCTTTTCGGTGTAGGCCAGTGATGCAGCGTCGAGATGGTGGGCCCTACCGTTGGCCACGCTGCGGAGAATCGTTGGCGTTGGGCCAGCTTGAGACAACACGACTAGCCGGACCGAAGTCTGTGCCGCCTGGGCGCTGCCCCACACGGCGTCCAGCGTGTCTGAGGGGCACCGGTGTGCGCTATCGAGCACGATCGAAACATCGTCGGCAAGCTGAAAGAACGCTTCGGCTAACGGTTGCGCGCTGCTGTCGACAGTATTGGGCACAACGATGCCGGTGTCGGGATACGCGCTAGCTAGCGCGCGGGCTATTGCAGCAAAGAGCTCGTCTGGGGTGGCGCCGTGCTGGACACGCACCCAGGTGCACGGCTTGCCGGCAGTCAGCGCCCGAGCCAGGTCAATCTTGCCGTAGCCCGCGGGTGCGGAGACGAACACACCAGCGAAAGCGCGGCACCGATTCACCAGATCGGCAAGGTGCGCCAAACGTACCTCGTCGACGCGCTCGGCCGCCGACGCGCCGATTGCTTGGTCTGGGGCTGGTGAGGTCACGGTCTAAGTGGATTGTAAGTGGCACATGGTTGGGTTGGCAGTATGAACCAGCGACGACTCTTCCTGCCAGTGGCCCTTGTGGCGCTCCTGATCTCTAGCATTGCGAGCCCAGCGGGTGCGCAGCCCTCCACCAACGACGGCACTGGCTTAGAACCGGGCCTAAAGCTTGACAGCGGACCCAAGGTCGAATGGCCCTACGGCGAACCCGGCAGTCAGCACCCCGACTCAGACGAAGATGGCCTGTCCGACTTCTTCGAGAAACTGATCGGCACCGACCCAGACAACCCCGATAGCGACGGCGACAAGCTGTCCGATGGCGATGAGCTGGGGCACGGCACCGATCCGCTCGATGAGGACACCGATGGCGACACACTCTCAGATGGCTACGAGGTAGCGAAGGGCTATGACCCGACCCACATTGATGTTGATGGCGATGGCCTTCGCGACGATGTGGAAGATGCAGTGCACACCGATCCGCGCAATGCCGACACCGACGGCGACACGGTGAACGACAACATTGAGCTAGCGCTACACATGAACCCGCGGCACGAGGACACCGATGGAGACCTGCTGCTAGATGGCGACGAACTCACCCTGGGCGCAAACCCCAGAGAAAAGGATAGCGACGGCGACAGGCTTGAAGACGGGCCCGAGGTGGCTGCCAGTCTCGATCCCACCAACGCGGACACCGACGGCGACCGCCTCGAAGACGGCGACGAATACGTCTACGGCACCCGGCCGCAACTGGCCGACACAGACGGCGACGGCCTTGGCGACGGCGACGAATACTGGAGCGGCTGGCACCTCCAACGCGTGGGGGCTTGGTACGGAGCGTATGAGGATGGCATCGAACGGCTTATCAACTATGACGCCGTGTCGTCTCCGCTGCTAGCCAACACCGACGGCGATTGCTTTGATGACGACGTCGACAACTTCCCCGGGAACGCTGACATCAACGGCGACGGGATGAACGACGGCTGTTGATGTCTTCGCGGGAGGGTTGACGAAAGGGCTGGGGTGCACGGCACTTCTGGTCTAGGTGCAAGAGCGGGTAGCGGTTGCGTTACCCGCTCTTGGCCGTTACTTGGCCGATCAGCTCGGCCCATTGGGTGGCAACGGTTTGCATGGAGAATCGACTCGTTGCTGTGGCCCAGGCTTGTTTTCCGAACGCCTCGGAGTGTTCGAGGGCGAGCGCCAGCCCGTTGCTAAGGCCTTCGACATCGTCTGGCGTGACGATCACGCCCGATAGGCGGTCTTCGATCATGTCTGGGATACCGCCCACGCCGTAGGCCACGGTTGCCATGTCGGCCTGAGCCGCCTCGATTATTGCGGCGGGTTGCCCCTCGGTCTTGCTGGCAAGCGCCAGCACGTCGCAAGCTTGGTAGTAGGGGTTGGGGTCGCTGACTGCGCCCACGAACCTCACGCGGTCGCCCAGCGCAGCAGCGGCTGTTGACTCGAGGCTCTCGCGGTCTGGGCCGTCGCCAACGACAACTAAGCCAACGTCATCGAGCACAGCGACAGC
>JAUIIS010000150.1 GCA_030431575.1 Acidimicrobiia bacterium | reverse complement strand
CCCACCGCCACCCCACGCCCCACGGCCACCCCCACCAACCCCCCGGCCCCAACAAACACCCCAGTCCCCACCCCCACCAACACCCCGGCCCCAACAAACACCCCAGTCCCCACTCCGACAGACCCGCCCGACTAGCTCTCTAGCTAGCCACCTCCCGTCTCACACACCAGCGGCCCGATATCGGATGCGCGACGCCCGGGGCGCCGGTCGAGGTCTTACCCGGCGGACCACAGTTCCGCACGCGACCACCAACCCCGCCAGTTCACCTTGGCCGCCGTCGAACCACCCACCTGGCAGACAGCAGTTCGGTGGTTGACCATCCAGGACCGCCAGTTCGCACGGGGCAAGTGGCAGCGGGGCGAGGGCGGGTGGCTCGGCTAGGGACGGGTGGAGAAGGTGGCGGTGTAATAGCTCTCGAATGCGAAGGGGGCGAGCATAGGAATGGCTCGGGTGGCGAACCTGAGGATCTGGAGCTCCTGGCTCACCAGGGGGTCGGCAGGCGGCTCCGCGTCGAGTTCGAAGATGAGGCCACGCTTTTGGTGATCCTGGGTTGGATTCCAACCTGCGGGAACCTTGACGCCTCGCTTGGCCAGACGCTCGATGGCCCTGTCGCCGGTGGCGTGAGCAAGGCCCACCTGTGCGGGCTGGAAGCGGGCGTCGAGCTTATGGGCAGGGACCCAAGTGAGCTTGGGGATCACGGGGCCGCGCGAAGAAAAGACACGCCAAAACACCGAACCCGTGTGCATCTCGTTCTCGTCGACGTCAGGCACGACATTCATCCAGCGACGATCATCGGCGTCCTGCGCGAACCGTTCCATCTCATCGGCAACACCACCCATGTCGGTCGCGGCGAAGGTGAACGTCTGATGTTGAATCGCCATGCAATGACACTACCGACCAGGCGCCACCACCGAACCAAACAACGAACCAACCAACGAAGCCAGCGGGGTTGGAGACGCCAGCGACCAGGTTCCCCGTCGCGTCGGCAGGTGCTAGCTCAGCGAACGACGGAGTGCTCATAGCTATGGAGGTCGAAGTAGGGTCTGTGAGGTGACAGACCATCAGTGGGGATTCCAAACGCGGGCGCTACACAGCGGTGGGCAACCCGATGCAGCAACCGGGGCGCGAGCGGTACCCATCTATCAGTCCACGAGCTTTGTGTTCGAAGACACCCAAGACGCTGCTGACCTTTTTGCCCTCCAGAAGTACGGCAACATCTACAGCCGCATCTCTAACCCCACCGTGGCTGCGTTCGAAGAACGCATGGCGTCGCTCGAAGGCGGCATTGGGGCGGTCGCGACCAGCAGCGGCCAAGCAGCAGAGTTCCTTGCCATCACGGCGTTGGCAGGCGCTGGCGACGAGATCGTGGCCGCATCGAGCCTCTACGGCGGCACCTACACGTTGTTCGATGTCACCCTGCGGCGCCTCGGGATCGCCACAACATTTGTCCCCGCCGATGACCCCGCGGCGTTCGCCGCCGCCATCACTCCCAGGACCAAGGCGATGTACACCGAGACCATTGCCAACCCTTCTGGAGCGGTGGCCGACTTGGCGGCGTTGGCCGAGATAGCGCACAGCCACAACATCCCACTGGTGGTCGACAGCACCTTTGCTACACCTTGGCTCTGTCGCCCAATGGAGTTTGGCGCTGACATCGTGATCCACTCGGCAACCAAGTTCATCGGTGGTCATGGCACCTCCATTGGTGGCGTAATCGTGGAGGCCGGAACCTTCGACTGGGGATCTGGCCGGTTTCCTCACATGACCGAACCAGTGCCCACCTACAACGGCCTTCGTTGGTGGGAGAACTTTGGCGAATACGCCTTCTGCACCAAGGTCCGCAGCGAACAACTGCGCGACGTCGGCGCATGCTTGTCACCGTTCAACGCGTTCTTGTTACTCCAAGGACTAGAGACGTTACCGCTGCGTATGAATGCCCATGTTGAGAACGCCATGGCGGTAGCCAGTTGGCTAGAGGACGACCCCCGTGTCGCGTGGGTGAAGTACGCGGGACTCCCAACGAGCCCCCATCACGAGATAGCCAACAGGTACGTGCCCAAAGGCCCCGGCGCCATCTTCACCTTCGGGGTTGCCGGCGGGCGGCAAGCGGGATCCACCTTCATCTCGTCGCTCGAAATGGTGTCGCACTTGGCCAATGTTGGCGATGCCCGCACGCTGGTCATCCACCCTGCATCAACCACCCACCAACAGCTCAGCGACGCGGAACTTCAGACCGCTGGCGTAACCCCAGACATGGTGCGCCTCTCGGTGGGACTCGAAGATCTCGACGACATTCTCTATGACCTAGACAATGCCCTGGAGGCAGCAACCTCATGACCACATGGACACCGCCCGGCGCAGCGAAGCGGGCAGCCATCCTGCGCGACTGCAACACCATTGCCATTGTGGGCGCATCCTCAAACCCTGCCCGTGCCAGCAACTTCGTGATCACCTACCTACGCTCATCGTCAGCGGACTACGAGCTCTACCTCGTGAACCCACGCGAAAGCGAAATCCTGGGCCAACCGGTGTATGCCAGCTTGGCCGACCTTCCTGTGCAGCCCGACCTGGTCGATGTATTTCGCCGTGCCGAGGACCTACCAGGGGTAGCTCAGGAAGCCATCGATGTGGGCGCCAAAGTGTTTTGGGCCCAGTTGGGGCTGCATAACGACGAGGCCGTCGAGCTGGCCGTTGGGGCGGGTCTCGACGTGGTGACCGACAAGTGCCTCAAGATTGAGCACGCTCGATTTCACGGGGGGCTGCACTTGGCCGGGTTCGATACGGGCGTGATTTCTAGTCGGAGGGTCTGACTTGCCGGGGTCCAGCGCTCACTCGGGCGGGTAACAAGCAAACGCAACCGCTGGCCGGTAGATCCCGCCTCGCACTTCCACAAGCGCTGCGCCCCCAGCAGGGTCGCGATGGACAGTGCTGGTGTTGAACCCGCAAGGCGCTCCCTCGAAACCAGGGTCGTAGGCGACGCCGTCGGTGTTTGCGGCGGCGAAGAACGTGGCCGTTCCAAAGTCGCCTTCGACCGATTGTCCTATTGCGACCAACAGGTCGGTAGACCAGTAGCCCAAGCTCACGGCCTGGCTATAGATGAGGTTGCTGCTCGCCGACTCGATGTCAGACGCCACGACCCCGGTGACCTCTCGGTACTCCTCTTGTGGAGGGAACTGGGTAAGCGAGAAGCCTCCCTCGAGCGCGTCGGCGACGGCGAACTCGCCGAGCAGGCCGGGGAGGTAGCCGGCGTCGTCCACCACTGGTCCCTCGAAACGCCCGATGAGCGAGCGTTTGATGTCGATCACTTGGCTAAGCGGCGTCTTGATCAGCACGGCGTCGGGCTGGTTGGACTCGATCGCCGCTAGCACCTGGTCTAGAGGAGACTCGTCTTCGGGGTTATACGTCACCGTCTCCAACAACAAGTCGCCCCAAACCTCGCCGGTCACGGCTGAGGCAGCGGCCCCGGCATCGTCGCCGGTGGTAACCAACACCACAGACGGAGGGAAACCCATGTAGGTGGTGAGTGCCTCTCGGCCGCTGACATCTACTCCGGCGTCAGGGACGCCCAAGGTGCTGCCGATCAGACAGCCGTTAAACCCAAAGCCCCATTGGTTGGGTTCGCAGAAACCCGACGTGAAACCCCAGCCAAAGAACGGCACCGAGGCCTCGGCGAGGTAGTCAGTGACTTCGGGGCCGGCGGCCACCGATGCCAGCACCACTGCAAACACCCCGTCGTCTTCGACCATTTGGCGTGCAAGCTCGGCTGCTTGTTGCGGGTCGGCGCCATCGTCTTCGATACGGACAACTTCAATGATGCGGCCACCTACTCCCCCGTTGGCATTGGCGCGCCGAACCCGCGCAGCCACGCCAACCTCGACATCACCAAAGACCTGCGCCGACTTGATGACGCCGATGGTCATGGTGGTGTCAGACACGCCGCGAGTCAGATTTGGGACCGGTGTCGGGCTTAGCGTCGGTGTGGGTTCGGGCGTGGGAGTGGGTTCGGGCGTCGGGGTACTTATCACAGCGGCGGTGGCTTCGGGCTCTGCTGATGCGTCGGCGGTCGGGGTTTCATTGACCGCTACCAACTCGGGCTGGTCGCCTCCAGAGCAAGCGACACCCAAAAGTGCCAGCGCGGCGCCCATGCCCGCTAACCGGGGCCCAACCCGCCCAGCTCCGCGGGGTTGCGCTCGCCGGACAGCATTGCGTGTTCTCCTCACGCCCCGCAGTGTTGCACGGGTCAGCGCCCCCACATGGGGATAGACCTGTGGCCACGCTCTTACTGAGCGAAAGCTGCGATACGTTGACCAACCGCGGGCGAAGTCTGGATGCCGGTGCCTCCAAGCGCCGCGCACCACACAAACGTTGGGTCCTGCTGGTGGGGTCCAAGCACGGGCTGGCGCTCAGCGGTGAAAGTGCGCAAGCCAGCCCATGTGCGATGGACACTGCGAAGGTTCAGCGTGGTCAAGGCATTGATGCGTTCGATTGTGTACGCAACGTCGAGTTCGTCCGCTGTGGGATCGCCTGGATCATGGGGGATCTCGTCAGAACGCGAGCACATCAGCACGCCGGGTATGTCGGGTTTGAAGTAGAAGCTGTTGTCGCCGGCAAGAACCAGCGGCAGCCCTACTGTTTCGGCCTGAACGGGGGCCACGAAAGCGGTTCGTTTCATCGGCTGCACCCCCAATGGTGCTAGGCCAGCGGCCACGGCCACATGGTCAACCCAGGCACCAGCGGCGTTCACCACCTTGCGCGCCAAGACGGTGAAGCTCGGCGTCTTGATCTCCCAGTGATCTCGTTTGCGATTGAGCGTGAGGGCCTCGTTGCTGGTGTACACCGCCGCCCCATGGGCACGCGCTCCACGCATGAAGCTCTGGAGGAGCTCTTCGACATCGATGTCCTGGCCGCCGCGTTGCACCATTGCAGACTGGATCGCTTCCGGTTTGAGTACCGGACACATGTGCAGTGCATCGTCGATGCTGATCGCTGCTTCACCGGTGAGGTCGACGGGCGGGCCGTCTGGTTCGACAGGGTGGATGGTCAGCAGATCGCGTCGGCTGAGCAGCGGATGGTTGGCCAACCCCTCAGCACCGGATTCGAGGAACCCGGTGCTCGCTTGGGTCAACTCGTCGTTGATTGCGCCGCCGTAGCCCGGAACCAGCGTGGCAGCGGACCGCGATGTGCTGTGTGTGCCGAGCTGTGATTCGCGTTCGAGCATGACCGCGCCGAGCCCCGTACGAGCGAGGTGGTAAAGGCATGACGCACCCGTTATGCCTCCCCCAATGACGGCGACATCGGTGATGGTCTGCGCTCTGGTCACGGCGCCTCGCTTTGGGAGCAGCTGTCAATAACCACAGCGGCGAGGATAACGCCGGTCTGGATAGAGCCGCTGCCAACGAGCAAGCAACCCCAGCGAGGAGCAAAGGAGACCACGATGAGGCCACTAGAGCGGTAAGTTCCTGATATGACCGATCGCTTCACCGAGTGGCTCAAACGCAACGATGCTGCCGACAGCCCACTCATTCCCGCCGCCACTGTCGTGCTCGTGCGCGACACACACAACGGCCTCGAGACCGTCATGATGCGACGGAACTCGAAACTCTCGTTCGCCGAGGGGATGTGGGTGTTCCCCGGAGGGCGTATCGACCCCGAAGACCACCACGGCACCACCGACGATGCCGAAGCTGCGGCCAACGCTGCCATTCGGGAAGCCAAAGAAGAAGCAGACCTCGACATCGACGTCACCAGCTTGGCCCACTACTCGCACTGGGTCCCACCCGTGCAGGCCCCAAAGCGATTCTCTACCTGGTTCTTTGTGGCACAAGCCCCAGAAGGCGACGTGACCGTCGACAATGGAGAGATCCTGGAACACGCCTGGTGGCGCCCCGCTGATGCGCTGGAGCGAGCGCACGACCGACGCATCGAGATCTTGCCGCCAACCTGGATGTCGCTGCACGACTTGGCCCGATTCGAATCAGTCGACCACTTGATGCGCACGGTTCGCGAGCGTGGCCCATTGATGTACGCCACCAGCATCCTCAAGACGCCTGACGGCGCAGCGGCCTGTTGGGAACCCGACGCGGCCTACCATTCTGGCGACGCCAGCATTGAGGGACCGCGCCACCGATTGGTGATGACCGAAGGCCCTTGGCGCCTCGAACGCGACGAAGACCTCGCATAGTGTCGACGACCACATCTCCAGAACCGACCAGCTCGGGCCTCAGCTCACGCGAGGTAGAAGAGCGACTCGGCGACGGTCGCGCCAACACCTCGACCGAAGGTACGTCGCGCACCACCACCCAGATTGTGGTGGCCAACATCTTCAACCCCGTCAACGCCATCATGTTGACGCTCTTCGCGCTGATTCTCATTGCGGGCTACCCAGCCGATGGCTTGTTTGTTGGTGTGGTCATCTCCAACAGCGTCATCGGAATCACCCAAGAGCTCTACGCCCGCCGAGAGCTGAAGAAGCTCGAACTGCTCAACGCCCCCATGGCAACCGTCCGACGCAGCGGTGTCGAGGCCGAAGTTGCTGTCGAACAACTCGTCGAGGACGACATCGTCTTGTTGGCCCCCGGCGACCAGCTGGTTGTGGACGGCGAAGTGCTTACCACCGAGGGGCTCGAGATAGACGAGTCGTTGCTCACCGGCGAGGCCGACCCAATCGACAAGGGCATTGGCGACGAGGTGCTCTCTGGCAGCTTCGTCAGCGCGGGGTCGGGTTCCTACCGAGCCACCCGGGTTGGGGCGAAGAGCTACGCCAACCAGCTTGCCGAGGAAGCCAAACGGTTCGATCTCGTCTACTCCGAGCTGCGGGCCGGCATCAACGCCATCTTGCGGGTCCTGGTCTTCCTCATCCCCCCGGCAAGCATCCTGTTGCTCATTGCCCTGCTCGATGTAGAAGACCGATGGCAAGACGCCCTACAAGGCACGGTTGCTGCAGCAGTGGCGATGGTGCCTGACGGGCTGGTGCTTCTTACCAGCCTCGCTTTCGTTGCCGGTGTCATTTCGTTAGCCCGCCGCCAAGCGCTTGCCAAAGAGCTCGCCACCGTCGAGCTATTGGCCAGGGTCGACACCTTGTGCCTCGACAAAACCGGCACCATTACCACCGGCGACATCTCGTTTGGTGCCGCGGTTGCGTTAGGCAGCCACAGCGACCAAGACGTTTCCGACGCGTTGGCGGCGCTGGCCGCTGGCGACCCTAACCCCAACCCCACCATGGCTGCGGTTGCTGCGGTGTATGACCAGGCGCCCGGCTGGGCGGTCGTGCGTACCGAACCCTTCAGCTCGGCACGCAAGTGGTCGGCCACCGAGTTCGAGGGCCGTGGCACCTACTACTTCGGTGCCCCCGACATATTGTTCGACGACGATGACGACGAAGAGCGAGCACGAGCATCGGTCGAGACGGCTCTGGGGAAACGTGTCTTGCTGCTAACTCGGAGCGACGCACCCTTGGACGACCGGGTCCTCCCCGAACAACGCCACCCGGTAGCCCTCATCCTGCTCGAAGACACCGTGCGAGAAGACGCCGCAGAGATCTTCCAGTTCTTCACAGACCAAGGCGTGCAGCTCAAGGTGATCTCTGGCGACAACGTCGACACCGTGGCCGCAGTGGCCGAACGCGCCGGCGTACCATCCTCCTCGGCGTCTCTCGATGCCAGGTCGCTGCCCGAAGATGAAGCCGAACTGGCTGAGGTTCTCAACACCACCACCGTGTTTGGTCGCGTGACGCCTCATCAGAAACGGGCCATGGTTGGCGCACTGCAAAGTCAAGGCCACGTGGTTGCCATGACCGGCGACGGCGTCAATGACGTGCTGGCGCTCAAGGATTCCGACATGGGTATCGCCATGGGCAGCGGCAGCAGCGCCTCGCGGGGCGTTGCTCAGCTGGTGTTACTGGACAACCGCTTCGCAACGTTGCCCGAAGTCCTGGCGCAAGGCCGCAAGGTCATTAACAACATCGAACGGGTGGCGAACCTCTTTGTGACCAAGGCGGCCTATGCCGTCATTTTGACCATCCTGATTGGTATCCAAGGCGTTGAATTCCCGTTCTTGCCAAGACACCTCACCCTCATCGGCACCTTCTCCATTGGGCTTCCAGGCTTGTTCTTGGCACTGGCGCCCAACGTCAACCTGGTGCGGCCGGGGTTCCTTCAGCGTGTGGTGCGCTTTTCGGTTCCCGCTGGCGCGGTGGCCGGGGTCGCCACATGGCTAGTGTATTTGTATGCCCGGAACCAAGGCAGCGACCAATTGACCGTAAGCGAACTGGCCGATGCCCGTTCTGCAGCAACCATCACGCTGCTGGGGATTGGCTTGGTGATCCTGGTAGTGGTGTCGCGACCGTTACGAGCGTGGAAGGTGGCCCTAGCTGCAGCTATGGGCGGCATGTACGCCTTGGTTCTCGCTTGGGAGCCGGCTCGTAGCTACTTCGAGCTCACCACCCCTGAGGGGTCCATCTGGACGGCGTGCGTCGTTGCCGTCGCAGCGGCAGGGGCCGTGGTAACCGCAATCCCGTTGCTCGTGCCCGGTATCCGGATGGCGAAACAAACGACGGGAGCGGTGCCCGGTGGATGAGTTTCTTGAAGGGGTACGCAGCGCCGCGCTGCGATTGCCCGAAACCAACGAGCGCCTGTCGCACGGCATGCCCACGTTCTTCATCCGCGACAAGAAGACGTTCGTAAACCTCGCGGGCAACCACCACGGCGATCCGTACACCACCTTGTGGATGGCGGCCCCCAATGGG
>JAUIIS010000149.1 GCA_030431575.1 Acidimicrobiia bacterium | reverse complement strand
GCTGGCTACCTATCTTCTTCCACCCCGACAAAGCCAACGATGTCTGGGCCGAAGACCTCAACATCGGCAAAGCCAACCGCGCCGAGGACCTCGACGACCTCGAGGTTGTGGCTGGCGGCCTGGTGTCGGTCTGCGACGACGCCACCGCCAAACAGCTCCGTGACGGCAGCCGCGGCATGACTGCGCTGTATGTGGGTGGCATGGGCGCCAAGGGCAAGAACTTCTACAACACGTTGTTCCAGAAGTATGGCTACGAAGAAGAAGCCGAGAAGATCCAAGACCTCTACCTCAGCGGCCACAAAGGCGAAGCCGAAGCGCTCATCCCCGACGACTACCTCGAGGCCACCACCATGGCCGGCGACGAAGGCTTTGTCCGCGACCGCATCGAGGCCTATCGCGAAGCAGGCGTTACCCGGCTGTCCATTACCCCCATTGCCGAAAACCCGCTCGAACTCATAGAGAAGGTCAAAGCCTGGGCCGAGTAATGCGGGCGCTCAGACCCAGGCCAGCCGCGCTGGTCAGCCGCGGGAACTACTGAGACGCTCCATGCGCGCAAACAATCCTGCACGGATGAACCCAGCTTGCTGAGTGAGGAGCTGGGCCTCATCCGCGGGAGCAACAAGCGCAAGGGCATCCAAACTGCGGACCTTCAGCGGCGGCATCCAGCGGTCGTCGTGCACAGCCCGACGAAGATGCTCGTTGGCCAGCGATGCGTCACCGGCAGCACAAGCCGCAAACCCGAGAAACCGGTGCTTTGATCCGGCAAAGATGGTTGGCCACCCCGCAAGAACTGCGTGGTCGCTATGGGCATCCAGCTGGGTGTAGAGCGCCTGAGCCAAAGCTTGCCGCGTGGGCCGGGCCGTGACGGCTAGTACTTCGGCAGTTAGCGCTTGGATGGGCAACCTGTGCGTCCCCTCTGGGAGGGCCAGAAGATCGAATCGCGCATGTGCTTCATCCACCATCTCGCTGGCCACATCGAGCTCGCCCAGGTCGGTGGCGAGCAAGGCTCCCGCTATGGCCCACAACGGTGTCGCGTTGTCTTGGGCCCCAAACGCCTGCGCAGCAGCCAGATGGCTTTCGAGCGCAGCTCGGTCGTGCAGCTCCCTCGTTAACCAGAAGGACTGGCCCATGATCACCTGGTCCAGCGTGTAGCTCCCGAGCTGGCCCCGAAATGAAAGCGACTCCGCCAAATCGCGTTGCACCTCCGCGAAACGGCCAATAGCGAGGTTCCAGGCGTTCCGCGCCGTTAGACGACCGAAGGCATTCACTGCCGGCTCAGCGTCACGACCCCTGGCCTCGATGGCCAGGCGTTGATGCAGTGCCGCGACGCGATCGTCAGCTCGGAGTGAGTCCGCAAAGATCGCTCGATCGTTGTGGCCAACGAGCAGTGGGTCAACAGGCGACAGGTCGTGGATCGACGCGGTCAATGCAAGCGAGTCCGCCGCGCTGATCACACCCGCCAACGCGTTGCGATAGCGGGTTGTTGCCCACCCGAGCTGGTGGGCGCTCCCGAAGCGACGCACGCGTTCGAGATCTTGACGCAACCCATCAACGTCCAGGGGTCTAGCGCCCTCAACGCCGCTGCGGTACAAGCCGCCGGCGCGGCAGATACGCAGCTCGGCCCCGAGGACCGGGTCCTCAACATGGGCGATTGTGTGGTCTAAGAGCGTTGCCACAGTTGAGGCCACGTCTGGCTCCCACGTGACCGCCGCCAGCCGTAGGCACAGCTGTCCCACGATCGTGACGTCCTCATTAGCCTGAGCCTCCTCGACCGCAGCCATGTAGGAATCGAACGCGTCGTTGAAGTGACCAAGGAAGGCGCTGGAGTCACCGCGCTCCATCAACGCGCTAACCCGCTCAGCCGAGCTTGAGACGAGACGCCCGTGCGACGAGGTCAACGAGCTGGCCACGGCAGACCCCAACAATCGAGCGGGAGTGGATTTCCGATCGCTCCCCAGACGTTCCCTCGGCGCAACAACTTCGCCGTGGTTCAAGATCGCCTGGTGCAGCGCGACAAGCCGAGGGGAGGGCTCCAGGCCGAGGACGCTGCGTAGCCCACCCTGGGTGGTGTGAAACAGTTCGAGCGCTTTGCGCTGGTCACCGGCGTGGTAATGGCTCACCATCAACAACTCAACAAGGCCCTCATGTAGCTGATGATCGGCCAATGCCGCTACCAACCGATGGATCCCAGCCTGGGGTCGCCCGACGGAAATCAGAGCACGCTGCCTGGTCTCGAGCGCCTCGACGCGAAGCTGTTCAAGCCGGTGACGCTCGGACTCAAACGGATGACCCTCGAACCCACGGTACGGAACGCCCTTCCAGAGTTCCAGAGCGGGGGTAAGGCAGGCAACGACGGCTTCGGGGTCGCCCATTTCCCGACTCGCAATAACCGAGCGCTCCAGTTGGTGCGCATCGATCGCAACTTGGTTGGACAGTTGGTAGCCGCTGTCCAAATGCAGTATCGGCTCGGGGCACGCTGCATCTTTCAAGGTACGGCGCAGCCTCGTGACGGTGTTTCGCAGGGCCGACCGATAGCTCGGCGGAGGGCCCAAGGGCCACACCGTGTCCGCCAAAGCAGCGGTCCAGGCCACCCCAGGAGCGGTGATGGCTAGCTGGCCCAACACCCGTTTGGGACCTGTCGCCGATACAAGCGCGGTGGTCCCATCGCCTGAAACAACACCAAGTTCCCCAAGCACCGACACCGCAACCATTCAGGCAAAGCTAGCCGTCGACGCCCGGAAGCAACAGCAGCGTGGGGTGTGCGAAGTAGCACGCCCCAAGAGCGCCAAGCGATGGCGCATTGGCAACGAGCCCGCGTCCAGTTTTTCTTCGGCACAACGCCCGACTAGCGTGATGGTTGTCACGTTGCGGGGGTAGAGCATGAAGGTTCGAGTGGTGTTGGCGGCAGCTTTTGTCGCGCTCGTTGGACTCCTGATGAGCTTGAGCCCACCCGCTGGAGCAAGTCCGGCCGGACGCACCTACAACACCAGCTCCGGGGACATGACGTGGTCCAGCAGCAGCAGGGCCACCTACAACCCCACCCAAAACGGCACGATCGTGGGAACGCTCTCCGGCCGTACGTTCACCGGCCGATGGAACGAAACCACCGCCAACCTCGCATGCAGCACAACGGGAGACACCGGCACCTTCTACTGGGGCAACGTGATCTTCACGTTCAACGAAGACTTCACCGCGTTCACAGGTAGCTGGACATACTGCAACGGCGGAGTCCAAGGGTCTTGGGACGGCAGCATCCCGAACGTCCCAACCCCGACCCCGACCGCCACGCCGCGCCCAACCCCACGGCCCGCACCAACCCCGGTTCCCAAATGTGATGGCAAGAAGGCAACCATCAGCGGCTCTGGCGTCATCGTGGGCACGTCCAAGCGAGACATCATCGTGGGCTCCAGCGGCCCCGACACCATTCGCGGCGGCGGCGGCCGAGACCTCATCTGTGGCCGCGGCGGCAACGACACCATCTACGGCGGCGGCAAAAAAGATGTCGTCTACGGCCAAGGCGGAGCCGACACCATCTACGGAGGCAAAGGCCCCGACATCCTCAACGGTGGCGGCCGAGGCGACACCATCATTGGTCAAGGCGGCAACGACACCGCCAACGGCGGCCCTGGCACAGACACCTGCGGCGCAGAGACCGAAACCTCCTGCGAGGAGAACCCCACTATTGCCGGCCCCACCGTTACATGGGACGTCCCGAGCAGCTACGGCAAAACCAACGCCGAGGGTCTTGTGACACCCAACAAGCTAAAGAACCGCTTCCGAGTTGACTTTTTGGTCCGACGCGCCGGTGGTAAGCCGTGCAAGACCGGCGACAAGGTCAAGGTCGCGGTAAGGGAGTTCAGGACCGTGACCGTCAGGGTCCGCGACCGCTCGAAGCCGTGCGAGATCACCGTTTGGTTCGGAGACGAGGGTCGCTACGACGTCAAGTTCACCCACATCCAGCCCAACGGCACGGGCGTCACCACGGCGAAAGTCGATGTGCAAGATTGGCTGATTGTTGGCATTGGCGATTCCAATGGCTCGGGCGAGGCGTCCCCGACAAGGACCGCTCACAGGTAGTCACGTGGGGCAATCGTCAATGCCACAGGTCTGGTTTCAGCCATCAAGCGCTCACCGCAGCCAAGGTGGAACGAGACGACGACAAGACGTCGGTGACCTTCCGTCACTTTGCCTGCTCGGGTGCCCAAATCGAGTCCGGGCTACTCGAGCCATACAAGGGAATCACAAACGGCAGGGCGCTTCAGCCCCAGCTCGACGCATTGGAGAAGCTGAACAAGAAACAAGAAGTCGATGCCGTGTTCATCTCAGCCGGGGTCAACGACTTGCACTTTGGCGAGATGGTTGCCTTCTGTGTCATTTGGGAACGCTGCTACGAACGAACCTGGGAGACGTTTGGAAGCGAGTCCCTCAACACGGTGATGGAACGCAACCTCAGCCGTTTGCCATTTCTCTACCAACAACTGAATGATCGGCTTGAAGCAGCCGGGATTCCCTCGGATCGCGTGTACATAACCGAATACTTCGACTCCACCACGGATGAAAACAGAAAGCGTTGCGACCCGCTCATCCGCTTCGGGCTTGGCGTCCGCGATTTCGACAAGGCCGAAGCAGACTGGGCGGCGAACAAGGTCCTCAAGCCCCTCAATGACCAAGTCAAAGCAGCAGCCGCTCGACACGGCTGGAACTTTGTTCCGGGCGCATCCGAGGGATTTGTGGGCCACGGTATTTGCGCCAAGAAGAAGAACCGCTGGATCGTGGACATCACACAATCCAACCGGTCACAGCTCGACTCCAACGGCGCCTTGCACGCCAACCTGAAGGGCAACAAGAAGCAACGGGGCTACCTGGTTCCTGTCGTCAAAGCCGACCTCTACCAAGGCAACGGTGACCCCCGGCCCGCGGTCTACCCCTGGCCTCGCTAGTCAGGGCTTAGGGCGACGCTTCCGCAACAACACCTGCTGAGAAAAGCTCGCTACCTCAACACCGTCTTGGCGGATTATGTCGCTGGTAACTAGGCCGCGACCACCAACCAAAGCATGGGGCTGGGTGGCAAACCAATGCCACTGGTCGGGACGCGACGGCCGATGGAACCAGACGCTGTGGTCCAAGCTTGCCCCCTGAAACCTGAATTTGGCCTCGTTGGTTGGGTCGAAGTCCGGGTGCGGGGTTCGTGCGGGCCTTCCTGGTGCCCCATCTGACATAAAGGCCAAGCCACACACGTGATCGATCGGGCTGTCGCCAATGTCGGCATCCAGGCGCATCCAAAAACCCAGGCCACCATGTTCGGGATCTGTCTGCTTGCGCTCCAGCATGGACCCCCAACTGTTGTCCACCAGCTGCGGGTCAGTGGGGGAGACAAGGTTCTCGGGCAAGTGCGCCACCTGCACATCCGCCTCGTCCTCCTCCACCTGAAACGACGCCGACAGATTCAAGATGGCGCCCCGGCTCTGCCGGGCCACAACCTGGCGGGTGCTGAAGCTGCGACCATCACGCAAACGCTCCACCTCATAGCGCACCGGTTCGTGTGGCGAACCAGGCCTTATGAAATAGGAGTGCAGCGAGTGCGCATGACGGTCATCGGCCACGGTCAGCGCCGCTGCCTTCAACGCCTGGGCCACAATTTGGCCGCCGTACAGCCTGTCGCCCCACGGATACTTGGCGCCGATGGCCACGTACGTGTCAGGCCCATGGGGCTCGAGATGAAACAGCTCGGCGAACTCGAGTTCGTGGATAGGTCGCGGGGTCATCGCCCCAGTGTCCATGCTTGTGGCACAGAATGCGAACTTGGCCCGCCCAGTTACACCAGCCCCGGTTGGGTGACCTCGGCAGGATCTAGTGGCGGCACCGGCACGTGACTGATCATGGGATGCTCGCTGGCCACGCCTAGCTCGTCGGGCGAGAACAACACTTCGTGCATCTTCTCGCCTGGCCGCAGGCCGGTGTACACGATCTCGATGTCTTTGCCGGAGTGCGAAATGAGTTGGCGGGCCACGTCGTCGATCCGCACCGGCGTACCCATGTCCAGCACTAACGCTTCGCCGTCTCCACCGATGGCCCCCGCTTGGATGACCAGCTGGACCGCCTCTTCGACCGTCATGAAGTAGCGAGTGATGTCGGGGTCGACGACCGTAACGGGGCCGCCCTGATCGATTTGTGACCGGAACGTCTCGAGCACCGAACCCCGGCTGCCCAACACATTGCCAAACCGCACCGACAAGAACGTGCCGCTGGTGCGCTCGGCAACCCAAGCCGTTAGCTGCTCGGCGTGGCGCTTCGTTCGGCCCAACACACTGGTTGGGTTCGCCGCCTTGTCGGTGGAGATGTTGACGAAGTGGTCAACCCCGATCTCAGCCGCAGCCTGCAACAAGTTGAGCGTGCCCAAGACATTGGTCTTGTGGCCTTCATCAGGATGCATCTCAAGCAACGGCAGATGCTTCAGCGCCGCCGCGTGGAATACCACCTGGGGCTGGTGCAAGGCAAAGAGCTCGTCGATCCGCGCACGGTCGCGAATGTCGGCCACTACAAGTGACGGGTCGCTCAGTAAGGCATGGCCCTCAAGCGCCAGCTGCAGGGTGTGCAGGGCGCCTTCGTCTCGGTCGATCATGACAAGTGATGCCGGGTTGTGGCTCTGGATCTGCCGACACAACTCGGATCCAATAGAGCCGCCAGCGCCGGTAACAAGCACTCGCCGGTCTTTGAGATAGCCGGCGATCTGGTCGACGTTGGTCTCAACAGGGGAGCGACCCAACAGGTCGGTGACCTCGAGGGGGCGAATATCGGCAAAGGTTGGCGCACTGCCCAAAAGGTCCTGCACGGAAGGCAGCACCGAAACGTCGAGGCCCACCTCGTTGGCCCGACGAGAGATGTCTCGATACAGGTCCGCGTCACCTGAAGGCACCGCAATGACCAGAAGCTCGGCGTCTGTGGCATCAGCCACCTCGGCTAGATCGCCTCGCCCACCACGAACCTGAACACCCTTGATCCGAAGCCGCTGACGGACCGGGTCATCGTCGAGAATAGCCACGGCGTACAGCGGGCTCTCGGGATTGCGCATCATGGAGATGATCAGTTGCTCGCCAGCTTCGCCGGCGCCAAAGATGATGGTGCGAGTCGCGTGATCGGCAGATGGGCGCTTCAGCCGATCGATATAGAGCCGCCAGCTGTAACGCACAGACCCCATGGCCACCAGAGCCACCAACGCAGCGCCCACAACAACACCGTTGGGTACAAGGCGGGGCGAAAAAGCCCATACGTTCAACGCCAACGTGGCCACACAAACCACAGCTGTTGTGCCAGCCACAGACGCCATCTCTTCAAAGCTGCCAAAGCGCCACTGGTGCCGATAGAGACCCAACGCGGCGCCAACCACCACGTGCAACACAACCGCAATAGCCAACGCCGTCAACAGGTCTCGGTGCTGCCACCGGCTGAGGTCGAAGTCAAACCGAAGCAGCGCAGCCACATAGATGCCAACGAGCCAACTGAGACAGTCGGCCGCCAACTGGAAGTAGCCCCGATGTGGAGCAATGCGCTCTAGCAATGAGTTCCCCTCGCCCGAGGTGTCAAGTGTTCCGCCTTGAAGCAATGTTTCGCCTTGAAACAGCGTTCGCTAAGCCTAGTCCAACCCAAACCGCGTGTTCCCACAATAGGCACTTCTACGTATTCTCCTTCGCCAAACCGACGGATAGCTCAAAAAGCAGGCCAAAAAGTCCCCAGCGGGTCCCGCCGACCCAGCGGTCCTTTGCAACGCCTTAGGCCACGTTGGCCGGTAGCCTCTGGGCGGTGACAGCGAGTAGGGGTACGCGGCGCACACCAACCGCGCTTATCTGGGCAATCGCAGCTGCATCTGCGGTTGCGGCTGTCTTCGCCGACGCTGCGCCCACCGGCAACACCGTTGGCGACACCTTCTGGAGCGCACTCACCGGCGCCGTCCTCGCTCGAGCCACCGTCGATGCCCGCCGCTGGACCTGGTTCCCCATGGCTGGCGTGGCCGCAAGCGTGGCGAACGGCGCAGTGGCCCTCCTCTGCGGCGTTGGGGCACTAGCCGGCGTATTCGCCGCCGGTTTCTTCACCCAAAGACGACGCTGGATCGGTGCTGTAGTCGGTGCCCTCTCAGCCCAAGCCCTGCTTCGCGGCTACACCTACGGCTTCACCGGCCTTCCAACCATCGTCGCCGTTGCTGCGTGTGTGCCCATGTTGGTCTCCGCGTTTCGTAACGCCTCGGCACAAACCCGACGATATGCACAAGGCGCAGCCGTGGTTGGGGGAGTGGTTGTCGGTGTTCTGTCCATATTCACCGCCGTGTCGGCTCTGCGCGCACAAGACAGGTTCAAAGAGGCGATCAGCTTCGGCAACCAAGCAGTTGCGGCTGCCGAAGCAGGCGACCAAGAAATAGCGGCCAGCCTCATTGGCGCCGCCGCCGAAGAGCTTGACAGCGTAGGTACCGACTTCAACCGCCCCTGGCTCTACCCAGCACGCTTCGTCCCCCTGTTGGGCCCGCACGCTGCGGTCCTCGGCGACATATCCAACGCTGGCGCCGATGTAGCCGACCAAGCCGCCGACGTCCTGGTGGCGCTGGACCCAAACGCCATCATCGTGCCCGGCGGAAAGATAGACCTGGCCGCGTTGGGCGAGCTGGTGTCACCCATGGACTCGCTGGCCCAAGAACTCACCGAAGCCATCGACGACATCGACCAACTGGATTCCACCTGGCTGCACCCCAGCGCCAAGACCCGCGTCGACGAAC
>JAUIIS010000148.1 GCA_030431575.1 Acidimicrobiia bacterium | reverse complement strand
ACGACACCGATAACGCCAGCGCCACAAACAGCGCGAAAGTGACTCGCTCGGCACCTTCTTCAACAAAACTGTCAGGCAGCATGAAGCCAACGACAAGCCCAGCAGCCAACGGCACCAGCAACGATCCAGCGGTTACCAATGCCGCGGGCTTGCCCAGCTTCTGGATAAGACCCAGATCGGTCTCGAACCCGGTGACCACGAGCAAGAGGGCAATACCGACCCAGGCCACCGCCAGCAATGCCGCCGACTGAATGTCGCCGTGTTCGATGGGCAAGAACCACTCAAATCCACCCGGCCAAATCTCACCGAATACCGATGGACCGAGCACAAGACCAGCCAGCAGTTGTCCGATGACGGACGGCAGCCCGATACGACGCATAGCCCAACCCAGCGCATGCGCAACACTAAGCAGGACAAACAGCTGAACCCAGAACACCAACAGTTCGTGTTCTTCGATAGGGATCAGCATGTATCTAGGAGCTCGCTCTCATGCCACCAGGCCGGTAACGCATTGGTAGCAGACGGGTCGTTCGACCTCAGAAAGCAAAGTCTGCCATGAGCGGCACGTGGTCCGACGGTTTCTCGCCTTTGCGAGCGTTCCGATCGACCAGCGAAAACTTGGTAGTAGACGCAAGCGGCTCGCTGGCCAAGATGAAATCGATGCGGATTCCTTCGCGCTTATGGAAGCGCCCCTTGGTGTAGTCGTAGTAGCTGTACAGCCCATCCTGATCGGGGTATTGCTCGCGAAAGACGTCGACCAATCCCCAGTCGACAATGTTGTAGAAGGCGTCTCGCTCGGGCTTGGTGACATGGGTTGCCCCCTCGAACGCTTTGATGTCCCACACGTCGCGATCCTCTGGCGCAACGTTGAAGTCGCCAAGGACAGCCACGGGCTGGGAGGGGTCACAGTTGGCGTCGAGGTGCGCACGTAGCCGAGCGAACCAGGCCAGCTTGTACTGGTAGTGGTCGTCTTCTGGGGTTCGACCATTTGGGACGTAGGCGCTGGCCACACGTATCCCGCCGCAGGTAGCCCACACGATCCTGGCATCGGAGTCCGGGTCGTCACCATCGGAGAAGTCAGGCGACGGGTCGTCGATGCCGACCTTGGACAAGATAGCCACACCGTTCCAGCGACCCTGGCCGTGATGTATCGACTCGTAGCCCATCTGGGCGAACTCGTCGGTAGGGAAGGCATCTTGGGCCATCTTTGTTTCTTGGATGCACAAGATGTCGGGCTCCATTATCTGAAGCCATTCGGTAACCCGAGGCATCCGGGCGTTGAGCGAGTTGACGTTCCACGAAGCTATGCGCACGATCGGCAGGTTAGCCACCAACACCGGCCACAACACCAGAGACCACAAGTACCCAGGCAATAGTTCGCAGGGGATCTACACTGAGCCGTCGTGGACCACCACCCAGTCACTCAACGCTCCGCAGTCTCCACAGGCCAGAACGAATGGCTTGTCGAAGAGATGTTCGCTCAATACCAACGGGACCCCGCTTCTGTCAGCGACAGTTGGCGAGATTTCTTTGCCGACTACCGCCCCATGAGCGGCATGGCTGGAGGTACCGGCGAAGTCGCTGCCGCGCCTGCCGCGGCCCCACCCGCCGCTGCTCCCCCAGCCACCAACGGTGCGGCTACTGCCGCTGCGGCCCCAGCCCACGCAGAGAAGCCTGCGACCCAACCAAAGGCTGAGGCCCCCGGCGAGCCCATTCGCGGAGCCGCGGCTCGCATCGTGGCAAACATGGAGGCCAGCCTCGATGTACCCACCGCTACGAGCTTCCGCGAGGTGCCTGCGCGGCTCCTTGAGGTAAACCGCAAGGTCATCAACGGTTACCTTGGCCGCACCCGTGGCGGCAAGGTCAGCTACACCCACCTCATTGGCTACGCCGTCGTTCGAGCCATCGCCGACGCCATGCCCAACATGAACTCCACCTTTGCCACCGATGCCGATGGCAAGCCGAGAGTCATTCACAACGAAGACGTCAACCTTGGCATTGCCGTGGACGTCGAGAAGTCCGACGGGTCAAGAACGCTCATGGTTGTAGCCATCAAGGGCGCCCAAGCCATGGACTTCCGCCAGTTCGTTGAAAGCTACGAAGACCTCATTCGTAGGGTCCGAGCCAGCAAGATAACCGCTGACGACCTCGCCGGCACCACCGTCAGTCTCACCAACCCAGGCGGGTTTGGCACCCTGCAATCAGTGCCGCGTCTCATGCCCGGGCAGGGCGTCATCGTGGGGGTCGGCACCATCGACTACCCCACCGAATTCCAGGCAGCCGATCCGCGCCGGCTTGCCGACATGGGCGTGTCGAAGGTCATCACGCTGACCTCCACCTACGACCACCGCATCATCCAAGGCGCCGAGTCGGGACTCTTCCTCAAGAAGGTCCACGAACTCCTCATTGGCAAAGACAGTTTCTACGAAGACGCGTTCCGCTCCATGGGCGTGCCCTACGAGGCCGTGCAATGGCGCAAAGACGTCATGCCTCTGGACCACACCGCTGCGGTGCTAGAGAAACAGGTCCAGGTCAACACCCTCATCAACATGCACCGTGTGCGTGGACACCTCATTGCCGACCTCGACCCGCTGCGGCTCAAAGAGCCACACATGCACTCCGAGCTCGACCCTGCCACGTACGGTCTGACCATCTGGGACCTCGAGCGCGAGTTCTATGCCCGAGGCATCGGCGGCGTAGACCCAACCACCGAGTCTCCACGCATGCCTCTCGGCGACATCTTGGGTGTCCTCCGCGACGCCTACTGCCGCACCATTGGTGTCGAGTACATGCACATCCAAGAGCCCGAGGAAAAGGCCTGGATCCAACGTCATGTCGAAGGCAGTGGCCCCAACGTCCCCGACGACGAAAAGCGCCACATCCTCGACAGACTTAACGCTGCTGAAGCTCTCGAAAAGTTCCTGGCCACAAAGTATGTGGGCCAAAAGCGCTTCGGTCTCGAAGGAGCCGAGAGTGCCATCCCGATCCTCGACGCCCTTATCGGCGACGCCGCCGACGACAACCTGGACTCGGTGGTGTTGGGCATGGCGCACCGCGGCCGCCTCAACGTCTTGGTCAACATCGTGGGCAAGGAGTACGAGGCCCTGTTCTCGGAGTTCGAAGGCGGCCTCGACGAGCACTCTATTCAGGGTTCAGGCGACGTCAAGTACCACCTGGGCCAGACCGGCACCTTCTCCAGCCGGGCTGGCAACGACATACCGATCGAGCTCGCAGCCAACCCATCTCACCTCGAAGCCGTCGACCCCGTGGTGCTGGGTATGGCTCGGTCTCGCATGGACCAGATCTACCCACCACGCGACTTCCCCGTATTGCCCCTACTTATCCACGGCGATGCCGCGTTTGCTGGGCAAGGCGTCGTGGCCGAAAGCCTCAACCTGTCCCAGATACAGGGCTACAAGGTTGGCGGGACCATCCATTTGGTCATCAACAACCAGGTGGGCTTCACCACCACACCCGACCACTCACGTAGCTCGGTGTACCCCACCGACGTCGCCAAAATGGTCCAGGCTCCCATCTTCCACGTCAACGGCGACGACCCCGAAGCCTGCGCACGCGTCGCACACCTCGCGTTTGCCTACCGGCAGCGCTTCAACAAAGACGTCGTGATCGACATGTGGTGCTACCGCCGCCACGGCCACAACGAAGGCGACGACCCCAGCTACACGCAGCCGCTCATGTACCGCCGCATCGAAGAACACCGCTCGGTCCGCAAGCTCTACGTCGAATCGCTGGTCAAGCGGGGCGACATCACGATCGAAGAAGCCGAAGCCTCCATGGACGACTTCCACGGCAAACTCCAGGAGGCGCTCGACGCCACCCGTCACGCCGAGAGCACCCCACCCGAGGCTCCGGGTACCCGAGAAATCCTGGGAGCACAAGCGGCGCCAGCGACCGGCGTTTCTAAAGAAACGCTCGACTACCTCTATGGCGTCTTGGGTTCTTGCCCGGTGGACTTCCATCGCCACCCCAAGCTCACCAAGCAGCTCGAAACCCGCGACAAGATGTACGCCAAGAACGAAGTTGACTGGGCGTTGGCTGAAGCATTTGCGTTTGGGTCCATCCTCGCCGAGGGTCAGCCGCTGCGGCTCACCGGGCAAGACTCGCGTCGAGGCACGTTCTCACACCGCCACAGCACCTACGTATGTTACGAAACCGGCAACGAGCACCGCCCCCTCTCTGAGGTAGCCATTGCCAACGACACCAACTTGTGGATCTACGACTCGTTGCTGAGCGAATACGCTGCACTCGGCTTCGAGTACGGCTACTCCGTCAGCTACCCCGAAGCGCTCGTAATCTGGGAAGCCCAGTTCGGCGATTTCATGAATGGCGCGCAGATCATCATCGACCAGTTCCTGGTTGCTGCCGAAGACAAGTGGAACCAGTTCTCCGGCCTGGTCTTGTTGCTGCCGCACGGCCTCGAGGGCCAAGGCCCCGAACACTCCTCCGGTCGGCTCGAACGCTTCTTGTTGCTCGCAGCCGAAGACAATCTCACCATCGTCAACGCGTCAACCGCTGCCCAGTACTTCCACGCGTTGCGACGCCAAGCGCACGCAACAGTCAAGCGACCGCTGGTGCTGTTCACGCCCAAGTCACTCCTGCGAGCACGCAGCGCCCGCAGCAAGGTAGACGAGCTAGTAGGCGGCAAGTTCGAGTTTGTCCTCAACGACCCCGGCGCAGACGTAAACGCCGTAGAACGCATCATCTTCTGCAGCGGCAAGGTCAGCCACGAGGCCATCGCGCAACGAGACGAGATGGATGCCGCCGTCGCAGTCGAGCGCGTTGAGCAGCTCTACCCCTGGCCCTACGACGCCGTGGCCGAGAGCGTGGCTCGCTACCCCAATGCCAAAGAAATCGTCTGGCTCCAAGAAGAGCCAGAGAACATGGGCGGCTGGAACGCCTGCAAGGGTCGCCTCTACGAGGCGCACGGCCAAACCCACCAAATCCGCCGCGTCAGCCGCCCCGAGTCCGGCAGCCCCGCCACCGGCTCAGCTGCCGTCCACGCCTGGGAACAAGCCGACCTCCTGCGCCGCGCGTTGTCGTGAGCGGAGCGCCCGGCCCTTCGGGCCATTTTGGGCGCTCCGCTTCACTTTCATCGTTGCCGCAAGGCTCGTTCCGGCTCCGCCTTCACTCGCGCTGCGGAATACCCACTGCCCGACCGGTCGCCGCACAACACGAGAACCAGCCTCCCAACACCCCTGCCGCTTCTAGGCAGTGGCTAGTAGGTCCACTCGACTTCGGTGTAGCCGCGGGTTTCTAGCGTGAGGCGTGGAATGGGGCCCAGCACCTTGGGGGCGTAGGTCTCCTTGATGTCGCCGATACGCAATGAGTTTGCGCCCGAGGTCTTCTGGGCAAATCCGTCGACGTCGTCCTCTGTGGCGAGGAGGGTCGCTAGGAGGACGCCTTCCTCGGGGGTTAGGTCCAGTGCAGCGAGCTTGGTACCCAGGCTGGTTGCTGTTTCGGGGGTGATTTCCATTGCACGTACTCCTCAGTCGTTGGTGTTACAACCAAGACGGAGGCACCCAGCCCTCGTTACACCCGAAGTTCGGGTGGAGCTAACGCAAGGAGATGCCCAGGACGGCTTCTAGATCGTCGAGGGCTTGGGGTCCGCTAGTGACCTTGATGGTGGTCATACCCATGGCCTTCGCTGGTTTGAGGTTGATGCCGAGGTCGTCGAGGAACACGCAGTTGGAAGGTTCGACCTCAAGAAGCTCGCAAGCAATTTCATAAAAGCGCGGCTCTGGCTTGCGGATCCCCACCTTTGAGGACTCGACCACCACATCAACATCGTTCATGACAGCATGCATGTCGCCGGTGGGTGACACGTCTTGGTCGGCCTCATCGTCCGCCACCAGGTTGTTGGTCAAGATGGCGGTCTTGTGGGTTTCGGTGAGCTTTTGGACTGCGGCAACCATCTCGGGGCGCAGCGTGGTCTTCAGACAGGCCAGCACCTCTGATGCGCTGACCTCGTAGCCAAGCGCTCGACCCTCTTGTTCGAACAGTTGCGTGAACCCGTCGCGGTCCACTTCGCTGCGCTCGAGCTTGGCCCAAGCGTTGGCGTCCGGGTTCGTAGAGTTGATCTGGCGAATCAGCCCCTCAGGCAACCCAGCGGCTTGTTCGTAGCGGGCAAAACCCTCGAATGGGCTGGTGGTGATTACCCCACCGAAGTCAAAAAGTACGGCCTTGATCATGGGGCCAGAGCCTAACGGTCACGGAGGTGCCCTCGGGCATTGAGGCTGAAGAGTAGGTGTGTGCTGTGGATGGGTCAGATGAACTAGCGGACGGTGGTGGTTTCGCCCATATCGCCCAAGCGCATCCGGGTTTACGTTGGTCTCACAACAACAAATCGTCGTGGCGATGCAACGGAGCCCGGTTGCAGGGAATCTCCCCTCCACCCCTGCAACTGCTCACCAGTCCACACGATACGCACTTGGGCCTTGGTCCAAGCGGCGTTGCGGAGAGGAAGGATCGGGCGCCTTCCTCTCCGCCTTCGTTTTGTCACGATGCCCTGGTGTGCCAGATAGTCTCCGAGCCATGGCAGCTGAGTACATCTTCACCATGCACAAGGTTTCGCGGTTCTACCCGCCAGACCGCGAAGTCCTCAAAGACATTTCTTTGTCTTTCTACCCAGGGGCAAAGATCGGCGTGCTTGGCGCCAACGGTGCAGGTAAGTCGTCGCTGCTGCACATCATGGCCGGACTCGACGACGACTACTCGGGCGAAGCTCGCCTAACCCCCGGATTCAGCGTTGGGCTTCTGGCCCAAGAGCCCGAGCTCAACGAAGACAAGGACGTACAAGGCAACGTCATGGATGGCGTTGGCGAGATCGCCGGTCTATTGACTCGCTACGACGAAGTCCTCGCCGCTTGGTCTGACCCCGACGCCGACTACGAGAAGCTGGGCGAAGAACAAGCCGAGATCGAACGCAAGATCGAAGCCGCCAATGCGTGGGACCTTCAACGCAACGTCGAGATCGCTATGGACGCGCTGCGGCTCCCGCCCGGCGACGCGGATGTCACCAAGTTGTCCGGCGGCGAACGACGACGGGTCGCCCTGTGCAAGCTGCTGCTGTCGCGCCCAGACTTGCTGCTGCTGGACGAGCCCACCAACCATCTCGATGCCGAGTCTGTGGCTTGGCTGGAGCGGTTTCTGAAGGACTACCCAGGGACCGTGGTGGCTATTACCCACGATCGCTACTTCCTCGACAATGTGGCCGGTTGGATTCTCGAACTCGATCGCGGCCGCGGCATCCCTTACGAAGGCAACTACTCGGGCTGGCTAGAACAAAAACAGGCTCGGCTGCAGCAAGAGGACCGGCAGGATTCGGCTCGGCAACGCACGATCGAGCGCGAGCTCGAGTGGGTCCGCATGGCCCCCAAGGCGCGCCAAGCAAAGGGCAAGGCCCGCCTGGCCGCCTACGACAAACTCCTCGCTGAAGCCAAAGCCGCCGACGGCCGCGACAAGGACCTCCAGATCAACATTCCCGTCGACCAACGCCTCGGCGACCTCGTTATCGATGCCGAGCACCTCCAGAAGGCCTTCGGCGACAAGCTGCTTATCGAAGACTTGTCGTTCAGACTGCCGCCTGCGGGCATTGTGGGTGTCATTGGAGCCAACGGTGCAGGCAAGACAACCCTGTTCCGCATGATCACCGGCACCGAACAGCCCGACAGCGGCGAGCTTAAGGTTGGGCCCACCGTCGACCTCGGTTACGTCGATCAGTCACGCGACTCGCTTGACGCCAACAGCACTGTCTACGAAGAGATAACAGGCGGTGTGGACAACTTGACCGTTGGCGGCCGCGAGATTCATGGCCGTGCCTACGTCGCGTCGTTCAACTTCCGAGGTTCGGATCAACAGAAAGAAGTGGGCGTGCTTTCTGGTGGCGAACGAAACCGTGTACACCTGGCCAAGGTCCTCAAGAGCGGCGCAAATGTGCTGCTCCTGGACGAACCAACAAATGACCTCGACGTAGACACGCTGAGGGCGTTGGAAGGCGGCCTCGAAGAGTACGCCGGGTGCGCCGTGATCATCTCGCACGACCGCTGGTTCTTGGATCGCGTGGCCACCCACATGTTGGCCTTTGAGGGCGACTCTCAAGTTCGGTGGTTCGAAGGCAACTTCAGCGAATACGAAGCCTTCCGCAAGAAAGAGCTCGGCCAGAGCGACCAACCAACTCGTATCAAGTACAAGCCGCTGACTCGTTAGCGAAGTGCCGCTAGCTGGCCGCGCATTTCGCCACCGGCTGGCCAGGTCTCACCGGTCAGCCGGGCCACTGCGCCTATGGCGCACGGATCACCTTTGGGCAGCCGGTGCGTGTGCCGGTGGGCCTTTGACATGGTTTCACCGCAGGCTTGGCGCAAGACACCGAGGGATGCCGGTGTTGTTGTTCTAAAGGTTCTCAAATCGCGCTAGGACGGAGCGAGGCGAGAAAGGTACTGCTGGGACTCGGGAACGCAAGGGCTGCCCGCAAACACTAGGGAGTACTCGGCGTTGTGGGTCTAATCCTCGGCGTCGCCGTAGGGGGTATCTGCGGCCAGATAGCAGTCGCTATGGAAATGTTCAACGCGATCCCAACGGTTGTCGACGTAGACATTGCAGATCACTTGGGTCCGCCGCTCGCGCGCACGAAACTTGATGATCTCCTCGCACAGCGCACATTCAGCCCAGTTGCCCGGTTCAACGAGACGGCTGACTGCACGGCTGGTCCACGTTTTGGCCGCTGGGGCGGTCTTGGTAGGAGTAGCCATGCCGAGACCATCGGCAAC
>JAUIIS010000147.1 GCA_030431575.1 Acidimicrobiia bacterium | reverse complement strand
GCTGCAGATCGCCGCCGGCGACGGCAGGCGGGTCTTTGAGGAGTTGGAAGCAGCTCGGGTGCTGTGCGACTGGCGAGAACCCGACGTTATTCGGGTGGCCCCGGTGCCGCTCTACAACTCCTTTAGCGACATCGACCGGTTTGTGTCCATCCTCGACGAGATTGTCTCATGAAGACCCCCATTGTTGTTTCCGGGGCCGGCCCAGCAGGCGCCCTGCTGGCCACCTACCTGGGCCGCCAAGGACATCAGGTCACGGTGTACGAGAGCCGTCCCGACCTGCGAGCCCAAGACATCGACGCGGGCCGGTCCATCAACCTGGCGCTGGCTACCCGTGGCGTGGTCCCGCTCATCGACATTGGGGTCGTAGACCGGGTCGATGCAATCACCATCCCCATGCGCGGCCGCATGGTGCACGCCCCCGAGGAGCCATCGCCGGAGCTTCAGCCGTATGGTTCCAAGCCGCACGAGGTCATTCACTCGGTGTCGCGCTCTGACCTCAACGCCATCTTGTTAGACGCGGCCGAGGCCACTGGCAACGTGGCCATCAACTTCGACGCTGAGATCACTGCGGTGGACTTCGAGGCATCGCGGCTTGGCTTCAGCGATGGCGCTGAAGCCGAGTTCGGCCTGATCTTTGGTGCAGACGGAGCTGGCTCGCCCGTGCGCACGGCTATCGCCGACGCCCAACACTGCGAGTGGCGCACCGACTGGCTGGACCACGATTACAAGGAACTCACCCTTCCCCCCGGCCCCGACAACCAGCACGCAATCGAGCCGCACGCACTGCACATCTGGCCACGCGGCGAGTTCATGTTGATTGCACTGGCCAACCCCGGCGGCGACTTCACGGTTACCTTGTTTGCGCCAACGGCAACATTCGAGTCCCTTGACACTGCGGCACGTGTCGACGCGTTCTTTGGCGAACACTTCTCGGACTTTGTGCCCCTTGTTCCCGACCTCGTTGAGCAGTTCTTTGTCAACCCCACAGGCCGGCTGGGCACCATCCGGGCCAACGGTTGGAGCTTCGAAGACCGGGCCGTCATCCTGGGCGACGCGGCCCATGCCATCGTGCCGTTTCACGGCCAAGGCATGAACGCCGCTATGGAATCTGCCCGGGCATTGGACCGGCACCTCCAGGCCACACCTCACGACGTGGCCGGTGCCTTCGGGCGTTTCGAGGCGGAACGCAAGCCCAGCACCGAAGCCATTGCCGACATGGCTCTCGACAACTACATCGAAATGCGTGCTGGCGTGGTGGACGACAACTACCTGGCACGGCGGGCGCTGGCACTTGAGCTTGAACAACGCCACCCCAGCCGCATCAGTCCTCGCTACAACATGGTGATGTTCTCCACCATGCCCTACGCCGAGGCGAAACAGCGTGCCGCGGCCCAGGCCGAGATCATTGCTTCGGCACTTGCCGACCCATCGCTTGACGTAGACGCGCTGGTGGCTGCGCTACCACCACTGCCCGACCTCGACCCACTGGCCGACCCCGACGCGCTGTCGGTCTAGAGACGAAAGCCGACCCATGAGCCTCCCCTTCGAAAACGATGACGACTTCACGTACGGAACCTACCTGCGCATCCCCGAGCTCTTGTCGCTACAAACCTGTGTGTCTTACGACGAGGGAACGGGCCAACCTGAGCACGACGAGATGCTGTTCATCGTCATCCATCAGGTCTATGAGCTGTGGTTCAAAGAGGTTCTTCACGAAGTCGACCACATCGTGCAGCTCCTAGGCGAGGATCGCATCAGTAGCGCTCAGCACAGCCTCAAACGGGTGCTCAAGATCATGAAAACCATGGTCTCCCAGGTCGACGTCATCGAGACGATGACTCCGGCCGAGTTCGCCAGCTTCAGGTCGTTCTTGGCTAACGCCAGCGGATTCCAGTCAGCGCAGTTCCGCGAACTTGAGTTTGCGCTGGGCATTAAGGACCGAGTGCAGCTGGAGTGGTTCGCTGGAACCGAGGGCGAACGGCTTCGTCGCCGCCACGAATCTCCCACGGTATGGGACGCGTTCTTGCATGCCATTCACCGCAACGGGCTTCCTGTACCCGAAAGTGCTCTGAACCGAGATGTTCAGGAGCCCATCGTCGAGAACCCTGAGCTTCAGGCCGTCCTCGTGGACGGGTTTAGCGACGATGGGCTCGCCAACCTAGTGGAGACCTTGACCGATCTGGACGAAGGACTCCAAGAGTGGCGCTACCGCCACGTGATGATGGTGCGTCGAACCATCGGCACCAAGCACGGCACCGGCGGATCCGATGGCGCCGCCTACCTGGCCACCACCCTCCTCAAACCCGCTTTCCCCGACCTGTGGGCTATCCGCACAGCGTTTTGATCTAAGGACCTCACCCATGACGACCTACCCCGACTTACAACTCTTCATCAACGGCAGATGGCGAACCACTTCTGAGACCCAACCCGTCCTCAACCCCGCGACCGAGCAAGAGATCGGCCGCCTGCCCGTCGCGGGCATCGCCGAGCTTGACGAAGCGCTCAAAGCTGCGGCCGATGGTTTCGAGGTGTGGCGCGACGTTGCGCCGCGTGACCGAGCCGACCTCATTCGAGAGGCGGCACGTCTCATGCGCGAACGCCAGAACGAAATTGCCCACGCCATCACGCTCGAGCACGGCAAGCCGCTGGCTCAAGCCAAGTTGGAAGTGATCCGCGGGGCCGAGTTCTTTGAATGGGACGCGGGCGAAGCGGTCCGCACCTATGGCCGAGTCATCCCCAGCGCGCCGGGTGTTCGCTACATCGTGCATCACCAGCCGATTGGGCCGGTGGCGGCGTTCTCGCCGTGGAACTTCCCAATGAGCCAACCAGCCCGCAAGGTTGCTGGCGCATTGGCTTCGGGCTGTTCCATCATCCTCAAGGCGGCCGAAGAAACCCCGGCCGGGGCGCTTCACATAGCCAAGGCCTTCAAAGACGCTGGCCTACCGCCGGGCGTACTGAACCTGGTGTTTGGGGTGCCCGCAGACATCTCTAACCATCTCATCCCCAGCGATATCACCCGGTTGGTGGCCTTCACCGGCTCTACCGCTGTGGGAAGACACCTCACCGGGTTGGCGTCGGACCACATGACCCCGGTGCTGATGGAACTCGGTGGCCACGCGCCGGTGATTGTGTGCGAGGACACCGACGTCGAAGCAGCAGCCGTCAGTTCCGCCACCCGCAAGTACCGAAACGCCGGGCAGGTATGCACATCGCCTACTCGCTTCTTCGTCCAGCGCACCATCTACGACCAATTCCTCGACACCTTTACCAAACAGGCAGAAGCCATTGTGGTGGGCGACGGCATGACACCTGGAGTTGAGATGGGGCCGCTGGCCAACAGCCGTCGCATTCCAGCGCTCAGCGAACTTGTGGCCGACGCCACCAACGTGGGCGCCGATCTCGTCAGTGGCGGGAAGCGGATTGGGAATACCGGCTACTTTTTTGAACCCACGGTCTTGGCCAACGTTCCCGCCAATGCCCGCGTGATGCAAGAAGAACCGTTCGGGCCGTTGGCGATCGTCAATCCTGTCGACTCGCTGGATGAGGCAATAGCGCAGGCCAACTCGGTGCCCTACGGGCTGGCCGCGTACGGCTTCACCAATCGCGCCGACTACGCCGACCGCATGGTCGAACGTGTCGAGGCGGGCAACCTGTCCATCAACACGCTCGAAGCATCCTTACCCGAGACGCCTTTCGGAGGCGTGAAGTCAAGCGGCTACGGCCGCGAGGGCGGCGCCGAAGGCCTGCACCACTACACCGTGACCAAGAACATTTCGCACAGCATCAACATCGTCTGATCCATCAGGACTGTCACCACCATGAACTACACCCGCAGCAACGCGAAGGACTATGCGCAGGCCAACATGCGCGGTATCTGGGCTGCGGCCCTGCTGCCGTTCACCGAGTCTGGCGCAATCGACGAAGACGGCTTTCGTCACAACATCAACCATTGGGTCAACGACCTAGGGATCCAAGGCCTGTTCATCAGCGGCAAACAAGGCGAGTTCTACGCCATGTCCGTCGAGGAGCGGAAGCGGTCGTTAGAGCTAGCCGTTGAGGCCACCGGCACCGCGGGCCAGACCATCATGTCGTGTTCGGACCAGAACCTCGATGTTGTCCTCGACCTCGCCCGGCACGCCGAATCGTGTGGTGCCGACTACATCGTGGTCCATGCTCCGGCGCTGCATTTTTCGACTGCGCAGGATGAGACGCTGCTGCATTACTACAGCATTGTCTCTGAAGCCGTCGACATTGGGATTGCCCTGTGGAGTCACCCTGACAGCGGCTACTTGATGTCACCAGAGCTCTGCAACCGATTGGCCGACCTCGACAACGTAGTGGCCATCAAGTACTCGGTCCCGCGCGACATGTACAGCGAGCTGACCGCGCTGGCGTCGGACAGGATCCACGTCAGCACTTCGGCCGAACACGAATGGCTCGACAACATCATCGAGCTGCATTGGAAGCTGTACTTGTGCTCATCACCGCCCTATCTCATCCAAACAGCCAACGACCGCCGGATGCACGATTACACCGAAGCTGCCTTTGCCGGGCGCCACGACGAGGCCCGTGCCATCAGCGAGTCACTGCAACCTGTCCGCGACGCGCTCATGGGCACTCGACCCCCCGAGAAGCCCCATGCGCACCAGAAGTATTGGCAAGAGCTTCTGGGCCAGGTAGGCGGCCGGGTACGCAAGCCACTTCTTGAGCTCTCCGACGAGGAGAAGGCCACAACCCGTGCCGCTTTCGAGCAGTGCGGCTTGGCGCTGTGAAACTGGTCTTCGTTGGCTGGGGCGCTATCGCGAAGACTGCCGCCAAGCTGATCAATAGCCCCGACATCGAGATCGTGGGCGTTGCCAGTCGGGGAAACGGAATCCTCGAGGGTGTCCCCATCGGAGCAACGGTGTTCCGCGACCCCGGCGAGCTGGCGTCTCTTGACGCAGATGTTGTAGCCGAAGCGGCAGGCCGAGAAGCGGTTGGCCCATGGGGTACGGCGGCGTTGAGCTGTGGCGGCGATTTCATTGTGTCGTCGGTATCGGCGTTCGCTGACGCGGCGCTGCTGGAGTCCATGCGTGCCTGCGCAACCCGCAACCGTGCTCAAGTCCAGATTCAACCGGGTGCGCTCGCCGGCGTCGACGCCCTATGCGGGGCAAAGCTGATGGGTATCGACACGGTGGAGCACCGCATCGTCAAACCCCCGAATGCCTGGCTGGGAACGCCGGCGGAGTCGCTGTGCGACCTGGAAGGTCTCAGCGTTGCGACGGACTTCTTCGACGCCAGCGCCACTGAGGCAGCGCAGGCGTTCCCAAAGAATGCCAACGTGGCCATGACCACCGCCCTTGCTGGCATTGGCCCCGACCGCACCCGCATCACGCTGGTGGCCGACCCGGCAGCCACAACCAACCGTCACGAGCTCCGCGCCCAAGGCCCCTTCGGCGAGTTAGACGTCACCATCGCCAACAACCCGCTTCCTGCTAACCCCAAGAGCTCCGCGATGGCCGCCCTCAGCCTCGCGCGCGCCATCCAAAACCGCGCCACCCCAATTGCCATCTAGCACCCCAATGGGGTCACAGACCCACTCACGGCTAGCTGCGGCCTGGGAAATAGAAGCCGGGGCGGATTTCGCGTTCGGTGTCGCGGCGTTGGCGGATGAGCTGCGCGCCAGCGGGACCGAGCCGGTCGTGGTCGCCGGCAGCTTCGAGGGCTCGGCCGAAGGCTTCGCCAGCGAGGCTGTAGTTCTGCACTTGGTCTTGGAGGTGGAGGCTGTCGCTGCTGTCTGCGGCGAATGCCGCCAGAGCCTCGCTTGTGGCTGCGTCGTTCAGCGTGTCGGCAACGTCGTTGGCGTAGGCCAACATTGCATCGACTTCAGCGGCCATCCACGCAATCTCATGGGCTGACCGAACGGCGGCTGCGGTGAGGAGCTGTTCCATCATCTCGAGGTTGACCTTGAGCGCTGGATCTTCGATGACAGGGATGAGTTCTTCGCGCACCTCTCGGGCAAGGTCGTTGAGGATTTGGTCGGTGGTTGGTTGTGCTTGCATGTCAGCCTTCCGCTGCGGCTAGGGCCGCTTCTAAACCATCGATTGCGTCAACGAACTGGTCGTTGCCCACCGCAATGAGTTGGGAGTTGTAGGCAACGCCAATGCCGTGGCGTTCGCCGCGGGCCATGGCATCGAGGCCGCTGTAGAGCGAATCCAAGGTGCCAATGGTTGAAAGCACAGTGAAGTACCCCAGGGTCACCGGGTTCACTTGCGCTTCGGTGAGGCCGGTCTTGGCCCGGTAGGCGTTGAGGAAGCCGTCCATGTCGTGGTCGAGCAGGTTTGGGGGAACTGCAGCGGCGTAGGCGGCGTAGTAGCCGAGGTCTTCGCGTGGGTCGCCAATGCGAGCGAACTCCCAGTCGACCACCTGCCATCCGGTGGGGGTATCGACGATGTTGCCTTGTTGGAAGTCGCCGTGCACCAGACGGAGCGGCACTGGTTCTGGCCGACGCCGGTCTAGCCACGAGGCGATGTAGCGCACAAAGGGAAGCGACTCGCCATTCCGGTCAGCCACGGCTTTCCACCGGCCGATGAGGTCGTCCATGTGGGCATCCCAGGAGTTGGGCGCTGGCAACGGAACGCGATGCGGCTCTACCGACCCAACTGCGGCCAACATGCTGGTAAAAGGGTCGATGGTGTTGCCGAGGTCTAGGCCAGCGTCCATCGCGGCCTGCAAAGACCCGCCTTCCACGAAGTCGATCAGGATGGCCTTGGTACCAAACAGGCTTTCGTCATCGATGTACCACTTGGCCTCTGGCGTTGGGATCTCGTCGACCCCGGCCAGTGCTGAAAGCAGGGCCCACTCGGCGTCTCTGTCGGAGTCGAGCGTGGCCAACTCGGGCGGAGGATCTCCACGCAGCACCAACGTCTCGTTTTCGCCGCTGGCCCATCGAAGGTCGACCTTGGCCATGACTCGGCTGAAGCCACCGGTCATGATCGAGTACGACTGAACGGTAGCCGGCGCCACATGGGCGGCGAGCCATTGCTCGAGTTTGGCGGGCATTGCCGCTGTGTCCAGCATGCCTTGTTCCATTCGGTCTCCTTAGTGCCAGTAGTGCTGCGATGAGGTTGCTCGGCTCTGCGTCCGGGCGCCCCAGAGTGTCGCACAGCCACGCCGATTCGGCATGTGGAGTTGGGCTACAGGGACCGGGCCGTGCTGGCGGCCGAGTGGATGGCTGCTTGGATGCTGTCGGTGCCGTTGGCGTTGCCGACTACGTGCACCTGGAAGCTCGCATTGGCGTGCCGATCAGCGAGGTAGCGGGCCAGCTCGTCGTTTGGCGTGTGGTAGGTGACGATGCACACCGTGTCGGCATCGAAGGTTCGCTCTCGTCCAAGGCCGAGGCCATAAGCGGTAACCGATGTCTCGGTGATCGCTCGGATAGCCATTGCGGGCACGAACTCGACGCCCGCATCAAACAGCCGTTCTCGGCTGGCCTCGACCGTGGCGGGCGGGTAGGCGATACCCGCACCGAGTTGTTCGTGGCGGCTGACCACGGTGACGCTTGCCCCCGCGGCCAGCAGCTTGTCTACCACCGACACGGTTTCGAAGGTGCCAGTGTCGTCTACAACAACGGCAGTGGCACCAACCTTGGCCCGACCGCCAAATCCGAGCACCTCCCACGATGTCGACACATGGGGAAGGTTTGCGCCCGGAATTGGGACAGAGGGAGCGGAGAGCTGAAAACCGCTTGAGCGAGGCGTGGAGCCGGTGGCGATGACTACTTCATCGGGGTCTGCCTCGGTGATGAGATCTGGGTCAACCGGCGTACGAAGGCGCACCTTGACGCCAAGCCGTTCCACTTCGTCGGCCAACCACCGGGTTATTGCCTCCAAGTCTGAACGTGGCGGAACCGACGCAGCCATACGAACCTGGCCACCAAGCTCTCCCGTCATCTCATAGAGCTCAACCTGGTGACCGCGCAAAGCTGCAGTCCGGGCGGCTTCGAGGCCAGCTGGTCCGCCGCCAACAACCAACACCTTCTTTACCGTCTCTGCGGGCCCGGGTGTCTCAAATGGGACCGATGTCTCGGCGCCCGCTGCGATGTTGACCACACACTGGATCTTGCCCGTAGTCATGAGTTGTGCAACGCACCCCATGGACGTCCCAATGCAAGGCCTGATCTCTGCCTCTCGCCCGTCTCGAGCCTTCACGACGAGTTCGGGGTCGGCAATCATGGCTCGCACAATGGACACCATGTCGGCCATGCCCGAGCCGACAATGTGGTCGGCGTGGTCCAACGTCATGATCCGACCCGTCACGATCGTGGGGACGTCGACAACCTTGGTGACCTTTTGGTTGTTGTCCAACTCGTATCCGAGCGGGTCGTCCAATGTGGACAAGAACTTGTGGAATCTCCAGTAGGTGCCCATGGATACATCGAGGAAGTCGATATGGGGCTCGGCCAGTCTGGCGATGTTCTCGGCCTCGACGTGGTCTATGCCGCCTTCGATGAACTCGTCGCCTGAGATACGGATACCCACGGGGAAGCCGGCGCTGACCTCGGACCTAATTGCGGCCAAGATTTCGTGCAGGAACCGGGACCTGTTCTCAGTGCTCCCCCCATAGCTGTCTTCACGAACGTTGGTGGCGGGCGATAAGAACTGTCCGATGAGGTAGCCGTGCGCGCCATGCAGCTCGACGCCGTCGAGGCCCCCTTCTTCCACGCGACGTGCCGCGTGGGCGAAGGCTTCGACGGTGTCGTCGATCATGCCTTGCGTCATGGCCGTGGGGGTCACACCGACGTGTACATTTGGGA
>JAUIIS010000506.1 GCA_030431575.1 Acidimicrobiia bacterium | reverse complement strand
GTTGAGCAGGGCAGGCAAGGCGTTTCTAGAGGCCGAGCAGTTTGGCCTTGGCCGCGCTGAACTCTTCTTCGGTGAGAAGACCTTGGGCTTTGAGATTGGCGAGTTCGCCAAGCTTGGCAATGGGGTCGTCTTGTGGGGCCGCTGCCGGGGCAGGCGCAGGCGGGGGAGGCGGGGCCGGTGCTGGTGCTGGTGCGGCCTGTTGGGGTGCGGCTTGGGGTGCCGTGGCCCGTTGGTGTTGGCGCCTGGCCACACTGCCTGACACCGCGGTTGCGGTACCGGATATGACTGCGGTTCGTGCCATGGTTCCCACGAGTCCTGGGCGTCCTCGACGTCCTCTTCTGGGCATGTCAGTCCTCCTGTAGGGCGTTGATTGCGTTGACGACGACGTCGTGTGGGATCCGGTCGTGGCTTATCAAGAAGCCACCAGATCCAGCGATCGCTGCGGCAGCTCGGGCCAGCCAGAGATTCTCCCAGACAATCACAATCGCTGAGCCTTTCGGCGCGAGGTCCTGCCCCACGCTGAGCAGGTCTTGGTCGTTGAGCAGGTCGTTCTCGGGATCATCGAGACCAGCCAGAGTGGGGTTGTCGAGGTCGGCGACCTCGATGAAGGTCACCTCTCCGGCCGCGTCCTTGCGGACAAAGGCCATATCGATGATGCGGACTAGGCCGTCGTCGACGAGTTGGAGCAAGGCAGGGATCACCTCGCCGTTGAACTCGGTACCGTCGAAACCAACTACGGCCACATCGACCGGAGCGATCCGCTCTGCATCTAGGACTACGCCCACGCCTGTACTCCTCTAGTGAAATGTGAGAAGGCTCAGCATAGAGCCGTCACACCAGCAGCGCATCGGTCATGACCTCAACAAGAACCGGACCAGGCGCCTGAAGCGCTTCGGCAAGGGCATCATCGAGTTCATCGGCTGCGTTGACTTGGATGCCCGTGCCACCACAGAGTTGGGCGAAGGCCGCAAACTCGGGATTGTGGAGCGAGGTTTGCCAAACGTCGAGCTCCGCGGCGCGTTGTTCTTTGGAGATTTTTCCCAGCTCGGCGTTGTTCATCAAGATGTGGGTGATGTTCATCCCGTACTTGACAGCGGTTGTGAACTCCATGGCGTACTGGCCGAATCCGCCGTCGCCGCTAATGGACACCACCTTTCGGGTGTCGCCCACGGCGGCCCAGGCGCCCATGGCGGCAGGGAACCCGAATCCGATGCTGCCCAGATAGCCAGACATCAACACGTCTTGTTGGGCGCATTCGAAGTAGCGACCGAACGAGTAGGTGTTGTTGCCAACGTCGACGGACAGGACGGCGTCTTTGGGAACGTGATGGCTGAGTGCGTGGAACAGCGAGGCCGCGCTCACCCCTTGGCCGCGGTCATCGGTGCGGCGGCTGGCTTTTTCTTCGCGCCAGAGATGCCAACGTTCGGCGACTTCGCTGGTGAGCGCGTTGTCGCTTCGAGCTTCGCCCAGCAGCGACGTCATGGCGTTTGCGGTGACCCCAATGTCTCCTTGCACCGCAACGTCCACTGCGTGGAAGCGGCCCAGCGCCATGGGGTCATGGTCAACCTGGACGATGGGCTTGTAAGAGGCAATCCCGGTGTGGTTCGAGAACGACGCCCCGAAGACCACGATCAGGTCCGACTCGTTCATCATC
>JAUIIS010000146.1 GCA_030431575.1 Acidimicrobiia bacterium | reverse complement strand
GCGGCGGCAGATCCCGACGTTCGCGTCATCGTCGTTACCGGCGCCGGGCGCGGTTGGTGTGCTGGAGCCGACATGGATGTACTGCAAGGCATTGGCAACGCTGGTGGCTTTGACGACGAAGGTGATGCGCCCAAAGAGCGCAAGGAGTGGAAGCACACCCACGCCATGACCATCCCGAAGCCGGTCATCGCTGCCATCAATGGGGCATGCGCTGGTCTGGGGTTTGTGCACGCCTTGGCGTGCGACCTCCGCTTCGCAGCCGAGGGCGCCAAGTTCACAGTGGCATTCGGTCGGCGCGGCCTGATCGGCGAGTGGGGCATGTCCTGGACTCTGCCTCGGCTCGTGGGCCAAGGTGTGGCGCTTGACCTCATGATGTCCAGCCGAGTGTTTCTTGCTGAAGAGGCCCTGCAACTTGGTGTCGTCAACCGGGTGTGCGCACCCGACAAGCTCATGGGCGAAGTCTTGGCCTATGCAGACGACTTGGCCCGCAACGTGTCGCCCAAGTCGATGGCGGTTATGAAGCAACAGGTCTACACGCATCCCCAGATGCCTATCGACGATGCGCTGACCGAGTCCATCCGCATGATGGAAGAGTCCGTGCGCCGCCCCGACTTCAAAGAAGGCGTGGCGAGCTTCGTCGAGAAGCGCGACCCCAATTTCGAGCCACTGAGTTAGCCGGGCTACTACCCGCTGGGTGCTGGCCGTCGCTATGCGATTTCGTGGATGGCTTCGGCTCTGATGTAGGTGGTCACGGTGATCAGAAACGCTGCGCCCGCGGCCCAAGTGATGGTGTTGCCTGGACCAATCGCGTCGGCCAATAGGCCGAAGGCCAGCGCGCCGAAGGGGGTGAGCCCGGCCTGCACGAGTGAATACAGGCCCATAACCCGACCCATGAGGTGTGACGGCGTGTTTGACTGGATGAGGCCCTGATTCATGTTGATGAAGAACCCTCCGGCCACACCCATCAGGAGGCACAGTAGGGCGATTTGCCAGAACGCTGTGGTGCGGCCCATCAACGCGAGGAGGAACGTGCCACAGGTCATGGCTCGCAAGAACACCGTGCCTTTATTGGGCATGTTGCCGCGTCGCATGACAATGGTCGACCCGATCGCAAGACCGATACCAATCAGGCCAAACAACGGTGCGGCGTCTCCGGCGGTGCGGCCCAGGTCTTCTTTCACGAACGCCTGGACCGTCACGAACATGAGCGCGTTCATGACTGCGCCGGCGAGGGCCAGCAGCCCAAAGAGTGTCCGCAACGCAGCGTCGCCTGCGACGAATTCCAGTCCTTCGCCCACGGCGGACCGCATCGTCACCGAATTGGGATTCCCATGACGTGGCGGGGTGTCCATCCGGTGGATCGCGACCACTCCCAAAAGCATCAAGAAGCCGAGATAGGCGAAGACGCCGTCAAAGTCGAATACTTCGCCGACCAGTTGGGCAACCACGGCACCAACAACCATCGATCCGGTCATGGCCAATGCGTTGAGTGCTATGCCGCTATAGAGCAGTTCCTTGGGGAGTACCTCGGGGATCAGCGAGGACCGCACGGGCGAGCCGACCGCCAGGATTGACCCCAATGCAAGCGCAGAGATGACAAGCATTGTCATCGAGAGGTGACCTTGTCCGATCAGCACCGCTGTCCCAAACAGCACCAAGCCACCACCTAGCTGTGTTCCAAGCAGGAGCCATCGGCGATCCAGTCGATCCGCCCACACACCTGCTGGCAGGACCAATACCAGTGTCGGGATACCAAGGAGAAACACCACTAGGCCTTGCTGGGACTCGGATCGGTTCAATGCGTCGAGGACGACCCAGCCGTAGACAAACCGAGTGGCGTTCATCACGAGCGCAAAGGTGATGGTGTTGAGCCACAGGCATCGGAAGTTCCTGACCCCCAACGCGTTACTGGGGGTCGCTTCGTTGGCGGCCAGGGCGCGCTGAGTCACGGAGGCGAGCCTACTCGCCATTGGCGCGGCCAGCGTTGGTGGTCACGCCCATGGGCTGCTCGTAGTAGCTGCTCAGTTCCGAATGGCCGCCGTCGATGCCGAGATTCGACCGACCTCGCCGGTTGGCTGGCCCTATGCTTGTCCACGTTGACGACGAAAGCTCCAGCACGATGGCGACCTTTTTGGCAAAGATCAGGATTTACGAAGGCAAAGAGGCCGAGTTCGAAGATGTAGCCCGCATGATGTACGAGGCTACGCACCGCACCGAGCCGAAGTGCCGCCGGTACGAGTACTGGCGTGGCGCCGAGCCCCGGTCGTACTACTGCCTTGAGTCGTTCGACGATTTCCTGGCGTTCATGGAGCACCAAACGAGCGACCACCACGAAGCACCGGATTTCGGTTCGCTGCTTGAGGCGATCGAGCTTGAATGGGTAGATCCCATCCAGGGCGCGTCAGACCTTGTCCCGACCGAGGCCCAAGAGCTGCCAGCCGACGCCGACGAGCTGACACGAGCAAAGGCTGTCGGGCACAGCGTGATCATGCAGGCGTGGTGGCGGGCATTGCGAGTTGCTCCCTGAGTTATTCGTCAAGGACCCAGGCGAGCGAGATAGCTGATCGTGTCCGAGTTCGGCGAGTCTTTGGGCCCGAGTCATCAAGCGCTTGACGGCGGGTTGCGCGCCCTAATCTAGGCGAGCGGCCTCGAACTCGTCTTGGCATCCAAGGAGGACCATGTGACCACCATCTCTCTCGGCAGTCTTCTTGACGAATATCGTGCTGCCCAGCGTTACAGCCTTGCCTTGATCGAAGGCCTTGACAGCGAGCAGATCGCGTGGCGGCCGCACGAGAACAGTAGTGCGATCGCGTGGCACCTCGGCCACCAAGGTGCCGTGAACCACTACATGGTTCGCAACCTCACCGCGGCAGAAGTGACGTTCGATGCCAATTTCGATCGCGTCTTCGACTCGGCGACACCAGAACCGGGCCGTGGCGACCTCCCCGGTTTGGAAGCGATCGTCAGCTACCGATCATCGATCTCCAAGAGCACGGTCGCGGTCGTTGAACGCATAGCGGCCGGTGACGTTGGAGCGCCACAGCAGCTGACCCAAATTGCAACGGGCCTCATGGGGGCGGTCATCAATCACGAATACCAGCACGCGAAGTGGATTGGTGAGGTTGCCAGCGCCATGCTCGATCGTGTCGAGCCTGTTCCTGAGTCGAGTGGACTCGTCCAGGTCGAGGGCTACTGGATGCTAGGCGCTAGCTCTGGCTCGAACGCGTGAACCCTCTTGGGCTGGCGCCGAACTTGGGTGTCTAGCTTTGGGCCGGGAGCCCGTGGGCGAACCATACGTGTCAGTCAGTTAAGGGAAGCGACCCGAAGAATCCGAGGACGCGAATGACCTTGCCCTCATCGTTCACCTCGGTGACGTCGAATCCGGGCAGTAGGATCTCGCCGTCTCTGGTGATTTGCCAGTGGTAGCGGTGCAGGTTGTTATGGCTGTCCACGCCACTGGATCTTGAGTACGCAGCGTGAGGAAGGTTGGCCTGGACCTCGTGGACGTTTGCTTCGAACTCGTCGATCCCGTTTGTTGTGGTACTTGGGTCGATGAACTGAACGTCTTCAGCTAGTGCTCGATCGAGATGAGCGCGCACCTTGTGCGGGTCGCTTTCGTTCCATGCAGCGAGCATGTGATCAAGGGATTCTGGGTAAGTCACAATGTGGTTCCAATCGGCGACGCAAAGGAGTGGATTCTCCGGTGATGGTCGACGACGGCTGCACTGCCGGTGGGGATACGCCGTTGCTGGACGTGCCGACCTGGGTGTTTTACGTAGTCATCGGGGCGGCAGGATCCGAGGTCCATTCCTGCAGGCTTGCGATGTAGACGGCGACGTTGGTGTAGCCCAGGCGGGTCATCATGAAGGCGTCGACCGACGCTGCTATACCGCCACCTCAATAGGCGACAACGCGTGCCTCGGGGCGGTCGGGGAACCGGGCTCGGACGTCCTCCAATGGGTGGAAGCGGCCGGTGTCGGCATCAATCATTGCTCGAGCGGGGATGTTGATTGCGCCTGGGATGTGACCAGCGCGATCGTAGGCCTGCACTTCGCCGCTGAAGATCTGTGGGGGTAGGGCATCTACGAGGCAGGTTGCGCCGTCGTCGATCGCTGCCATCACCTCGGCCTTGTCTGCGATCATCGAGTGCCTCGGAGCCAGCGAGAGCGACCCGGTGATGGCGGCGCTAGGAGCGGCAGGTCCAGCTTCAAGGGGGCGCCCTTCGTTTCGCCATGCCTGGAGCCCACCGTCGAGGATGGCGGCGTTCTCGAATCCGACCCACCGCAGCATGAACCAGACCCGTGAAGCCCACATCGAGCCGTCGTTGTCATAAAGAACGACCCGGCGATTGTCCGAGACCCCCAGCTGTTCCATCGCAGCGCCGAAAGCCGATGGTGTCGGCAGCGCAAACTGCTGCTCAGAGTCAGTGTCAGCGAGGTCGGCTAACAGGTCGGCAAACCGAGCGTCGGGAATATGCGCCTCTTCGAAGCTTGGCCGGCCACTATTCGCAAAGAAGCCGTCTTCGTTGCGCCCAAGAAGAACCGTGCAGTCAAGCACCACAAGATCGTCTGCGCCGAGTTCGCCTTCCAGCCACTCCGTGGTTATGAGTTGGTCCATAACGAGACGTTAGGGCATATCGCCGAACGCGGCGCCATGTAGGTCGGGATGACTGCAAGCGCAACGAGGCCCTGGTGTCCTGTCCGGCTATTTCGCCACATAGTTCGCTGTCGCCTGACCAGCCCAACGGCGTTGCGCCTTCTCGACGCACGGGTAGCAGTGCGCCTTCGAAGCCATTCGACTCGACGAGCCGCTCAGCCAGCGCGGCCGGACCGCAGCACGTCGACCACGATCTCGCGGAACACTGTCATGGTCGGTGTGGGGGCCCCCGTCACGCGGCTCGCTTCATCCCACCGGCGGAGGTCGAGCGCAACCATCCAGTGCGGGTTTTCCTGGAACGCCAAGACCTCCGACGTTGTCATCGGTACCGGGGCGACCGTCTCTGCGTCGTCGCTGCTGCCGTTGCGATGGAATGCGGTCGGCTCGATGGTGGTCAGGTACCGGCTCGCAGCAACGTGGAGCCGCACCGGGTAGGTCACATCGTCGGGAAACCATCTGGCCAGGAATCGCGCACCAACAACGTCGTGGTCCTGCCTCGCCTCCGTAGTCGCCGACGGGTCGGTTATGAGAAGGTGGCCGATGTCGTGGAACAGCGCTGCGACGATCGTTGCGTCGTCGGCGCGAGCGGCCATCGCGTGGGCGCCACACTGAAGCGCATGATCAAGGGGCCCGACACGGCTCGGATGCGGCACCGCAGTTTCGTACATTGTGATAAGCCGGTCGGCCACATGCGCGGCATCCACGCGGCGATCGCATCTTGCCGGTGCATGATCTAGTCGGGACACGCCCGCTCCCTTCGACGTCGTTGGCCGCCGTCCCAGCATCGCCCCGGCCCGTACCCGCGCAGCTGGAGGGGGGGGTGCCACGTGGGATACGGGTCTTGACGGTGGCAGAAACTGTTGCCAACCCCGAAGCTAGGGTCCACGGCTGAACCCGTAGCGACCCAGCGGTGACGTGGCGATGAACCTTTTGTGGCGGGTGCGGGTCAACCGGCTCGGCGCATTGCCAGGGCCGAAGTCAGCGTGAAGTTCGCACAGGTGTCAACGAAGTTGAGCGAAGCCGGCCCGAAGTCGTCCCGCTCACGGTTGGTGCATGGTTCGCGTTCTCGCAGTGGTCGCTGCATTAGTCCTCGCTGGTGGCGCCCCGCCGTGGGCATCCGGTGCCAACCCAGGCCCAGACTCAATCGAACTGACGAACATGCCGGATCGGTTCGTTGACATGGTCGACTGGTCTGTGTCGCTCTTCAAGGATGCAGAACTCGAGTTACCCCCGATGCGGTTCGCGCATCACGCAGACAGCAAGGAGCCATGCGGTGGCGCCCCAGGGCTTCACAGGGTGGTGGAAGGGGTCAGCTCTATCGAGGTCTGCACCACCGAAGCAACGTTTCCTGCACAAGTCATGATCCTCCATGAAATTGCGCACGCCTGGATAGCCCACAACCTGAGTCCAACCCGAAAGGAGATCTTTCGGGAGTTGCGAGGCTGGGAACACTGGAACAACCACACGACCGCGGCCTGGCATGAGAACGGCTCTGAGCAGGCGGCTGAGATCATGGTTTGGGGGCTTGTCGACCGCCCTATCCCCATGCTTCGAATCGCTGATGCCGACTGCGACGCTCTAGACGCTGGCTACCGAGCATTGACGCAAGCCGCGCCAACGACTGGCTATCGCGACTACTGTTGAGAGGTGTGTGAGGGATGCCCGGGCACTGGCTTAAGTCACGGTAATACCTGGTCACAGAGGCACTTAAGTTCCAACTAAGTAGCGTGCGTGACTATCACGTGGTCTGAACGTGAGGTGGGTGGCGTGGAGTTTCGGGTCCTTGGAAAGCTGGAGGTGTTGGTCGATAGCACCCCGATCGATCTAGGGGCGTACCGCCAGCGGGCGCTACTTGCCTTGCTGTTGACGACGCCTGGCGAGGTCGTTTCCAGCGACCGGATTATCGACGGGCTTTGGGGCGCCGACAGCGGTGGCGACAAGCAGAACGCGCTTTGGGTGCACTTGTCGGGCTTGCGAACAGCGCTTGAACCCCAACGGGCGAAACGTTCCCAAGGGAGCGTGATACTGACCCAATCGCCTGGGTACGTTGCCCAGGTTGACCCCAACACGCTGGACACCCTGGTGTTTGAACGCCTCGTCAGCCAAGGCAAGAGCCTGGTGGAAGTAGATCCGTCGCGTGCAGCAACGACGCTGCGCGAGGCACTGGGGTTGTGGCGGGGGAGAGCATTCGAAGAGTTCGCTTACGAGCAGTTCGCCCAGGGGGCGGCCGCACACCTGGATTCTCTTAGGCGCGAGGCCTTGGAAGCGCGCATCGACGCTGACCTGCGGGAGGGTCGTGCATCGGAGCTTGTCCCTGAGCTGGAGTCATTGGTTCGCGACCAGCCGCTCCACGAAGGTTTCACTGGCCACCTCATGGTGGCGCTCTACCGTGCGGGCCGCCAGGTCGAGTCGTTGCGGGCCTATCAGATGCTGCGGACCCGGCTCGGCGAAGAGTTGGGGTTGGAACCATCGCCGCTGTTACGGCGCATAGAGGAACAGATCGTTACCGGCGACGAGTCGGTGGGTGCGCCAGTGGTTCGGTCGAAGGGGACCGTCGGGAATGGATTGACCGTGCGCGGCTACGAGCTACGCGAAGAGCTAGGACGCGGCGCTTCAGGTCTGGTCTACCGCGCTTACCAGCCATCGGTCGGGCGAGAGGTCGCCATCAAAGTCCTGCATCCCGAACTTGCTGACAACCCTGACTTCATCCGTCGATTCGAGGCTGAGGCTCGTGTTGTCGCTAGCCTTGAGCAGCCTCACATCGTGCCGCTCTACGACTTCTGGCGCGAGCCAGGTGCCGCCTACTTGGTCATGCGGTTGCTGCGTGGCGGCAGCCTCCAAAGTCGACTGGATGCTCACGAGATGGGCCCTGAAGCAACTGTGCGGATAGCGCGGCAGGTTGGCGCCGCGCTGGCAGCAGCACACCGCAGCGGTGTTGTTCATCGAGATGTGAAGCCCGAGAATATTCTCCTGGACGATGATGACAACGCATACCTCTCGGACTTCGGGATAGCGATCAGCACGAGCGAACCTAAGGATGGCTACGCATCTGGGCGCTCGCCCTACTCGACCTTTGCTGACGCCGCCGGTTCTGCCACAGCGGAGTCAGATACATACAGCCTTGCGGTCGTGCTCGCTAGGTCCCTCGCCTCCAGCCAAGACCGGCGCGCTGGTACACCATCACTCCCAGCTGCGCAGGCCGCCATTGAGCGCGCAACTGCCGCTGACCCCGACTTGCGCTACACCAACGTCGAAGAATTTGTCGCAGCCTTCTGCGAGCCATTCGACCAGCCGAGGTCTAGACCCGCAAGTGCAGCAAGTTCAGCGCAGCACATGGTCAATCCATACAAAGGCTTGCGTCCCTTCGGCGGAGCGGATGCCTTGGACTTCTTTGGACGGGAGCGATTGATCGAAAGGCTGGTGGCTCGCCTGGGTGATGCCGGCCGGAAAGGCAGGTTCGTTGCGGTGGTGGGACCGAGTGGCAGCGGTAAGTCCAGCCTCGTTCGAGCCGGCGTGCTTCCTGCGCTGGCGGATGGCGCTGTGGTTGGCTCACAAGACTGGTTCAAGACCATGCTGACCCCAGGCATGCACCCGTTTGAGGAGCTTGAGGACGCCCTTCGCCGAGTGGCTGTCGACCCCCCCGCTTCTTTGCTTGAACAGCTGACTACAGATGCTTCAGGGCTTCGTCGTAGCGTGGAGACGCTGTTGCCTGACGATGGATCACAGTTGCTTGTGGTGATTGATCAGTTCGAGGAGCTGTTTACCCAAGTCGACGAGGCAACAGCGGCATCGTTTGCGGACGCGTTGGTCGATGCGGTTTTGCACGAACACAGCAGGGTTCGGGTCTTGGTGACGCTGAGAGCAGACTTTTATGATCGCCCGCTTAGCCATCGTCGCTTGGGCGAACTGATGCACTGGGGCACGGAGGTGGTTGCCCCTATGAGCACCGAGGAGCTGGAGCGAGCCATCACCGGGCCCGCAGCAAGGGCCGGGGTCCAGATCGACACGGCTCTGGTAGCGGAGCTCGTTCGGGACGTGTCGAACCGCACTGGGGCGCTACCGCTGCTCCAGTACGCACTGACCGAACTGTTTGAACTGCGTAGCGGCTCCAGAATCCACTACGAGAGCTACGCCGAAATTGGCGGTGTTCCCGGAGCGCTATCAAGACGCGCTGAGAGCCTGTACGCCGGGCTCGGCCCGGACGCAGCTGAGGTGGCTCGCCAGGTCTTCTTACGTCTCGTAACGCTGGGAGACGGCA
>JAUIIS010000145.1 GCA_030431575.1 Acidimicrobiia bacterium | reverse complement strand
CGGTTCAAGTGACGGCCTCACCAACGATGGCGCTCAGGTATTCACCCAGAAGGGTCGCATACTCGACAAGCCGGCGAAGGGTGACCGTTTCGGTTATTCACTTGCAGTGGGTGACTTCGACGGCGATGGCCGCGACGACGCAGCCATTGGCGCTCCCTACGAAGACCATCGGGGCGTTAAGAACAACGGCGCTGTTCACATTCTTGATGGATCCGCAAGTGGCCTACTTGCCAACGGCCAGCAGTTGTTCCGAGGCGCAAGCGGCGGCCAGCGGCTCGGCTGGCGAGTGGCAGCAGGTGACCTCACCGGGGACAACCGAGCTGACCTCTTGGCCAGCGCTCGTGCGTCTGGCTCGCGTGGCCAGGTCAACCTGTTTGTTGGCTCCAGCTCCGGTCTGAGCTATGCGGACAGCATCGATCAGACGAACACGAGTTCGTCGGCTTCGAGTCGTCTCGACCGTTTCGGCATTGGGCTTGCCGTTGTCGACATCGACGGTGACGGGGTTGGCGAGGCTGCGGTTGGGGTCAATGGTGAAGATTCCTCAGGCACAACTAACGCTGGCGCTGTTCACGTGTATGAGATCAGCGGTGGGCAATTTGGCACCGAGACGTACTACACCCAAGCGTCGAGTTCGGTTCCGGGCTCCATGTCGCCAGGTGCTCGATTCGGTCAGGCTCTCGCGGCGGGCAGCGACGGAACGCTCTTCGTGGGTGCTCCGGGCGGGACCGCCGGATCTCGCGGAGACGCTGGCATGGTGGCTCCCATCTAAGAGCCGCTAGTCGCACGTTCAACAATCGCCGCACCTTTCGGGGTGCGGCGATTCGTTGTTTTCGCAGAACATAGGTTTCGGGACAGAACACCTATTCTCTAGACGATGCGCACCGTGCCAGCGGCTGGGTCCACTTCGATCTGATCACCGGTGCTGATGGCGCTCAGGGCATCGGCGGCGCCGATGACTGCAGGGATTGCGAGTTCTCGACTCAGGACTGCCGCGTGCGACATAGGGCCACCTTCAGCGGTGACCAGGCCTCCAACCATCGTGAGCACCATGTTGTAGGCCGGTGAGGTGGTCCGGGTGACAAGAATGTCGCCCGCAGTGAGGGTCTCGAACGCTTCTTCTGCGTCGAGGGCCACACAGGCCGTGCCAACAACAGCTTCTGTGCCAATGCCTACCCCGGACATGCGGGCGTCTTGGTCGGTGTTGCCTTCGTCGGTCATGCCCATTTGGCTTAACGCTGTTTCGACCATGCCAACAGCTGTTGCCAGCGCCTTCGGAAGTACAGAGATGGGCGGTGCAATCTCGGGGGTGCCGAGGCTTGGGGGTGGTGTCAGCGTCCGTTGATGTTTGCGTTCGGTGGCTCGCGCCGCGACTGTGTCAGCCGACAGCGTTGTGGTCCCCCTGATTGCGGCCAGTACTTCGTTCTGGTCGAACTCGAATATGTGGTCGGCTTCATGAAGTGAACCGGAGGCTTCGAGGCGCTTTCCAGCCTCGAGCATGGCCAGGCGCAGCAGCCCTGCGGGCCATTCGACGGTTATTGGTCCGTTGTCGTCGCGCATGTCCATGGCTTCTCGAGCGTCGGCGAGCAATCCGTCGAACGTTTCGAGATCCGAGGTTGGGACTTGAGCCCTGAGTGACTCCACCTTTTTGTCGTGGGCCGCGTGGTCAAATGCCCGCGCACCTGCGGGGTTCATTACGGTGGCGAGCACGACGTGTGGGGCTTCTTGGAGGGTTGGTGAGTCGATGTCGTAGCCGGCATAGAGAACCGCGCCGCGTCGTCGCAGATAGGCATCGAGCTTGTGGGCAGCTGCGGGCGAGCAATCGCGGATGTCTTGAAGCGAGGTGGGTGTGTGACCTGATTCTTCGATGAGGGCCCGGATCTCCGCAAGCTCGGCTAACGGTTCGCCCGTGGATGGTGACGCTCCGGCGAGCGCGGCCACCAAATCACCTGGTTCGAGCCCCCAGTCCAGCCCCATGTGCAGCAGTTTGGCTATTGGCCCCAGATCGTAGGTGTGGAGCCTGAAGTGCTCTTCGAAGCTCCAGCGCAGGTTGTTGAGCAGCAGGTCGATGTGTCCGGCGAGGAGGATGTCGTCTAGCTCGCTGAGGTCCACGTCTTGCAGAGCGAGGTTTTGGGCGATCAGTCGTGGCCTGGTTCGTTCGCGCCACTCGGCGATGGCTGCGGGCGACGGTGACTCGGCAAGCATCTTTGCTGCGGCCTTGTTGCGGCGTCGGAACTCTGGGTGTGTGCGCGTTGCGGCCTTGAGGACGGCTAGTGGTGGCAGCTTCGAGGCCGCCTTGTCGGGCGAAATGAGCGGCCGCATACGTGTGTAGGAGAAACCGTGAACGAACCGAACCTGGAGGGTTTCGGCCGGGATCCCAAAGTCGGGCCATTGCTTTCGGAACGCCTCTTCTACGGCCTCGCTCATGAGCCACTGCATGATGGGGGTTGTTCCGCCGGTGTAGTGCGACCGGTCGAGTTGCCACTCGCCAGGCCCGGGCGCTTCGAACACGGGGTCGGTGTGCACAGTTGCAGCCATGTGGTCCTTCTTTCAGCCCTGAGGCTGGAAGCTAGTGCGGATACCAAGCATGGCAGCCCTGGTTCTGTGGCGCTAACCCTTGCTCGCTGGCGCGGCCGGTGTCGGTGCTAGCAACTGGTGACGGTGTCGACACCTGCGCCGCCTGCGCAGTTGTCGGTTCCTGGTCCGCCGTTGATGCGGTCTTTGCCCTTTTGGCCATAGAGACCATCTTGGCCGGCGCCACCAAGGAGCGTGTCGTTGCCTCCGCCGCCCCACGCAACGTCGTTGCCCTTCTTGCCCGAGATCCTGTCGGCCTTGGAGCCGCCAAGCAAGATGTCGTTGCCGCCTGCGCCGTTGAGTTTGTCTTTGCCTTTGCCGCCTTCGATGTAGTCGTTTCCGGCGCCGCCATTGACGGTGTCTTTGCCACTGCCAGCGCAGATGAAGTCGTCGCCGCCTTTGCCTCTAATGGTGTCGTTGCCGCCGAGGCCAACAAAGACATCGGTACCGGACGTGCCAGTGAGGATGTTGGGGCCGTTGTCGCCCACTTGGGTGGCCATGAGCCCGCCGCAGGTGTGGGTGGGGAAGGTGGGCACGATCACCGGTATGACGCCGAACCCTTGGGTGAACGAGAAGCAGGTGTCCAGGGCTCGAGGCGACGTACCTGTTCCGGTGTAGGTAACCGAGTAGCTGCCTTCGCTGGCGTAGCGGTGGCTGATCTGGACGAGGTTGGTGCCCCGTCCCAGCTTGTACCTGTCGGTATCGGTGGTTCCATCGCCCCAATTGACGTTGACGGTCCAGGTGCAGTTGGCCTGTCCACTGAAGGTGAGGTTAAGGGTGAGCTTGCCTTCCGAGGCGCAAAGAGCACTAGTGGTGCATTCGACAGGGAGCTGTGCGCTGGCTGTCGAGGTTGAGCTAGCAACGGTGAGGCCTGCCATGAGGGCCAAGGCGGCGAGCAAAGCCCATGTCTTTGCCCGGCCTCGACTGCGGGTGGTGTGATTCGTAGCCATGAACGGTCCCTCTCCTTGGTGGTACGTGCCCGACGCCGCCAAGGCAGCGCGGTTACACCCCGCCTTCGACATGCGCCACGGTAGCTCCGTGCGCCTTGCCCGTCACGCCCGATTGGCAGCGCGGTTCTGGCTAGGTCAAATGCCCTGTGCCAGCTGAATCATTGGGCACCAGGTTTGGGCGCGACCGGTCGAGTCGACATGCATGGAGGGCACCCCACCACTGCTGAGCTTGCGATGCTGCGCGCTCACGATTGCTGCGCTGTTGGCGTCGGTGACGGTAGCTGCAACACCGGTGGCCCAAGCAGCCCCAAATTGCTTTGGTCGAGCACCAACCATTGTTGCGAAGCCCGGCGTTGTGGTTGTGGGTACCTCTGGCCCAGATGTCATCGTGGGCACTGGCGGTCCAGACATCATCAGGGCCAAGGGTGGCGACGATTTCATTTGCGCTGGTGGCGGCGACGACATCATTGACGCGGGTCGCGGCGACGACCGGGTGAAGGCCGGGTCGGGGGCCGATGTTGTTCGCGGTCGTGCCGGTGCAGATGTCTTGCGCGGTGGTCCTGGTCGGGACCGTCTCATTGGGGGACCTGGCGCGGACACCTTGCGTGGCAATCGTGGCGCCGACGTACTGAGGGGTGGCAGGGGCCCCGACGTACTGGTTGGCGGCAAAGGCAAAGACAGGGTCAAGGGCGGGTCTGGTAACGATGCGTGTGTAGACCCCAATGCCTCTGGTTGCGAGGGTCGAAAGGAGCCTCAACCTCCGCCGACTCCTGCACCGACGGTTTCTCCCACAGCTACACCGACACCAACAAGTCCGCCGGTAACGCCCACGGTTCCGACAGCCACCCCGACACCCACCAGTACAACGGCGCCCACGGCTACCCCTACACCAACGGCAACGAGCACGCCAGGTCCGTCGCCGACACCCACGACTACGCCAAGCGCATCTACAACGCCGACTCCGACAGCCACACCAACCTTGTCGCCGCCCACACCAACCGCAACAGCAACTCCCACGCCTACCGCGACGCCAACGGCCACAGCGACTGCGACACCCACACCTACGCCGTCAGGAACTCCTACCGCCGAGGAGGAGCTGGCGACGTTCATCCAGACCGACGTGCTTGGCACCTACGGCGGTGCGTTCCCCTGGCTGCAAACAGCGTGGGACTTCCTCGAGGCGGAAGGCACCATCAGCGTCGAGGATCTGCCATCCAACTACGCCGGCCAGGTGTCTACTCGTTGCGGCTACTCCTCGGTTGCTCTGGGGTGGTGCGGCGAGCCCGCTTTCAAGATCGATGTCAACTACACCACCGGCGTCGACGTCATCATCCACGAGATGGCTCAGGTGTTAGAGACCTCCACCGGGGTCTTGGCCGATCCGGGTCCGATGGGCATGGCGCAGCTCTACTTTGCGGTCGAGTGGGGCGACACATGCGACATGTCCGAAATCTTCGCCGACACCTTGTTGCATGTCACCAAGCCCAATGCCTATCTGGCCTACTACTTCTTTGCCTGCCCGGACCTTGCCGCAATCACCAACACCCCAACCGCTGAGGCGGAGGCGGTCGTCACGGCGATGCTGGGTGGACAACACCCGGCCTGGTTTTCCAGCAACTATGCGTCGAGTACCGAGGTGTGGGCAGATGTCATGACCTTGTCGGTCGTGGACCGGATCCGGGTGGTGACAAACCTGGCTAACGAGTTTGGTGGCTACTGCTCAGTCAGCAACACCATGATCACGGCGTTCTGGAACGGTAGCGACACGAATCCGTGGGCCGACGTCGGCTGCGAAAGCTAAGCGCTACTCGGGCTTGGCGCGCAACGTGTCGCATCAGGCGCCGAGGACACTAACCTAGGGGATCGCTTGCCCTGTGGCTCTACTGCAAGGCAGCGTGGAGGAGTGCGAGAGCGGCCGAATCGGCACGCTTGGAAAGCGTGTGTGGGGAAACTCACCGTGGGTTCGAATCCCACCTCCTCCGCCAATGTCCATTCGGAGCCCCGTATCATGCGCTGGGTTTCGTTGGTTTTGACGTCGGCTTGCTAACAGGTGCGGCCATCGGCAGACGTTGGCGTCTGACCAACATCTGATGGCTTAGTGTGACTTCGGGGTGTCGCTGTAACTTCTGACCCATGGGCCGTCTAGCCCCCACGACCTCTTTTGTGCGATTTGGTAGCCCGCCTGCTAGCACTTAGCGCAAGGCGGTTATCAAGCTTGTCGAGTAATGCAAAGGGGAAACGCGATGGGAATCCAGGCACGAGGAGCACGTCGGCTCATCGCCACGGTGGCGGTTGTGGCAGCAATGCTCGCTGCGCTTAGCGCGCCTGGCCAGGCCCAGTCTGAACCAGAGCTTGGTGCTCCCGTTGTCGGCAACAATGCGCAGGTTCCCGAAGGCAAGTATCCCGCTGTGGCCTACCTATCGGTCGAGTTCGCCAACGGCAAACGTGCCAGCTGTTCTGGCACTCTTGTGGCACCAGACTGGGTGCTCACCGCTGCTCACTGCCTGCTCACCGCAGGCCAGACCCAAGAGTCGCCGGTCGACGCTGCGACCGTCTTTGTGGTCCTAGGGGTTGTTGACGTGAACGCCATGCTTGCGGCGCCAACGTTGCCTCCAGAGGCCGAGATATACAAGGCCCCTGGCTGGATCCTGCTGCGAGACTACGTGCCAGGACTCATTGGCAACAACGACCTGGCCTTGGTGAAGCTGCCCCGGCCCTCCGACATTGCCCCAATAGCGGTCTCTTCCAACCCGGCGCTTGTGACACCGGTCAACGACGCGGCGGAACTCCCAGCAACGGTGGTTGGGTTCGGCGTGTTCAGCTGTACCGCCGATCCTTGCGCACCCATGGACTTGCGCATGCGAGAAGGCCCAACAGTGATTCGTTCTGATGCAAGCGCACAACAAGCAACCATGGGTGCAATCAGCTCGGCTCAGCTTGCGTCCAACGTGTACTTGATGCCCACGTTGCCTTCGCAGGCAGCGACGTGTTCTGGAGATAGCGGCGGCGCGGTGCTGGACACAAGTGGAGCAGCGCCTGTTCTTGTCGCGGTCATCAGCTACGGGTTCTTGTCTACCGCTGGGGGCTGCGAGTACACCGCCCCAGTAAACGGGGCAGCCGACCTCTCTAACCCCAAGTTCGCCAGCTGGGTCAACCAAGTCCTCCAATCCCAGCGCAACACCTGCAACGGGCGACAACCGCTGATTACCGGGACCAGCTTCAATGACACGATCGTGAGCGCCGACGGCAACAACGCCATGGCGGGTCTGGGTGGCGACGACCGGCTCATGTCCATCAGTGGCACAAGCTGGTTGTGTGCCGGCGACGGCAATGACATGGTCAGCATGGGACCTGGCGGAGGGTCAGCGTCTGGTGGGGCCGGGAACGACCGCATCAATGGTGGTGCAGCCGCCGATGTTCTCTCGGGCGACAGCGGAAACGACATCCTCGTTGGTGGTGCTGGTAAGGACGAGCTGTTTGGTGGCCCTGGTGCAGATCAGCTGCTCGGCGGCGCCGCTCGAGACAAGCTCTTCGGTCAGCGCGGCAAAGACGTGCTCAAGGGCGGATCGGGTAACGACCTCATCAAGGGTGGGTCGGGCAAGGATCGCCTTGAAGGTGGGTCGGGTAAGGACCGGCTTGAAGGTGGTTCGGGTAAGGACCGGCTTGAGGGTGGGTCGGGTAAGGACCGGCTCGTGGGTGGTCCGGGCAAAGACCGTGTCGACGGCGGCAAAGGCAAGGACACGTGCACTGGTGGCACTAAGGCCACCGTCAAGTGCGAGCGCTAGAACCAAGCATCGTTCTCCTGGCCGAGTGCGGTAGCGCAGCGATGTTGGCTTAGCCGCGGTGGGGGTCCTGTTGGCGAGCACCACTAGATTGACCGCATGACCAGCCCAGCAGGCCCATCCAAGGAAGAGCGCAAAAAGGCGCGTCGCCGCGCCCGCGCAGAGCAAGAGCGGGCTGCGGCCAAGGCGCTAGAGGCCTTGGCTGACGAGGCGGTCGAGCAAGCTTTGGGACTTGTCGCAGAGGTTGCTGCAGCGCCAGATCAGGCAAGTAGTGAGCGCGGTATCGATGTTGCCTGCCCCACGGTCGACGCTGCTCGTTATGTGCGCAAGCGCATCAACGCGGCGCTGGCCTATGACGAGTGGCTCGACGAAGTCCAGGTTTGGGTGTGGGAAGAAACCGTGCATACGCGGCCCCCGCTTACCCAACATGGCAAAGACAACGGAGTTGAGGTTCGGCTGGAGAAGCCGGGACAAACAGGACGCACGATTGGAATCACTGATGAAGAATGAACGCACTTATGACCTTGTGGTGTTCGGGGCCACGAGCTTTGCGGGAGAAATTCTGTGCCGCTACCTCGTCGAGCGACATGGCATCGCGGGCGATCTTCGCTGGGCTATCGCTGGGCGAAACGCCGACAAGCTCGAGGCCGTGGCCGCATCCACCGGAGCCGACGTTCCTCGCATTGTGGCCGATGCCGGCGACCCCGAAGCGCTAGCCCAGCTGGCGGCGTCCACCCGGGTGGTTGCCTCAACCGTGGGGCCATATGCGCTGTACGGCACGGGTCTGGTTGCTGCCGCCGTTGCTGGGGGAACCGACTACTGCGATCTCACCGGCGAGCCGCAGTGGATGCAAGAGATGATCGACACCTATGGCGACCAGGCCGCGGCATCGGGCGCTCGCATTGTGCACACCTGCGGCTTCGATTCGATCCCCTCAGACCTTGGCGTGTGGTTCACCCAGCAACAAGCCATCGAGAAATTCGGGCAGCCTTGCGAACGCATTGCCATGCGGGTGCAGGCCGCGAAGGGCGGCGCCAGTGGCGGCACGGTTGCGTCCATGCTCAACATGATGGAGGAGATGAAGGCCAACCCCGAGTTGCGCCGCATGCTTGCCAATCCCTTTGCGCTGGCGCCTGAAGGTATGCGTTCTGGCCCTAAGCAGCCAAATGTCACTATGCCCAAGCGAGACTCTGTCTCGGGTTCGTGGGTGGCGCCGTTTGTGATGGCGGCCATCAATACCCGAGTGGTGCATCGCAGCCATGCCCTATTGGGACGCCCGTGGGGCGACTCGTTCATGTACGACGAGGCGATGGATATGGGCGATGGCCCGCTTGGCGCAGCGAAGGCCACCGCGTTTAGCGGCGGTATGGCTGGCTTCATGGGCTTGGCCGCTGTTGGTCCAATCCGCCGTGGTCTCGAGCGCTTTGTACTCCCTAAACCTGGCGAGGGCCCAAGCCCCGAAGCACAACAGGCCGGGTTCTACGACCTGCGCTTCTATGGCGGCACCGCTGGCGGCGACAAGCTTGTGGTCAAGGTCACGGGCGATGCTGACCCCGGCTATGGGTCTACCGCCAAGATGCTGGGCGAAGCCGCCGTGTGTCTGCTTGACCTCCC
>JAUIIS010000505.1 GCA_030431575.1 Acidimicrobiia bacterium | reverse complement strand
AAGCCAAAGACATCTGCAAAGGCGGCAAAGGCGCAGACCGCCTTACCCGCTGCTAATAAGCACCCGCCGATTTGAACAAACGCGGCACCTGGAGCGTCCCAACCCACATGAAACCGAGAGCAGTAAACCCAACCGTCTGGACCGTTGCCATCCTCGGCATGCTGGCGACGCTAGTGGTCACTGGAGCACCTGCGTCAGCAGCACCTGCTGGGTCACCGACGCGGTTGGCCGGGCTGGTGGAAGAAAGGGAGTGGACGCTGACCTCCGACGGTCAGTACGTGGTCTACATGAGCATCAAGGACAGCCGCAAGAACGTCTATGCCGTGCCCCCCAGAGGCGGGAGTCCTTGGCAGCTAAACGCCCCGCTACAGATGTTCGGGTCCGTGAAACAGTTCGCTGTGTCGCCCGAGGCGACAAAGGTTGCCTACATTGCTGACCAAGATATCGACCAGGTCAACGAACTCTATTTGGTCGAGATCGCCGGCGGGCCCGCCACCAAAATCAACGGCGACCTCGGTTGCTGCGGCGACGTCACCGATGTCGACTTCAGCCCCAACGGTGAATGGATCACCTACCAAGCCGACGAACTCACCGACGGCAACGAGCAGCACTTCGCCATACCAACCACAGGCGGCACACGGCACCTCATCGCCACCCCAGACGGAGACAACCCCGAGACCTCGCCAACCTTCACAGGCCTCGACACCGTCTTCTTCGTCACGAATCGCACGCTCTACCGACAACCACTCGACGGCTCACAAGCCCAACCCATCATTGATGACATCGGCTACGCACAGGCCGTTCCCAACGGTGAGTATGTCGTGGCTAGAAGGTGGCTAGGGGCAGGAGACAGCGAACTCGTCGCCGTGCCAACTAGGAGAGGACCCGCGTTCGCCATCTCCGACCCAGCGAGCGACGTGAACCTTGTCAAGATCATGTCCGATAGCGACACCGTGGTCTTCGATACCGATGAGGGCCTCTTCACCACAACAATCAGCGACCCGGCGCCTCGGCTTCTCAGTGACCCGCTGGACCCCGGGGAGGGCTTTGGGCAGTCGATGGCAGACCCAGTTGGCTCCACGATCGCTTACCTTGTATCGGACTCCGAGTACGTCGAGAGGATCTTCGTCGTTGACGCCTTCACTGGGGGCCCACTTCAGATCAACACCGGTAGCGAGCGGAGCGGCTACTGGATCCACGGGGTAAGTGCGACCAATGTCATCGCAGCTGTCGATGTGGACTACGTCGGCGCGGGCGTCTATAGCTACGCGACGTCAGCCAGCAACGAGGAGAACCGGTTGAGCAGGAGGTCCGACAGGGACACGTTCGAGCTAGCTCTGACACCAAATGGGGAGCGTGTTGTCTACGCCGACCGCCACCGAGAGCTGTTCGGTGTTCCTGTCACCGACGGTGCGCCAGTGTCACTCAGCACGTCGATACCAAGAGGGCAGTCACTAAGCGGCGGACTCGCCATCACGGCCGACTCCGCCACCGTCGTCTACGCCATCTACAGCAACAAAACCGGCAAGTCGGAACTGTTTAGCGTCGATAGCGGGCTGCGGTGTGGGGGCGAGTTCGCGACAATCGTTGGCTCGAACAAGTCTTCTACCCAGATCGGTACGTCAGGTCGCGATGTGATCCATAGCCAGGGCGGCGATGACGTCATCAAAGG
>JAUIIS010000144.1 GCA_030431575.1 Acidimicrobiia bacterium | reverse complement strand
CTAAATCGGCGAGATGGATACAATGACAACATCACCGTTAGGTTTGTCGACGGCAGACAGCGGAGACCGAAAGGACACGTCGTGAGTTACGCGGCACCACAGCAGCAAGCCCCGGTTATTGCCCTTCCCGAGGAAGACCGCATTGCCTTCATGGCCAAGGTGTACCAACACCTGGCTCTGGCAATCGTGGCCTTTGTCGCCTTTGAGTTCCTTCTGTTCACCAGCGGGTTCGCCGAATGGTTCTACGACACCATTGCTGGCTCCAGTGGAGCGTGGCTGTTGGTCCTGGGCCTGTTCATGATTGGCGGTTGGATCACCACCCAATCTGTCATGGACCTTGGGAACCCTGGTCGCCAGTACGCAGGCCTGTTTGGTGAGTCGCTGATCTACGCCATTCTGTTTGCCCCGGCCCTCTACTACGTCTTCACTGTTCAAGACAGCGCCAACGACGTTTGGGCCGCCGCGGCAATCACCGCCATTGGCTTTGCCGGTCTTACTGCAACAGCGTGGGTTACCCGACGAGATCTCACGTTCATGCGCCCGCTCATCATGTGGGGTGGCGTCGCCGCCATGGTCACCATTGTTGGGGCGCTCTTGTTTGGCGCCAACCTTGGCACCTGGTTCTCAGTAGCGATGATTGCGCTCATGGGCGCCTCCATCCTCTACAACACCCAGAACATCTTGCGCCGCTACCCCGAAGAGGCTTACGTCGGTGCAGCCGTAAACCTGTTTGGTTCGGTTATGACGATGTTCTACTACATCCTCCGGATTTTCATGGACCGCTAGGCAAGCGCCTAAGTTGGGAGACGTGGTCTCTCAGCCCCCGCTCTCCGAACAGCTTGTCGACTTGGGGCTTGGCCCCTACGTCCACACCCAACCCAGCCAGCGTTTCCCCGTGTACACCCGCGGAAACGCTGGCGAGGTTTGGCCTCATGTGGCCTACCCGTTAAGCATCTCCATATCGTCTGATCTAGGAGGACGCTCGTACCAAGCGGCGGTGGCTGAAGTTGGTCTGATGTCCGAGGACGAGATGGCCGAGGGTATGACCATGTTCGGTGGTTGTTTTGGCGGGTACATGTACATCAACCTGTCGTTCTCGCGAGTCATGGCCATCCGTAGTCCTGGGACCACTATCGAAGAGAGCGATGCCACATTCCTCGGGTCGGAAGGTTTAGCCCCTCCGTATGTGGAGCATCCCAACGACAAAAGCTGGCGGGCGACCTTGCGTTCCATGCGGTACGGCTTCGGCGTGCTTCGTCATCGCGAAGCCCCCGAGATCGACTTGGATCGCGCCTGGATAACGAGGCGGCTGGCCGCCATGGAGGACCCGTCGCTACTGAGCAATGCAGAGCTCACGCACCGGTTTGATGAGCTCCTTGACGACTTTGGGCAACTGTTCACCCGGCACCTCGTGGTGTCGGGCCGCGCCGGAGCGATGGTCTCGTTGCTGGCCAAGATCTGCGACGACAACTTTGGCGACCGTTCACTGGCGTTCACCATGCTGGGCGGTCTAGGCGAAGTCGACTCGGCGGCTCCCTCGTTTGAGCTGTGGGACCTTGGCCGCGTTGTTGCCGCGGACCCCGCACTCACTGCACATTTCGACGCCGGCGTATCAGGTTTGTGGCAGCGGCTCGAGGCCGATCCGAGGGCAACCGCATTCGTCGAGGTGTTCGCACGATTTGTGGACAACCACGGCGCCCGGGGTCCAAACGAATGGGAGTCTGCTTCAGACACGTGGGGTACAGACCCCGAGCTTGCTCTCGCGTTGGTTGATCGCATGCGCGGGGCCGACGACCGTCAGGCTCCAGCGTTGCGCACCGCCGAGCTCGCCGACAAACGAGAACAAGCCGTTGCTGCGGCTCGGGCACAACTAAAGGGGCCCCAGCGTTGGTTGTTCAATAACGTCCTGCGGTCTGCGGCTTTGTATTCGCAGGGCCGCGAGCGCACCAAGACCACGGTGATTCGGGCTATTCACGCCATCCGGCTGTCTAATCGCGAGCTGGGGCGAAGGCTTGCCAATGCCAGTGGCGGGCAACGTGATGATCTCTACTTCGTCCTTCACGAAGAACTAGAGGCCTACGTGGCCGATCCTGAAGCATTCGCCGACACCATTGCCCAGCGCCGCCGCACCCGCAACGCGCTGGCCGAGCGAGTCCCCCCGTTCGTCTTTGAAGGCGAGATGCCTTCTGCAGACACCTGGCCGCTTCGTACAAACGCCCGCGGCAGCGTTACTTCCGTGGTGGTTGGTGAGGTCTTGACTGGGCTGGCAGCCTGTCCGGGCATCGCCGAAGGTATTGCTCGGGTGGTGTTAGACCCGTCGGACCCTGGCGATCTTGGGCCCGGCGATGTTTTGGTGGCGCCCCTCACCGACCCAGCCTGGACGCCGCTGTTTGTGCCTGCTGAAGCCGTCGTGGTTGATGTTGGGGGCCAGATGAGCCACGCCGTCATTGTCAGCCGAGAGCTTGGCTTGCCGTGCGTTGTGGCTGCTACTGATGCCTCCACCCGCATCCCGAACGGCGCTCGTATTCGCGTCGATGGCGCGGCGGGGACCGTGACCATCTTGGAGATGCCATGACCGAGCCGATCCGCTGGGGCATTGCCGGCACCGGTAGTATCGCCACGCAGTTCGCCACCGCCTTGGCCAACGTGGACGACGCGGTCATCGGCGCAGTTGCATCTGAGAGCGCCGAGCGAGCCGCCGCCTTCGCACAACGCTTCGACATCGAGTCCACCCACGTGGGCTACGACGCTCTGGCCGCCGATACCGACATCGACGTCGTGTATTTGGCTTCCACTCAAGACCGTCACCTTCGCGACCTGTTGACCTTCGTGGCCGGCGGCCGCAACGTTTTGTGTGAGAAGCCGTTTGCTCTCAACGTTTCCCAGGCCGAGCAGATGTTTGCTGCTGCGGCTGCCGCCGATGTCTTCGTCATGGAGGCGCTGTGGAGCCGCTTTTTGCCCAGTTACGTGAAGATCGCCGAACTTGTGGCCGAGGGTGCGGTTGGCATGCCACGCATTGTCGAAGCCAACTTCAGCATCCAGGTACCGGAGGCCGAGCGGCCCACGCACCGGCTGTGGGACCCAGCCAAAGGCGGCGGGGCGATCTTGGATCTTGGCATTTACCCCGTGCAGTTGGCCCACCTTGTGCTGGGAGCGCCCGAGGTCGTCCACGCCGAAGCCGTCGTTAACGCCGACGGCATCGACGAACAAACCGCCATCATGTTGCGCCACTCCGGGGGTGCGATGTCTTTGCTGCACACCGCGGTGGCCACCCGCGGCTCGTGTTCGGCAAAGATCTTTGGGACGCAAGGCGCTATTACACTGGCGCCGTTCTTTCACGCCACCAACTCGTTGCGACTCCAGCGCAGTAGCGGCACGGAAGAACTGAGTTTCCCCGATGCCAGCCTGCACTTCCAGGTGCCCGAGGTCCACCGCTGCCTGCGCGAGGGGTTGAAACAGAGCCCGGCGATGCCCCACGCCGAAACCCTCAGCCTGTTGACCACCCTCGACGAAGTGCGACGCCAAATTGGCGTTCGCTATCCGGCCGAATGAGCACCTGGAGCAACGACGCTTTCGCTTTGTTGGAAGACTCGTTCAACGAAAGCGCGGATCCTGAGCGTGCCGAGCCAATGGCCGCCTACCTGCGCGACCAGTTCGTCATGTTCGGCATTGCCGCGGCCCCGCGTAAGCGGTTGATCTCGGCGGCAATGAAGCACGCCGGGGCCAAGCCCACGGAAAGCGACCTCGAGCACTTTGCTCGGCGTTGCTATGCCCAACCCGAACGCGACTTCCATTACGCCGCAGTCCACGTGCTGCGTCGTCGCGTGAAGACGCTGACGCCGGCGTCGGTGCCATTGGTTGAACACATGGTGACCACCCATAGCTGGTGGGACACCGTGGACGAGATCGCAAGTCATATTGCCGGCGGGTTAGTGACCGGGTACCCCGAGCTGGTGACCACCATGGACGCGTGGGCAGCATCGGATCACATGTGGCTGGCCCGGACCGCAATCCTGCACCAGCTTGGTTTCAAAGAACGCACCGACGTCGACCGCCTCTTCGCCTACTGCTTGTCGCGAGCTGACGAGCCCGACTTCTTCTATCGCAAGGCCATCGGCTGGGCCCTGCGCCAATACGCCAAAACCGACCCAGACGTCGTGCTTAGCTTCTGTGAAGCAAACGTCGATGTGTTGTCGCCGCTGTCATTCAAAGAGGCAACGAAACACCTGGGTTAGGCCGGCGCTCGGTCCGGCTTATCTGGTGTTGGGGTTGGGATAAACGGTGAGGCGACCGTGAGGGCTGCGGTTACTGCAGCGCAGGCGAGGACAACGGGTTCGTACGAGTCCGCGATGTCGTTGCCGACCGACAGCAGCAGTGGGCCCAAGGCCGAGGCGCCGACACCTATGGCCAGCGAGACACCCTTGATGCTGCCAATGTGGGCGGTGCCATACCACTTCGGATACAGGGCCCCGCCAAGGGCGCTGATGGCGCCAACGCCCAACCCTGTGGCGAGGCCGTAGCGGACTGCACCCAGGCCGGGGGTGGCCACCGTGGCCAGGAACATGCCGGCGGTCAATAAGGCGCCAGCGACCGGGAGCAGGAGGCGGGCGTGGATCTTGTCGGTGAGGGTGCCGAACAGGAAGCCCATGGACACGCTGCCGATCATTTGCGGGATGAAGATTGCCGCCGCTTCATCCTCGGTCAGCCCTTGTTCGGCGAGAAGGTCGGTGTTGTGGAACGTGAGCCCGGTGATGGTCATGGCCATCATGGCGCTGAGCGCGCCCAGGGTCCAGAACGCTGGCGTCCGGATCGCTTGGCTGACGGTCATGGAGATGGGGGCCACGGGCAAGGGGTCGCCCTCGCTGAGCACGTCGCCATCTGGCCGCTGCCCGATGTCTTCGGGCCGGTCGATGAGGCCGAACCACGCCATGGGTACAACCAGCACACCGATCCCGATGCCAATGATGACCCATGCCCATCGCCAACCCACGCTGTCGATGAGGGCACCAAAGGTCAAGGGCGCAAGCGATAGCAGGCCAATTGCTGCGGTGGCGCTGAGCGCCAGTGCGAGACCGCGGCGTCGGTCGAACCACAGCGACACCCCTGTGGCGGCAATGAGGGACAACGACCCTTGCCCCAGCATGCGTAACCCGGTGAAGGCGAGGCCCAGCATCACGATGTTTTGGACTGTGGCGGTGGCCACGATGACCAAAGCGAACAAGAAGCCAACGGTCGCCATGGCTTTGCGGATGCCGGCCCGGTCTACCCAGCGGCCGATTGCCGGGAGCGCTATGGCGCCTGTGAGGGTTCCAACGAGATAGGCCGTACTGAGCCCAGATCTGGTTATGCCCAACCCATCGATGAGGTGATCGGTGAACGCGGAAACGCCGATGGTCTGCCCGGGGGCGGTGAGGGCTCTGGCGATTGTGCACCAAAGCAGAATCCACCAGCCATAGAAGGCACGTTTGGGTGTGGGCACGAACGGTCAGTCGGTTGGGCTGGGCAAGGTGAGCTGGAACGTTTCCCCACCCCAGCCGTTGGTAAGATCTCTGCCTTCGATGGTGACGGTGGTGGTGCCGGCGGGGATCTCAACGCCAGAAAGCGAACGGGTGAACGGCTGTTCGCTGGCATGATCGTGGGTTAGCACGCGCACCGCTAGTTCGTTTCCATCGGGGTCCAGCACCCGCCAGGCATCGGCGTAGCGGTCGGGGGTGTCGTAGGGCGAAGACAAGGTGGCGCTGATGCGCCACGTATCACCGGTTGGTTCTGCAGAGGCGTCGATCACGTCAGGGAAGCGTTGGCTTTGCGCATCGCCGCCGTTGGTGCCAGCGTCGGCCGTGGCCGCGGGGTTCGGTGCCGTCGTTGCTGCAGATGTCTCCCCCGCGGCACCACCGGTGTCAGCCGCGTCTGTGCTGTTGGTCGAACCACAACCAGCGGCCACAACGGCGGCTAGTGCGCATGCCCCAACGAAGGGCTTGAGGTGAAACTGGACCATGAGAAAGCCATTGTCGCACCCATTCATGGGCCAGATGGACCATGACGAATGATTCACAATCCCGTCGTGGGTGCCGACGGGTTCATGAGCGAAGATATGTCCCCCCTAGCCGAACACGATCTCGATCCCCACCTGGTCGAGCAGCTCCCCACGCTGCCCGGCACAGCAGTCGAGTTCCTTAGACTCTGCGAAGACCCGACAGTTGGCGTCAAAGACGTTGCCGCGGTCGCCCAACGGGACCCCGCGCTCTTGGCGCGGATCATCCAGGTTGCGAACTCGCCTTTCTACTCGCCGCGCGAACCGGTTAGCGACGTCGCACGCGCCTCCGCCATTCTGGGGCTTCGGTCGTTGAAGATGATTGGTGTGGGCTTTGCCATCCTGGGTGACCTTTGGTCCACCACTTCCAAGTCACACGCACTAGCGGGTGTCATCGGCGCTAGCTCAATGGCTGGCTCGGCTGCTCGAAGCTTCTCTGCCAGGGTTGGCACTGGGCGCGACGAGGAGGCACTGACTGCGGGGTTGTTGTCGTTCTTGGGCGAGCTGGCCCTGCTGCGCTGTTACCCCGAGGCGTTCAATGAACTCTGGGAGAGCGAAGGACACTTGCCATCGGCTCAAGCCCAGCGAGAAGCCATGGGCGCCGATGGTGTCACCGTGGGCGTTGCCCTCCTTGACCGCTGGAAGATGCCAACCTCGTTGCGTGACGGGGTGTTGGCGCGGCGACGCAGCATCGACGAACGGTTGGCGCCTACGCCACGGGTCTACGAGGCCTCGCTTGGTTTCGGTACCGCTATCGCCGAACTGTTGACAAGTGGCGGAGCGGCACTCGAGCGCATTAGGCCGGCCGCCAGAAGGTGGGGGTTCGACGACGATGAACTGCTCCACTACTGGGGCGAGTTCCGTTTGGCGCTACGCCGCACTAACCAACAAATGGATCTCGATGTGACCTCAGACCTGGACGCAATTGTTGTCGAGGCAAAGACCGAGTACCTCCAGTCCAGCGTGCATGCCTCCGACGAGCTCAACCGGGCGCAGCTAGAGATCGAAGAGCTCCGAGCCGAAAACGAACGCCTCGAGGGCCTTTCCCTCCAGGACCCGCTGACCGGTATTGCGAACCGGGCCGCATTCAACAAGTTCTTGCGCTCAAGCCTCGCTTCGTTGCAGCGAGTGGGCGGCAACGTCTTGGTTGGCGTCGCGATGTTTGATTTGGACTACTTCAAGCAGGTCAACGACAGTGCCGGTCACCTCGTTGGCGATGAGCTCCTGAAGGTCATGGCCAATGCCGCTCACATGAGTGCCCGCCAAGACGAGCTCTTTGCCCGCCTCGGTGGTGACGAGTTTGCCATGGTGATGCGCCCACGCAGCCTTCAAGAGATGGAGGCGGGAATCGAACGCGTCCGTGGTTCGATGGTTGCCGCTGCTGCCAACACCCCGGGCGTGCCCAGTGCAACAGTGACCGGTGGTGGGGCACTGATCCGGGCAGTTGTTGGTGATCTTGACAGCGTGGAGACCTTGCTAAGCACTGCGGCCGACGACGCGCTCTATTCCGCTAAGCGCGGCGGGCGAAACAATGTGCACGTGACCGCGGTCGACGGTCCTGGCGCCCTTTCAATAGTTAACGGCTAGCGCTCCAAGTGCGACAACTTAGAGGCTGTTGGCGAAGCCGTTTATGTCGCGGATGGTGCCCAGATAGACCTCTGGGAGGGCATCGCGGAAGATGCAGTCGCCGGCATGCACGGTTCCGTTGACGGTTCGACTGGCGGTCGAAACGCCCGCGGCGAGCAACTTGCGGAAGTAGGCCAAACCTTCGTCGCGCAACGGGTCCAGTTCGTTTACGGAGATGACATGGGGAGGCAGACCCTCGAGATCTTCCACCGATGCATGCAGCGGCCAAGCTAAGGGGGCGGTGTCGGCTGAACCATCGGGGCTGTACATGCGCACCATCGAGCCCATCATGGAACAGTTCAAGAAGTAGTCATCGTTCTCGTAGAGCGACGGGAGCGCCGGGTCCTTCTGGGCATACGCGCCCGAGATGTATGGGCACTGCGCATACACACCGTCCACCATGTCGAGCACTCCTTCGCCCTTGGCTTTCAGTGCAGTTGCCAGCGAGAGGTTGCCCCCGCCTGATTCGCCCGACATCACAACCTTGGACACCCCGAGACTGTCGCGGTTGTCGTGCACCCATTTGAGGCCGCTGAAGCAGTCATTGAGGCCAGCGGGGAACGGGAATGGCCCCAGTTTGCCAGCCGCGTTGCGGAACTCGACACCAACCACGACAAGACCGGTCGCGGCTAGTTCGTTGCGCCAGCGCACGTAGCCGCCGCCTGACGCTTCCATGATGACCATGCCGCCACCATGGGTGTGCACGATGGCTGGCACAGGGCCCTCCACATCGGTTGGCACATGGACGTAAAGGCTGATGTCGTTGCCGTCGATGCCCTTGATTACCTCGGTGTGTCGTTCGACGTTGGTGATTGGTGGGGCCGCGGCGGAGAAGATGTCGCCAAGCATGGCGAAGCCTTCCTCGGCGCCGTGGCTGAACTCCAGCAATTCCTCGAGCGGCGAGTTGATATCGACCGGCGCTGGCTCTGGGGCAACATCCATGCCCAAGGTCGCCATGGCCGCAACCATGCGTGGGTCGGCACGAGGATCGTCGCGCAGCTGCATTGAAGGGTTGCCAAGTCGGCCAGGCAGTATCGGTGCATCAGTCATAGGCCGAGTCTTCCAGAGCGCAGCCACGCGTGCACAGGGACTGTGCAACACCGGGTTGTTGCGTTGCGTTACCCACGGCATACTGTCAGTTCCACCAACGACGCGGGGTGGAGCAGTCTGGTAGCTCGTCGGGCTCATAACCCGAAGGTCGCAGGTTCAAATCCTGCCCCCGCCACCAACTTGAAGGCCCGGAAACCAGCGGTTTCCGGGCCTTC
>JAUIIS010000504.1 GCA_030431575.1 Acidimicrobiia bacterium | reverse complement strand
GTGCGCAACACATCGAAGTCGTACGGGTTTTCGAAGACGCTTTCGTCGCGGTTGGCGGCGAGATAGAACATGCACAGCTTGTCGCCTTGGCTCATTTGTTGCCCGCCAAACTCGAGGTCCTGAGTGACGGTGCGACGCATGTAGGTGACCGGGCTGGCCAGGCGGACGATCTCCTCGATCGCTGTGGGGGCAACGCCATCGAAGTCCGCAGCCCATATGGCGCGTTGGTCGGGGTTGTCGGTGAGGTACTTGAGTCCCCAAGAAATGGCGTTTCGGGTGGTCTCGTTGCCAGCAACGCACAACAAGATAAAGAACGATGCGAGGTCGCCGCTGGTGAGTTCGTCGTCTTCGATGTCGGCATTCACCAACGTGGTGGTGAGGTTGTAGGCGTCGGAGCCCTTGCTGGCGGCGGCCACTTCGTCCATGAGTGCAGCCAACGTGATGCCAGCGTTGAGGATGGAGGTCAAGATGTCGTCGCTACTCTCGACGTACTCGGGGTCGCCGGCGCCAAGAATGACGTTGGAGCACTCGAAGACCGTTTGATACTCGGATTCGGGGATCCCCATGAGGTCACACACGATCTTGAGCGGTAGCGCGGCGGCCACGTCGACAACAAAGTCGACTTCGCCTCGGTCGCAGATGCGGTCAACAATGTCGCTAGCGACGCCTTGGACCGAGTCTTCGAGTTGCTTGAGCATCCGGGGGGTGAAACCGGCGGACACGATGCGCCGCATCCGAGCGTGACGGGGATCGTCCATGCCAATCATGGAGTTGAAGTACTCGTTGAACTCGGGTGGGGTGTCGAGCACAGTGATGCCACTGGCCGAGCTGAACCGCCCTGGTTGACGTGAGACGTCAAGGATGTCCTGGTGTTTTGTGAGGATCCAGCTTCCCGGTCCTTGCGGGATGATGCTTCCCTCAGGAACTTCGGGTTCTGGGATGAAGGTGACCGGGGCGTCGTTGCGATAGAGCGCCAGGTCAGCTTCGATAGCGTCGGCCGAGCGCAGCCAGAACTGGTCGTCGAGAATGTTGGGCAGGGACACAGCAACAGGGGCAGTCATAGCACCACAGTACGCACTGATGGGCGCGGTTACCACATGGTAGAAACACGGTTACCTGTGCCGAGTGCCATGGTTACGAGGTCGTGCGACCCTGTTCCGGCCCATGTCGGTATCGGCCTTGACCAGCAGCCAGCCACCAACACCGGCGCCCGCGCAAGCGACCGCGGTGTTGTCCGCCCCGGTGTGTACCTCGCCGATCTCGGCGGCAAGATCGGCGTGTCGTTCTTTGGTCATTACGCAACTCCAGGTGCAATCGAACGAAGCGACCCAGACCCCAACCGCCAACCACGGCTAGACGCGCGAGCACCCCCGGCTTGGGGGAACTCGGGTTGAACGCCGAAGGCGTTCATACGTGGAGCTGGGGGGAATCGAACCCCCGTCCGCCATGGGAGAACCGTTCAAGCTACGACCATTCCCGCGGATGTGGCTTGCGGTAGCCACCCTGCCGGGTCAGGTGGGCCACGAGGGCCACACCGCCGGATCTTTCTCCGATGTCAGCGGTCTTTCTCGCCGTCAGCGGTCTTTCCCTGCGGTCCACCAGTGCTTCTGTTGCCGGGCTGCACTGGTTAGGCCCCGGGAGCCATTACTGGTCCCAATGACTCTCTACTACCTA
>JAUIIS010000503.1 GCA_030431575.1 Acidimicrobiia bacterium | reverse complement strand
TTCTGGACTGGGTGGCCACACTAAACATGCCACTGTTCATCATGGCTGGGGCCATGGCGCTGGCTGTGTCGGTTGTAGCTGGCCTGTACCCAGCATGGAAGGCGGCCCGGCTCGAACCGCTTGAAACCCTACGACTGGGCTGACGCGCGTTCCTAGGGTCGCGCTGCCAGGACTGGCCAACGTCCTGGAACACCGCGCAGTTCGTGCACTCCCCTGGCTTCGTACTCGATTGCTGAGCCAATGGTTATGGCTGGGACCGCTCCCGAGACCAGGATTTCGCCCGGACCTGCGAGGTCCATGATGCGCGCGGCAAGGTTGACCGCAATGCCACCGATGTCGGTGCCACGCATCTCGACTTCGCCACTGTGTATGCCCGCCCTCACCTGGAGGCCCACAGAATCTAAGGACTGAATGATCTCCGCAGCCGCAGCAACTGCTGCAGTTGGCATGGGCAGCACGGCAAGGACACCGTCGCCGGTGGTAGTAACCACGCGGCCTCCGTGAGCAGCGAGGCGTTCGTTGGTAACGCTTTCGAGCCGGTTGAGGAGCTCGGCCCACCGGCGATCGCCAACATCGGCGGCTAGCTCGGTGGAGCCGACAATGTCGGTGAACAACATGGTGGTTAACGCACGCGAACCTTCAGCCGCTCCGGAGGAGCCGACCACAAACTGTTCGATGGCTTTGAGCCAGACAGCCGTGTCGCCAAGGTAGGGCAACTGGTTAGAGCCCTCGAGCTCAAGAAACGTGGCATTGGGGATGTGGTCGGCGAGGTAGCGGCCATGCTCGACGGGATAGAACCGGGTGTCTTTACGGTGCATGACCAGAGTAGGGGCTGTGATGCCAGCCAAGAGGTGACGCACATCGACGTCGGCCAACGAGCCATAGATTGCTTCGGCGGAGCCACGCGAGGCCCCTATCTGACCTCCACGGCTGGCGAATCGGTGAAATACGTCGTCGTCTGCGATGTCGGGGTTCAACAACTCGGTGAGTCCAGAGACGTTGGAGCCATCCAAGATGTCTTTGATGAGCGCCTGGGCTTCTTGTTTGTCCCAGCCGATCGGGTAGTCGTCCGAAGCGGTCTGCTTAGCGAAACCGTTGAACAAGATGAGGTGCGTGACAAGCTTTGGGAACCTGTTGGCTAACTCGATGGCGACTGTCGAGCCGAGCCCCTCTGCCAAAACCGCTGCGCCGGTGGATCCACTAGCAACCAGGATGGCGGCCAGGTCTCCGGCGAGCTCTTCGGGGGTACCTGGCGATTCCTTGCTGATGGGGTCGGACGAGCCGATGCCGCGGCGGTCGTTCAAGATGACGCGTCCGAACGAACCGAGGCGGTCGAGCACTGCGGCCAACGGCGGGTAGTCGCGATACATCGAGAACGGGACAAACCCGCTACCCACATACATCAGGTCGACGGACCCGGACCCTTCGATGCCATAGGCAATATGGTGGCGGCCGCTCAACACATGTCGGACCTCGGAAGCTTCCATCGGGTCAGTCTCTCACGTCTCACTGCGAGCAGCAGCGCTATTGCGCTCCCCCAACGCAACGAGGAAGCTGCCTGTACCACGGCGGGCCATCGAGCGCATGACGCCATTGGCCAATGAGGCCGTCGATAGCCCCATAGATCCGACAAGACGCTGTTCGTGACAAATCACTGTTCGTGACCCCACGTGTGC
>JAUIIS010000143.1 GCA_030431575.1 Acidimicrobiia bacterium | reverse complement strand
CCACAGGGTTCCAAGATGAAGGCGCCCACCGCGCTGCACACCTGCCCATCTACCGCCAGTACACCCGCACCGATCTCGACCCGTGCTATCAGGCTGGCCACGACCTCGAAGACCGGCACGCCGTATTGCGCGTGCTCTTCCTCACAGGGTTCATGGCAGATGTCTTCTTTGAAGAGCACAACTATTACGGCGCCCAACAAAGCGTTGTGTTGTCCGCCTCATCCAAAACCGCCATTGGCTACGCCCACTGCGCGACCCAACGCGAAGGACTGGCAGTAGTTGGTCTGACCTCACCTGGCAACGCCGACTTTGTCCGCTCGCTTGGCTGCTACGACCGAGTCATCACCTACGACAACCTCGACACCATTACCAACCAGCCCAGCGTCAGCATTGACATGGCTGGCGACCGGGTTCTGCTGGAACAGCTCCACCGACGCCTCGGCGACAACCAGTTGCATTCGATGTCGGTTGGGGCCAGTCACCACAACGCCACCCCCAGCGAAGTCACCACCGGACCAACGCCGGAGTTCTTCTTTGTCCCCAGCGAAGCCGACAGGTATCTCAACGAATGGGGCCAGCAAACCTACGACCAGCGCACCGCCGAGGCCACCAAGGCCTTCGTCTCCGCAAGCACGGATTGGCTCAACCTCGAGACCGCAGTAGGGCCCGCCGCGGCGCAAGCAGCATGGCATCGTTTACGCGACGGCGAGATCGGCGCCAGCACTGGACAAATCGCCACGCTTCACGACGCGTAGCGTGGCGGTTCAGTTGGCCGAGGCATCAGCTAGCAGTGACACCGGCAAGTCCACCGTCTTAGTGACCTGAAGGCCCACAAGGTCAAACGGCTGACCCTTTACCGCCTGAATGCTGGTGTCGCCGCTTGCTACCAAGTCACCGCTCGGAAGCTGGCGCACTGCCTGGACAACAAACCAGCCGTGCTCGTGCTCGGGGTGGGCGTTCACCACATCTCCATGGCGAAGGTCCGCAATGCGGACCCGCGCGATCTGAACAACCGTACGTTCCATCGGGCACTCCACTACGGGGGGTCTAGCCAGGCATCGGCGTTCTGCGTCAAGCTCTTGATCCGCGCGAGCCAAAGGGCCCAACTGATTGGCTAGCTGGCTGACTGAATATGTTTGATCAGCCCGTCGAGCGCCATGAAATAGCTGTCGCGGCCAAAGCCGCCCACGACGCCGACGCACACCGCAGACAACAGCGACGTGTGGCGGAAAGGCTCGCGCGCGTGCACGTTGGATAAGTGCGCCTCGACAACCGGGAGGCCACTGCCCGCCACGGCGTCGCGGATTGCCACGCTGGTGTGGGTGTAGCCACCGGGATTGAACACCACGCCGTCGGCCCATTGCATCGCGTCTTGGATGGCGTCTATGAGTTGGCCCTCACCATTGGCTTGAAAGTGTCGGAGCTCAACATCGACCGACGCCGCATGGGTATCGAGATCCCTGGCAATGGCGGCAAGGGTGTCGTGGCCGTAGATGTCGGGTTCGCGGGTGCCCAACAGGTTCAGATTGGGGCCGTTGAGGATCATGATGGAGAGCGACACAGCCACCGATACTACTGCTGCGCAGTGGCCTTACACTTGAACGGGCAATGACAGCTTCGGACGCCGCCCAAAACATCGTGCTTACCGGGTTCATGGGAACCGGCAAGACCACCACCGGCAAACGCATCGCCAAGATGCTTGGCCGGCCCTTTGTGGACACCGACAAGGTCATCGCTGCCGAACACGGCCCCATCCCCGAGATCTTTGCTACCCAAGGTGAAGCAGCGTTCCGTGCTCTCGAGCGTCAGGTAGCCCAAGAGCTCAGCCAGCAATCGGGGCTGGTGATCTCAACCGGAGGCGGGCTGCTTGTCGACCCCGTGAACGCCGAGGTGTTGGGGGCAACGGGTCGGATCTTCTGTCTCACCGCCTCGGCGGCCGCGATTATCAGCCGGGTCACTGGCCCGCGGCGCGCGAAGCGTCCGCTGCTAGACGTCGAGGACCCCGAAGCCAAGGTGACAGAACTCCTAGCCGAACGCTCCGAGGCGTACGAGGCGTTCGAGCAAGTCAACACCGACTATCGCAGCACCCACCACGTTGCGCTTGACATCATTTCTCGCCTCTAACGCCAGCTTTCTTGCGTCGCGCGACGGGAAACAGATCGCCCGGGCGATCTAGTAGTGAGGGCTGACAGCGGGTCGGCCCAAGATAGGGGATACCGCTTTTCGTCGACGGCGCCACGCAAACCACGTACAGTTGAGGACCGACGCGCGGGCGTCGATCTTCTTTGGGGGAACCATGACCAGCACAGAACCCGTAAACGATTGGGCCGAGGACTACGACATCTTCGACCCCGACTTCGTCAAAGACCCGTACCCCGTCTGGGCCGACCTGCGCGGCGAGTGCCCGGTGGCTCACACCGACAGGTGGGGTGGGAGCTACATGCCCACCACGTTTGCTGCTGTCCGAGAGGCCGCGGCCGATGTGGATCATCTTTCGTCGCGTTCGGTCAGCGTCACGCCTGCGCCACAAAGCTACGACGACAAAGGTGCGCGGATCCGTTCCATCATCTCCTCGGACGCACCCGAGCACACGCCCGAGCGCCGGCTGATGCTGCCCTTCTTTGCCCCCAAGGCCGTCGAGCGTTACCGCGAACACACGCAAGATCTCTGCCGCACGCTCATCCGCGGCTTTATCGAGAAGGGCCGAGTCGATGCTGGCACCGACTACGCACGCCAGATCCCGCCCCGCATCATCGCCGCCATCTTGGGTATCGACCCAGAAAAGGCTGACGACTTCACCGAGTGGGTCCAAGGCGCTCTGGAGCTTGGCCTTACCGACCCCGAGATCCGCGAGCATTATGGTGAGATCATCCGGCAGTTCTTTCTTGACGAGATCGCGAAACGCCAAGAAGAACCCGACGAGCACCTCATCTCGTTCTTGCTAAACGCCGACCTCGACGGTGGCGAGGTGCCTATGCATGTCGTGCGGGGCAACCTTGGTCTCATGCTGGTTGCTGGTATCGATACCACGTGGAGTTCCATCGGTTCCGCTCTGTGGCATCTCGCGTCTCACCCCGAAGACCGTGAGCGCCTTGTGGCCGAACCCGAGCTCATCCCCACCGCGGTCGAAGAGTTCTTGCGGGCGTATTCGCCGGTCACCATGGCTCGCCTGGCCTCCGACGACACCACCATTGCGGGTTGTCCAGTTTCTCAGGGCGAGCGCGTGCTGTTGTCGTTCCCCGCGGCAAACCGTGACCCCGAGGTGTTCGAGAACCCCGAAGAGGTCATTATCGACCGTCAACGCAACCGCCACATCGCGTTTGGGTCTGGCATTCACCGCTGTGCAGGCTCGAACCTCGCCCGCATGGAAATGCAGGTGGCAATCGCTGAGTTCTTGGCCATGATCCCCGAGTTCGAGCTCGAGGACGCGTCGGCCGTTACTTGGGCAGGTGGACAGGTTCGCGGCCCCCGCTATCTGCCCATCAAGTTCCCCGTTCCAAAGATCTAGGACGTTGGTGGCTAGGGACATAATTGTCCGGATATGTGGGGAACCGGACCTTAGCGGCCATTAGTCTGGTGGGCCTGTCCCACCGGCGTTTGGACCATCTATGCCAGAAGTAGCGCTTGACCGCTCAAGTCCCATGCCCCTTTGGGCGCAGCTCGAGGGTGACCTGAGGCGTCGCCTTGAAGCCGGCGAGTTCGATGAAGGGCATTTCCCTACTGACCTCGAACTCACCGAGGCCTACGAAGTCAGCCGGCACACGGTGCGCGAAGCGGTACGCCAGCTCAACAAGACCGGTATGCTCAAACGTGAACGGGGGCGCGGCACGGTGGTAAACCGCGCCGAGTTCGAGCAATCGCTGGGCACGCTCTACAGCCTCTTCCAATCGGTCGAGTCCACCGGCGTGGTCCAGACCAGCGAGGTCCTCGCCCTCGAGGTCGTAGCCGATTCGGTCGCAGCCAGCCATCTAGGTGTTGACGAAGACGCAGAGCTGGTGTTGGTGGAACGGTTGCGGTTGGCCGGTGGGGCGCCACTGGCCATCGACCGTGCCTGGCTGCTTCACGACCATGCCGAACCACTCCTTCACGTTGACTGGTCACACACCGCGCTCTATGCCGAACTGGCAAGGGCTGGCGCTTCTGTGCCAAATCAGGGGTGGGAACGGCTCACGCCTGTCATCCCCACGGCGGCCGACCGCAAACGATTGGATCTCAAGAAGAGCGATGCTGCCTTCTTCTTGGAGCGACTTGGCTCTCGAGACGGGATACCAGTGGAGTGGCGGACCACCATTATCCGCGGCGACCGTTACCGCTTTGTCACCGACTGGTCGGCAGGGTCGCGCAGCGAGCTGCGACCTACAGCGGCCGATTAACTTGTCCGTCGGTTGACCGGGTCTCTAAAAGACCGTACATTCTGACTATTCGGCCCTCGTTGATGGAGACCCTATGACCCGCCTCGGGTTCTTACTCGACAGCGACAGTTGCATTGGCTGCCACGCTTGCACCGTGGCCTGCAAGAGCGAGCACGATGTCCCCCTTGGCGTCAACCGAACCTGGGTCAAGTACATCGAGACCGGGACGTTCCCCGATGTGGCCCGCAAGTTCAACGTCATGCGCTGCAACCAGTGCGACGACGCCCCTTGCATGACCATCTGCCCCACCTCGGCCCTCTTTCGAGCCGACAACGGTGTGGTCGACTTCCAAGACGACAACTGCATTGGTTGCAAGTCCTGCATGAACGCGTGCCCCTACGACGCGCTCTACATCAACCCCGAAACGAACACGGCGCACAAGTGCAACATGTGCAACCACCGCCTCGAGGTTGGGCTGGAACCGTCGTGCCAAATCGTGTGCCCAACCGAGGCCATCAAGATCGGCGATCTCGACGACCCGACCTCTGAGATCAGTCGCATCATTGCCCGAGACGACGTGGCCGTACGAGCCCCAGAGCAAAACACCAAACCCAAGGTGTACTACCGAGGCGCCGACCAAGCATCGCTTGACCCCACCAGAACCGCCATTGCCAACGACGGCATGATCTGGGCCGACACCACCCCCTCGCACCGCTCGGTGTCGGTTACGTTGGGCAAAAAGCCAGCTGACATGGATGGCGTGGTTGCTCGTACTGCCTACACCACTGCGCACCAGATGACCTGGAAAGAAATGGTGTCGGGCTACTTCGTCACCAAGGCCATTGCTGGCGGCACCATGATGCTGGCCGCATTGCAGGTGCTGTTGGGCAACGCCGATGTGCAAGGCGCGGTTGGTGTCATGCCCCCAATGATTGCGGGGGTCTTCTTGGCTCTCACCGGCGCGCTGTTGGTGGGCGACCTCAAACAACCCGGGCGCTTCTATTTCCTCCTGACGAAAGGCAACTGGTCCTCGTGGCTGGTTAAAGGCGCCTACGTTCTGATGGCTTTCGCCGCCGTCTGTGCGGCCTGGTGGATAGGGGGCTTGGCGGACTCGCCGGGCACACTGAAGGTGCTGGCAATCCCCGCCGCAATCCTGGGCGCAGGAACCGCCGGCTACACCGCCTTCTTGTTTGGACAATGTGAAGGTCGAGACCTGTGGCAAACTCCGCTGCTGTTGCCGACGCTCTTAGGCCGAGCCGTCATCGCCGGTGGCGCAGCGTTCTTGGTGCTCGACCTCTTTGCCGATGTCCCTGACGCCGACGCTATGGCGTGGGCTTGTCTCGGCGGCATCACTGCGGTGGCAGCACTCACTTGGCTGGAGCTCAACGGTCATCAGAGCCGCCATGTTGAGCTGGCCGTGCACAACATGACTCGCGGCCAAACCGGCCGCATCTTCTGGAATGGCGTGGTTGTTGGCCTGGTGCTGCCAGCCACACTGCTCATCGTCCACCTCGCAGCAGACCTCACCAGCCCCGGCCTCGCGGCAGTGGCCGGTGTGATGGCTGTCGTCGGCATGTTCTTTGCCGAGACTGCCTTTGTCCGCGCCGGCCAATCGGTACCTCTCTCATGACTGAACTCAACAGCTATCCACCCTTTGACCGCTGGCACGACTGGCAAGAACTCGATGCCAAAGCCTGGCCCGACAAGGTCAAACGCAACTACACCTTGGTACCTACAACCTGCTTCAACTGCGAAGCCGGATGTGGGCTGGTTGCCTACTTCGACAAAGACACCGGCGACATCGCCAAGATCGAAGGTAATCCCGAACACCCAGGTAGCCGGGGCCGCAACTGCGCCAAGGGTCCGGCAACGCTCAACCAGGTCTATGACCCCGAACGGGTCATGTACCCCATGAAACGCAAAGGCAAGCGAGGGGGCGGCGAGTGGGAACGCATCTCGTGGGAGCAAGCCCTCACCGAGATCGGCCAGCGCATCCGCATCGCCATCCAAGAAGAACGCCGCAACGAGATCATGTACCACGTCGGCCGCCCCGGCGAGGATGGCTACACCGACCGGGTCCTGAAGGCATGGGGTGTTGACGGCCATAACAGCCACACCAATATCTGCTCGTCCAACGCCCGCATTGGGTATCAAAGTTGGATGGGCCACGACCGCCCGTCGTCGGACTTCGCCAACGCCAAAGTCATCTTTTTGATCTCGGCGCACCTCGAGTCTGGCCACTACTTCAACCCGCACGCCCAGCGCATTATGGAAGCCAAGGCCGCTGGAGCCAAGGTCATCTGTGTCGACCCGCGCCTGTCCAATACCGGAGCCAAGGCCGACTACTGGCTGGCTACTTGGCCCGGCACCGAACCGTTCTTGCTGTTGGCAATCGCCCGGCTACTCATCGAGTCCGGCGCCTGGCAGGCCAGCTTTGTTGAGCGCTGGACAAACTGGGAAACCTACCTCGAACACAAGCACCCCAACCGGCCCATCGCGTTCGACCAGGTCCAAGAAGCACTCCTTGAGGACTACGCCGAATACACCCCCGAAGCTGCCGAACAAAAGACCGGTGTCGATGCCGACACCATTCGCGAAATCGCTCAGCTGATTGGTGAGAACCCCACCAAGTTCGCGTCGCACAACTGGCGCGCTGCGGGCGCTGGCAACATGGGTGGCTGGCAAGTGGCCAGGTGCCTGTTCTTCCTCAACGTGCTTACCGGGTCTGTAGCAACCAAGGGAGGCACAGCGGGCAACGGCATGAATAAGTTCAAGCCCGCAGCCCCCATTGGTGCACCAGGCATTACCTCGTGGAACGAGCTTGAGTGGCCCAATGAGTTCCCGTTGGCCTATCACGAGATGTCCATCCTGTTGCCGCACTTCTTGAACGAAGGTCGCGGCACCCTCGACGTCTATTTCTCTCGGGTCTACAACCCCATCTGGACAAACCCCGACGGGTTCAGCTGGATGGAAGCGCTCACCGACGAAGACAAAGTGAAATGCCACGTGGCACTCACCCCAACGTGGTCCGAGACGTCGTGGTTTGCCGACTACGTCCTGCCCATGGGTGTCTCTACCGAGCGCCACGACGTTCACAGCTACGAGACCCACGCGGGACGCTGGATCGGATTTCGTCAAAGCGTGTTCCGTCGCTACGCGGAGCTCAACAACGAGGGTCCCCTCGGCCCCGATGCCCGCAGCTACGACTACAACCCCGGCGAAGTCTGGGAAGAGAACGAATTCTGGATCGATCTGTCGTGGCGCATCGACCCCGACGGCTCCCTAGGTATCCGCAAGTGGTTCGAGTCAGACGAGCACCCGGGCAAGCCCGTCACCATCGACGAGTACTACGCCAAGATGTTCTCTGAGAACGTGCCCGGCCTTGCCGACGCCGCTGCCGCTGCGGGGCAGAAGCCACTCGAGTACATGCGGGACCGCTCGGCGTTCGCGGTGCCGTCCGACCCCTATGAGCCCTACGAGCATCCCGTGGGCGACGACGCCCTTGCGGGCTGCGAGGTTGACGCGCACGGCGTGTATCGCAAGCCTGGGACGCCAGGTGCGTGGGACGGATCTCTGGACAGCCTCGACGACCTCACCCTGTCGCCATTGGGCGATGGATCGCCAGCGGTAGAGATTGACGGTGAGGCCAAGGAAGGCTTTCCTACACCATCCAAGAAGCTCGAGCTGTACTCGACCACGCTGGCCGAGTGGGGCTGGCCCGAACATGCCACGCCGGGCTGGATTCCGTCGCAGGTGCATTGGGAAAACCTCGACCTGGCTGGCAACGAACGCATCTTGTTGCCCACCTTCCGGATCCCCACGCTCATCCACACTCGGTCTGCTAACTCCAAGTGGCTTAACGAGATCAGCCATCGCCACCCGTTGTGGATCCATCCCGAAGATGCCGAGAAGCTCAACATCGACGAAGGCGGGTTGGTGCGCATCACCACTCGTATCGGCCACTTCGTGATCAGCGCGTGGCGCACCGAAGGCATCCGCCCAGGTGTGGTTGCGGCTTCGCATCACATGGGCCGCTGGCGCCTCGACGACGATCAAGCCAAGAGCTGGAGCGCCGGCAAAGCCGCCATCAGCCAGGACCCAAATGCCGATGGTGGCACCACGTGGCGTTTGCGGCGCGAAGGCGGCAACCAGCCATACGAGTCTGCCGACGACGACACCAGTCGCATCTGGTGGAACGACACTGGGGTGCATCAAAACGCCACGTTCTGTGTGCAACCCGACCCCATCTCGGGCATGCAGTGTTGGCATCAGGCTGTCAAGGTCACCCCAGCCGAGGCCGACGACCAATACGGCGACGTTGTGGTCGACACCGCCAAGTCACGCGAGGCGTACCTCGACTGGTTGTCCAAGACCCGCCCTGCCTCAGGCGATCTCCGTCGCCCGTTGTGGTATGCCCGACCGTTGAAGCCACATCCCAGCGCCTACCGCCGCTGAGTTCGGAGACAGGTGTAGTTGACTTAAACTTGTATACATACATGTCTAAGACATGTATGGTTGCGGTATGGAGCTCATCACGATCGGCCTAGCTGCCTTTGCCACCTCAATCCTCAGCGCATTGGCTGGTTTAGGTGGCGG
>JAUIIS010000502.1 GCA_030431575.1 Acidimicrobiia bacterium | reverse complement strand
CAACCAGCGCACCGCCCAAGGCGGATCCGGCTTCACCGCACCAGAGATCAACTCGCCGCTCGATTACCCCTGGGCCCTCATCACCGTGCTGTTCCGGCCCTTCCCATGGGAAGTCAACTCGGCCGCCACCGCCATTAGCGCCGTGGAAGGCATGTCGTTGCTGGTGCTCATGATTGCGTCGGGCCGAAAGCTGGCCCGCCTGCCCGGCGAGCTCATCCGCAACGCCTACGTGGGTTACGCCGCAGCCTTCACGTTCATGTTCGTGTACGTCTTTGCCTTCATTGCCAACTTTGGCATCTTGGCCCGACAACGCACCCAGCTGTTGCCCTTCTTGTTTGTGCTGATTGCGCTGCCCGTACCCGCCGCCAAACTGGCCCGACGCGTCTCGAGCGCTCCTGGCCGCTACGCAGCCGAACCCGGCACCCAAACCCCCAAACCGTCGCAACCACGCCAGGCACCGTTCCCAACCATCGCCCCGCCCCGTGGACGCTGACCACCTCAACGGACGCGCCGCCGCCGAACTGGTCGCTGCAACGGGGCTTGGCCCAGCCAAACCAGCCCAGCCGCTATCAGCGAGCGACTGGAGCCATTTGCGGGCCCTGGCTCAAAGCGATCGCCTCGCGGGTCTGTTGGTCGAAGCCATCGGCCAAGGCATCATCGAAGTCGAAGGCGACCAAGAGCAGTCGGCCGCAGAGCTTGAAGAAGCCTGGCAACGCCACGTGCTAGCCGCAGAACGGTTACTCCTCAAGATCCTCAGCTCATTCGACCAAGCCGGCATCACCTACCGCGTGTTCAAAGGGGCCGCCTTGGCCCATGTGGTCTACCCGGACCCTTCCCAACGAGTCTTTGGCGATCTCGACCTGCTGATCCCGGGCGCACAGCTCGCCGAGGCCCGACAACATCTGGTCACCCACTTCGACGGCGACGACATCTTCCCCGAAGTCCGCCCCGGATTCGACGCCGAATTCGCCAAAGATGTCCTGGTGCGCGTCGAAGGCATCGAGATCGACCTCCACCGCACGCTGGCCGCCGGGCCTTTCGGCATGCGAATCCCCGTCGCCCAGCTATTCCACAACCCGGCCACATTTACCCTCGCTGGGCAACACATCCAGACTATGGCACCGGTACCCACCTTCTTGCAGGTTTGCTACAACGCCGCACTTGGCGATGTACCGCCCAGGCTGCTGTCGCTACGAGACGTGGCCCAGGTGCAACAGCACTACGAGCTCACCCTGTCCGACGTGCAACGGACCGCGCAAGCGTGGGGAGCCGAAGCCGTGGTCTCCTACGCCGTAGCCACCGCATGGAAAACCCTCAACGTCGCGCCATGCGAGCTGTCCGAGTGGGCCCAGAGCTACAGCGCAGGTCCGCTCGATGCCAGACTTCTCGCGGCCAGCGTCTCAGAGAAGCGCAGCTACACCCGCGCCCTCGCCATGTTGTTTGCCATGGACGGCGTTAGCCAACGAGTCCGCTACTTGCGCGGCATCCTGGCGCCCTCACCCGAATACCTGGCCACCCGCGGCTGGACTCGCGGCTCGCACGTCAAACGGGCCCTCAACCGGCTAAAACCAAGCCGGTAGAGCCAGCCCAGCGGTCCACTCAACCGAGGACGCTGTACAACGAACCGCGCACCATCGTGTCGACCGCCAACAGCGGGCAACGTTCGCCAATCGCCGAAGCCACCGCAAA
>JAUIIS010000501.1 GCA_030431575.1 Acidimicrobiia bacterium | reverse complement strand
CTACAGCGAGTTGCTCATCGAGGGGAAGTGGCTGAAAGTGAGCTCGGCATTCAACATCGAAATGTGTGAGCGGTTCGGCGTGAAAGTGTTGGACTTCGACGGTACCGATCATGCGTTGATGCATCCGTTCGACGAAGCCGGGAACAAACACATGGAGTACCTCAATCAACGCGGCGCGTACAACGACTTGCCGCTCGATGAGATCCTGGCCACGTTCACGCAGCACTACCCAGGATTCATGGACAACACCGTCAACAACGCCCCCGGTCAATCCGGCGCTAGCGCTTACGGCGACGACGCCTTTACCTAAAAGCTCCGTCGGAAGCCGTGGCGGCGATGCAGGCTAGCTTTCGCCTGTGGCCACGTGCTCGAGCATGCTGTCGATTTTGGCTGGCTCGTAGCCCAGCTCGGTGAGAACCTCGACCGTGTGTTGGCCCAAGCCAGGGGCGGTCATGCGAGGCTCCCAGGGTGTGCCGTGGAAGTCCACCGGGCTCGACACCATGCGGGTGCTGCTTACCCCGTCGGGCACATCCACGAAGAGGCCGGCGTCGCTGGCCTGCGGGTCGGCGATGACATCGTCGATGCTGTTGACGGGTGCCCAAAAGAAGTCGGGTTCGGTGGCAAATATTTCGCGCCATTCGGCCATGGTTCTGGTGGCGAAGGCCTCGTCGAGGAGGTCGACCAGCAGCGCTGCGTGGCCTGCCCGATCGGCCGCAGACGCGAAACGGGGGTCTTCGATCCATTCGGGGTGACCAACGACGCGGGCCAAGGGCGGCCAATGGCGGTTGGGTTCGAGCCCCACCACCCAGAACCTGTGACCGTCGCTGCTCTGGTAGTTGTTGGTAGTGGGGTTGCCAATGCTGTGCCGCTCACCGACGGCCAACGTCAAGCCCCACATCAAGGCGATGTTCATATCAAAGCTGATGGTGTACGCGCCCTGCCGGTAAAGCGACGTGGACACAAGTTGACCTTCGCCGGTCTTTTCGCGGTGATACAACGCTGCCGACACTGCCGCAGCGCCCGACAGCCCCGTGTTGTGGTCGCCCATGCCCCCGCGCTGGAACGGCGGGTCTTGCCCGGCGGGAGTAAGCATGTGGGCAATGCCAGAGCGGGCCCAGAAGGCGGCGATGTCGAACCCAGGTTTGTCGGCGTCTTCGCCGGCAAGGCCGTAGCCGGAGATGGCGCAGTAGATAAGCCGCGGATTGCGTTGGTGCAGGCTTTCCCAGTCGAGGCCAAGGCGTTCGAGCCCGGCCATGCGCACATTGGTGACAAGCACGTCGGCGGAGTCGATCAGGGCCAGCGCGGCCTCTTTGCCGTCTTGGGTCGTGAGGTCGAGGACGACGGACCTTTTGGAGCGGTTGTCTTGCTCGAAGGGTGGGTTGTTGGGCATGTCACCGCCCAGCATGCGTTGGAAGAGGCGTGAGGGGTCACCTGTAGGCGGTTCGATCTTGACAACATCGGCGCCCCAGTCGGCCAGAATGCCCGCTGCGGCGGGCCCAGCTACCCAGACCCCGATCTCAACAACACGAACACCACTCATTGGTCCTGACATGGGGGCGACATTAGTGGGCTGTAGCTGAGCGCACTGCCCTGAGGCCCAGCGGCGGTCGGGAGCCTCGTGAAAGAATGGCGCATGACGTATGACCTGTTGATCAGCGGCGGCACCATTGTTGATGGCACTGGGGCGCCTCGCTTCGC
>JAUIIS010000142.1 GCA_030431575.1 Acidimicrobiia bacterium | reverse complement strand
ACGACCCAGACAATGCTGGCAACTACCGCCTGCCCTGTGCACCCGGAGCCTTGCCACCACTGGTGCTCACTACCACCACAACGCTGGACATCGTCGAGCTACAGGCCATCGCCACCGGCTAGTTGCCGACGGATGCCATCGAAGCTTCGTGGTCGGTGCCTCAAGGCTTGCGACCTACTTGGTGTCGGTCTTGAAGTAGGGGGTGGGTCATGACGGTTGGCGGCATACCCATGTTGAACCCCTTCGTGCCAGGCCGAAGCTGCTTGATGCTGAGATCGTTTGGGTTGAGGTCGTAGGCGAAACCGCTGACCTCGGCGGCGTTCTCGATCATTTCCGCGGCCGCGGCAGCCAGCTCATTGGCCGCGGCACTGAAACGTTTCAGTCGGCTCGATGCCTTCAACTTGAACGCTGGTACGTGCGGGTGACTCTGACATGGAATATGGCTCCCGTTCTTCTGCACGCGTTTGCGTCCTACCAGCCAAACGCTGTCTGCCAATCCCAGTTACAGGGCAGCCGCCAACTAGACAGCTTTGGCTCGAAGCGTCTCGAAGATGGCGGCAAGGTTGGTGCCGTGGCCGGCGTCGGCTGCTTGGTCGAAGGTTGCGAGCGCGGTGGTAATGAGATCGCTGTTCACCCCGGCCTCGGCACCGAATTCGGCGATGGCTCTGAGGTTCTCTGCGCCGCTGGCCAAGCGAAGGCTGGTGCTGTCGTAGCTGCCGCTTTCGATCATGCTGACGTACTCGCCAAACATGGCGGGCATTTGCGCGGTGAACTTGGCCACCACATCGCCAAGCAGGTCGATGGGGGCATCGACGGCATCGCACATTGCTGCGGCACTGACGAAGGCGTGCGCGGCAAGGTAGACGAACGCCAGACCGCTGGAGTTGATGACGGCTGAGGCGGCTGCGTCGGCGCCAAGAAATCGGATGTCTCCGCCGAGGGCCGCGAACAATGACTGGTAGCGCTGGTAGGCGGCGGGATCGCCAGATACCAGCACTTGGCAGTCATCGGTCCCTACGGCGTCGGGGAACGTCATGATGGATGCATCAAGGTAGCTAGCGCCTTGCTGGGTGAACCACTGCTCGGCGTCTGTGACTTCGGCGGGCACACCGTTACCTAGCTGCACGACGGTCTTGCCGTTTAGCAGCGCGGCCACATCGGCCTGGCGCACGAGGGTGTTGGCGGTTTCGTACCCTCGGACGCAGATAGCGACCACGTCGGCTTGAGACACGGCCTCGCCGACCGATTGGGCAACTGCGGCCCCGTTGGCAGCAAGGGCCTCGGACTTGTCTGGCGATCGATTCCACACCGTCACCTTGAACTCAGCTGCCATAACGGCGGCGGCCAGAGCCGAGCCCATGCTTCCAAGACCGATCATGGCTACCGATGGTTGCGGTTCGTTCATGGCTCTCTCCCTGCTTGGCCGCGTTGTGTTGCGACACCGGCTAGGCCGGTAGGGCCGAAGCTAGCGCAGCCGCAAACACCACGAAGCGGGACGCCAACCTCCTGCCGCAATGCACGGGTGCAGTGGCAGACTGTCACGGTGTTAGTCCGTGCGCATGATGATGGTTCTGGAGACGAAGCCAGGTGGCGGGCGTTCGTTGAACGTCAGGCCTTCGGACATCTGGTGGCGTCGGGAGCTGGGCGAGCTATCCCGGTTGTGGTGCCAACACAGTTCGTGTTGCAGGGCGACACGGTTTTTTTGCATCTGGCCAAGCAGAACCCGATCTTCGAAGCGCTGAGCGAGAACAGCCAGTGCGTGTTAAGCGTGGCTGGCGACTGGGCGTACATCCCTGGCGCCTGGAAGGCCATCGACGACGAAGACCCCACCTGGGGTATTCCCACCACCTACTACGGTGCCGTACAACTGACGTGCGCGGCCACGGTTATAGACGACACCGCGGGCACTGCTGGTGTCTTGCGAACCCAACGCGATGCGCTTGAGCCCGAGGGCACCTATGTGGACCCGGCCGAGCATGGCCAGAAGCTGCGAGCGATTCTGGGGATCGAGATCGCGATCACCGATATGCGTGCCAAGTTCAAGTACGGCGGCAACGTCGACGAGGCTCACCGCAGCCACATCAAGGATCAGCTTGGCAAACGCAACAAGGCTGGCGACCAAGCAGCCCTCAACCAGATTCAGGCGTGACTCTGGTCGGCCTTATCGATCCATCCTCGTATTGAGGTTCGTCGGCCCGCAGGCCCAAGAAGTTTGGCGATTGTTGCATCAGGTGGTAGCACTGTGGCTCAGTCGAGGGCGGGAGTATTCATTGAGCACAAGGTTGTTGCGAGTTGTAGTTGTCATGTGCCTGATGGGAACGGTGCTCTCAGTGGCCCCCGGTGGTCGGAACGAAGCTGAGGCGGCGTCGCGCTGTTTCGGCAAGCGGGTGACTATTCAAGCGAGGCCTGGGGTCGTCACCAAGGGCACTTCGGGACCCGATGTAATCCGGGGAACGAACGGTCCAGACATCATTCGCGGCCGAGGTGGGAACGACCTGATCTGTAGCCGGGGCGGTGATGACAATGTCACAGGGAACGGTGGCAATGACAAGATCAACGCAGGCTCTGGGGTCGACAAAGTAAAAGGCGGCGGCGGCAACGACAAGATCTGGGGCAAGAGCGGCGCCGACACGCTCAACGGGGGCAAGGGCTCTGACACAATAAAGGGTGGCGCCGGCGCGGACGTGCTCCTGGGTAAAGGCGGCGCCGACGTGCTGAAGGGCGGTGGCGGAAACGACACTTGTACAGGCGGTGGGGGCGCGAATACCCTCACGTCGTGCAACGAAGCCTCGTCGCCGGTCCCTTCCGCTACCTGCACTAACCCCGCAGACATGGGGGAGGCTCGACGCATCGTCGGGTCCTCCACCGATATCACTGTTGTCGTCGACTGCTACGTAGACCGAGCGCCAGCGGCTAGCCGTTTCTACGAGGCACTCGCAAATACTCGCTTGGTGGCGCTGAGGGTACGGCTGACGAATAATGGGTCGGAGGCCTGGTTCGGATGCGCCTCCACACGGATCGTGCTCAGGGATTCCGTCGGGGCCAACTACAGAATGTCAGCCACAGATACTTCTCTCGGGCAAGACTTCGGCTGCCCAACAGTGCGCACAGGTGAATCCGTGACTGGCTTTGTGACCGCCGAAATACCAACGGCCAGCCGGACGAGTTTCATGCGCTGGGATGAGTGTTGCTCGAGTAACGGGCTTGCCCGGTTAGGCGACTGGAGCATTTCGGGGGCTGTTCCGAGCCCCATTGAAGCCACAGGTTGCTCACGAACAAACGATATGGGTGCGATGCGGCAGGTGGTCGGTTTCGAATCGCAGGTCACTCTTCGAGTGGAATGCTTCACTGACCCAGCAGCCGCTAGGAGCCGGTTCTATGAGGCTCCAGACGGCGAAAGGCTGGTGGCAGCAAAGGTCACGCTTATCAACACCGGAGATGAGGAGTGGTTTGGCTGTGCCTCGACAAGACTCACGCTTCGCGCAACGAGCGGGGAGAGTTTCAGCATGTCTGCGACCGACACCGGTCTTGGAGCCGACTTCGCTTGCCCCATTGTGCTCCCGGGAGAAGCCGTCACCGGTTGGGCAACCGCTGAGCTCCCGAACAATCGCACCCCTGCATTCCTTCGATGGGAGGAGTGTTGCTCGAGCCAAGGCGACGCCCGGCTAGCCGACTGGGTTATCTAGCCAGATCACCCGGATGAATCGTCGGACGGTGGGTTGGCTTTGGGTGCTGGGCCAGGTTGTGGTGCTTGGGCTGGTGATCTTGGTGCCGGGTCGTGATGACTGGTCGAACCCTGGGTGGGTGAGCGTTATCGCTGCGGTGTTGTTCTTTGGTGGGCTGGCGCTGGTGGCAGTCGCGGCGCTGGGGCTAGGTAACGCGCTGACACCCACGCCAGTCCCCACCGAAGCGGGCACATTAGTCACCTCCGGCTTCTACGGGCTTGTGCGGCATCCGATCTACACGGGTGTGTTGGCGATTGTGGCAGGCATGACACTGCGCTCCACTAGCTGGGTGCATGTCGGCATGGCAGTAGTGGCGTACGTGTTTTTCGATCGCAAGGCTGCGTGGGAAGAACAGATGTTGTCCGAGCGCTACCCCGACTATCCCGCCTACGCCGCCCAAACACCGCGGTTCATCCCCCGCCCCTTTCGCTAGCCCGAGCGGCCAAAGCGCGGTGGCACGCGTGCCGCTTTATTCGAGCACCGAAGCTTCTGAGGCCCGTGCGCAGCCGCAAGGGAGTGCTCGATATTCGGTCTGCACTTGGATGAGGCTGCCCTAGTCTCGACGTCCATGGCCAGGTTCCACATGTCGACCAACACGCCCACTAAGGAAGAGCTGATCGCGCAGTGGCTTCCAACACAGGCTTGGGGGCCCGGCGGCGACGAGGCGCTGGAGTTCGTGGGCTCGTTTCACTTCGATGACCCCGAGGGCGAAGTCGGGATGCAGACGCACCTGGTGAAGACCGCAGACACGCTGTTTCAGGTGCCGCTTACATACCGAGCCGGTCCCCTTGGCGGTGCCGAAGCTTCTCTCGTCGGCCATATGGAGCACACGGTGCTGGGCACGCGTTGGGTGCACGACGGACTGGCGGACCCGACGTTCCTGATGTCACTAGCGGGAGTTGCATTGACCGGCCAAGGTCACGCGCTGGGCATGGCTCCACATGAGGGTCGTTGGTATATCGCACCCAGCGTCGTGCGGCTGCAGGGTGGCGGTTGGAACCCCAAGCCCGTGGCGGTGGATGGATTCGTCAGCGACTCTCCGGATTCCGCCACGGCGGTCTTTCGTAATGACCGATTCGCGATGACGTTCTTCCGGCAGTTGACAGAAGCACCCCAACCCCGGATGGGGTTGACGGCCACTTGGGATGGTCAACCCGACCCGGTTGTGCTGGCCGAGATCAACGAGATCTAGCCCGCGCCAGAATCGGAGCAAGCCCAACTAACGGACGATGCCCGCGACGGCTTCGATCTCGACGAGGAAGTCGGGGTGGGCTAGCCCAATCACGATCTGCATCGAGATGGCGGGCGGCGGGACGGATTGGTCCCAGAAGGCAAGGAAGGCTTCGAACCCAAGACCGATGTGGTCTCGGTCGGTGGCGGTGATGGTCCACTTGGCAATGTCGCCAACCGAGCCTCCGGCTGCTTCGACCGCTGTTTGCACGTTCTCGAGCGCTTGGATTGTTTGGTCGTAGGCGTTGTCGCTGACCACGTTGCCAGAATCGTCCACACCGTTCTGGCCGCCGATGAACACGATGGCTGCCCCTGGCGCAATCTCGACCGCTTGACTAAACGCCGGGCTGTCGGGAAGCCCGGTTGGGTTGAGGTGCGTGAGTTGGGACATGCCTCTAGTTAACACTGCACTGTGGACGCGCTCAATGGGTGTGCACCGCCGCTACGCAGGTCGGTGATTCCCGGGTGTAACCGCGGCGGCGCACACCGTCTGGACACACATGACTGAACACTCAGATGACGCCGTAGCCCCAGACCAACTCCGTATCTCGGTTGAGATGGGCAGCGACTATTCACCATCGGCCGAGCTAGCCGACGCTCTGGAACAACTGCGATCTGCTTTGGAAGGCGACGACGAAGTTGGCGGCTTTGCCATGAACCTCAAGATGGGTGACACGTCACTAAAGCTTGGCGGCACCGACATCTTGAGCCGCAGCTCGTTCACGTTCGACACGCATCAGGTCCAGGTTGCCTACACAGAGAACGACTCGAAGGGTAAGAAGAAGTACTAAATGGAAAGGTACGACGCCCCGCTTCGCGTCGAATCTGCCGACCAGCTTCTCCCGCTGGCGCGCGAGCTTGCCGATCGAGACGCAGCACAGATCCAGGCGGATCCTGCATATGCGGTCACGTGCACGGCTGGTTGTGGCGCATGCTGCAGCCAAGCCGTGCCCGTGACGCGCGCCGAGGTGCGAGCCATACAGGACTATGTGGGTGGCCTCGGTCAGGACGAACGCGATCACATCGAGGCCAGCATCGAGGCAACTGCCGCGACGTTGGCCAGCCATGGCATCACCGCAACGAACGTTGACGACGAACGCGCCTACTTCGATCTGGGCATTCCTTGCCCCTTACTCCATGAGGGGTCCTGCTCTGTGCGCCCGGTGCGGCCGGTCGCGTGCCGTGAGTACTTGGTGACGTCTGACCCCATTCATTGCGCCACCCGAGAGGATGCTCAGATTGTCCGAATCAGCGCCACCAACGATCTGGTGCACGGCTATCAACGGGTGTCGGAAAGGCTGGGCGAGCCCGACGTCTTGACCCTGGCCCCGGCATTGGCCCAAGGGCAGCAACCGGCACCGCCAGCTGTGCCCGCCAAGTCGGGCGCAGCGATGATACGCCTGCTGAGATCGACACCGCGGCGCTAGCGAAACCCATGTCGCTAGCCGGCACTCGGGTCCCCCTAGGGCAGTGACAAGAAGTTCGCCATCCAGCTGGGGTAGCCACACGACCGTGTGAAGTCGAGGCGCAGGCCCTTGGGTCTTGGGCGACCGCTAGCCAACGAGGCCCAAGCTGTTTCCAATGAGCGCTCGTGGCTGTCGACAGGACCGAATGCTGCGAACGCGAACGTCCAATGAGGTTCGCCTTCAATCTCTAGAGCGGCAACTTCGGCGTCGCAGCCGACGCCTGTCATGGCTCGGTTCTCTCGGGACAATGGGGCTTCGGTGCCGTCGGGCAGGAAACGTCGCTTGGTGATGTGTTTGAAGATGTCTACCCAGATGGTGTGTTCGGTGAGGTAGGTCAGCCTGTCGGCGGGGCTCCATCGGCGCCAGGTCTCTAGCTGGCCATCGAGGTCGCGGCCAACCTTTATCCGCCCCGGTGGGCCCTGGCGGAGCTTGAGCTCAAGGATCGTTCCGGCGCGTTGTTTCAGGCCAATGTGTGTTTCGCCATCGAGGCGGTAGCGGTCGCAGCGGCTCTCTTCGAGGCCGAGGCCAACTCCGTCGAACCACGTGCGCACGTCTGTAGGCAGGGGGCCGTCGAAGAACCACCGGACCTCGGTTGTGAGGTCGATAGCAACGTCGACGCGGATATCTGGGTCGGCAGGCTCTGCGTTGCTCGGCTGGTCTTCGGGCGTCGTTAACAGCGCCGGCGGCGCCAGCTGTGAACTCACCTTTTTGTCCACCACCGCGTCGTCCATGTGTTTGGACTCCTTTCGGCGGTCATCCATTGGCATCACCTCGTGTTGACCCTATTGAACCCCTTGGGCGAGATTCGCGAGAAGGGGACAAGGTCCATTTACCGGGAGTTAACCTTGGCGACAGCTCGAGGTCATGCCCCAGGCGCTCTGGTGGGATGACTAGGCTCCTCACCGTGATTGCCGAAGCCACTTCGCTGTTGGCTGCTGCTGAACCAGCGGTCGAGGTTGCGGGCAATATCGATTGGTTCATCGTGATCAGCGGCCTGTTCGGTGGGCTTGCGGTCTTCTTGTACGGCATGGAGATGATGACCGAGTCGCTGCGTGTGGCGGCCGGTAGCAGCGTCCGCTACGTCTTGGCGCGTATGACCCGGAACCGGTTTTTGGGTGCGGCTACTGGCGCTGGGGTGACGGCGATTATTCAGTCGTCGTCGGTAACCACGGTGTTGGTGGTGGGGTTCATTTCGTCGGGCGTGTTAAACCTCGGCCAAGGCATCGGGATCATTCTGGGCGCAAACGTTGGCACCACAATCACGGCTCAGGTGGTGGCGTTCTCGGTGTCGCGTTATGCCCTGGCCATGGTGGCTGCGGGTTTTGCGGTGGCCAACTTCTCTAAGACCGAGCGCCGCACCACGCAGGGCAAGCTGCTGATGGGGCTGGGGCTGATCTTCTTTGGCATGTCGGTGATGGGCGCGGCAATGGACCCGTTGCGGTCCTATGACACGTTCATAGACCTTATGGCCGAGATGAGCAACCCGGTGCTGGCCATATTGGTGGGGACGATCTTCACGGCGCTGGTGCAGTCTTCGTCGGCCACGACCGGCATTGTGATTGTGCTGGCTAGCGAGGGGCTAATCACTCCCGAGGCTGGCATTGCTCTGGTGCTGGGCGCCAACGTGGGCACATCGGTGACGGCTTTGCTGGCGGCCATTGGAAAGCCGCCCGATGCCATGCGGGCTGCAGTAGTGCACACGCTGTTCAATTTCATTGGAGCGCTTGCCTGGCTGCCCTTTGTTGGGTTCTTGGCTGGTCTTGTCGATGACATTGGTGGACCGTTGGCGCGCCAGATCGCAAATGCCCACACCATTTTTAACGTGGCCAACACCCTGGTGTTCTTGGCCTTCGTGCCACAGCTTGAGCGCCTGGTGACGTGGATCGTGCCTGACCGCCCCGAAGACGAACCATTGCGTCTCAAGTATCTCGACGATTCGCTGTTGCGCACTCCCACCATTGCGCTCGAGCAAGCCAGGCTCGAGCTGCTCCGCATGACCAGCAGGGTCCAAATGATGCTCAATGATGGGTTGACCGCGATCCTGGACGGTCCTGCCGAGGCATTGCAAGCGGTTGAGGATCTTGACGACGAAGTGGATCAGCTCCACGGCCAGATCATCGAGTACTTGGTGCGGGTGGGTCAGCGTTCGCTGAGCGCCGGGTCAGCCGATGAGCTCATGGACTTGATCGAAGCCACCAACAACCTCGAAGCCATCGGCGACGTGATTGAGACGAACCTCATTCTGCTGGGCCGAGACCGCCTGGCCAATGGCTATCAAGTCAGCGCCGAGACCCGGGGCATGATCGAGGACTTCCATCGCGAAGTCAGCCTGGCGCTGGATCTGTCAGTCGCTGCCTTGGCCGAAGCGAACGCCGAGGATGCCAGGGCTGTTTCGGCCATGAAAGCCGACATCAACGCCAAAGCTGCGGCGATAGCGGAACACAATGCACAAAGGATGCTGTCGCCCGACGAGAACCGCATCGAGCTCTATCGGTTCGAAACCGACGTCATAGCCAACCTGCGCCGCATCTACTACTACGCCAAGCGCACGGCCCGCGTCGCTATCCCGCCCACCGAACAGGCCAAGAGCTAGCAGCGCGATACTTAGTCAGTGTGGTCCTCACTTAGTCAGTGTGGTCCTCGACCCGTCGGAACAGGTACGACAGGACCGC
>JAUIIS010000141.1 GCA_030431575.1 Acidimicrobiia bacterium | reverse complement strand
CAATGACAACACAGCGGTGTGGGACCTCGTAGGAGACCCCGTTGTGCGCGCCTTGGCGACCAATGGAACATTGGTTTTCGCGGGCGGCGAATTTGACGGCATCCAGCCGCCGCAGGGCGCAAGCACAAGCCAGCCGTGGCTTGTCGCTCTCGATGCAACGACGGGCGCTCACGAACCTTCGTTCGCCCCTGTCCTCAACGGAGAGGTCTGGGCGTTGGCCCTCAGTGAAGACCAAGCAACGTTGTACGTGGCCGGCGCATTCACGACGGTGAACGGCGTGGCTCAACGAGGCATCGTGGCCCTGGACCCAACAACCGGCGCAACCCAAGCAGGCTTTGCAACAAGCACCAACAACGACGTGTACGACATCGACCTCAGCGGTGGCTTCTTGTATCTGACGGGGAAGTTCTCGCAGATCAACGGCGAGCTGCACGAAAAGATGGGCCGAGTCGATGCCCAGACCGGGCTGGTGGATTCCAGCTGGTCTCCCGGTGCCGACGCCGCCGACGGATACGCAATCGATGTGGACCCATTGTTGGAGCGCGCCTACGTGGGTGGGTTCTTCACCGGTATCGACGGCTTGCCGAACACCGAGTTCATGGCTGCGATATCAACCGTCGACGGTGCGGTTGTCACCTCGTTCGACCCGTCGCCGGTGGGTGGCGTGTACGACATCTTGGCCAGACCAGGCCACGTCTACGCAGCCACGGGCGGCCCTGGTGGACACCTCGAGCTGTTCGACACGGTCACCGGCGCCCGGACCACAAGCTACGACAGCGATGGTGATCTTCAGGCGCTCGCCGAGGCAGGCCCCGACGTCTTGGTTGGCGGACATCACCTCACTGGCCTGGCTGGTAGCCCCTCATCGCCGGTTCAGCGGATCGACGGTATAACCGATGAGGTCGACACCACCTTTGGCCCGCAAATCCAATCGGTAGTCGGCACCGGCATTTGGGCACTCGAAACCACACAGACCGACTTGTGGGTGGGCGGCGCCATCACCAACGCGAACCCGAATGGCGCAGCGGGGCTGGCCCGCTACCCCCGGACCGTGACCGACCCGGTGGACACGCAAGTTCCCACGGTGCCAGCAAACCTGCGCGTCGATGCGGTCAGCGACCTCACGGTGGGACTGTCATGGGATCCAGCCACCGACGACTCCGGTGCGGTTGACTACATCGTGACCCGTGATGGCGTGGCGCTGGGCGCCGTTTCTTCCACGTCATTTATCGACACTGCGGTCACCCCCACTACTTCCTACGACTACAGCATCCGCGCTGTCGACGTGTCTGGCAACGCCTCGGCCGCAACGCCTGCTGTACCCGCAACGACGTTAGGTCCATTGTCTGAAGTCACGGTCGTGTCGTTCGGTTCGCTGTGGTCGTACCTCGACACAGGTGGGTTGCCACCAACAGATTGGCGCAGCCCTGCCTTCGACGACACCGCCTGGCTATCGGGCAACGCCGAACTTGGCCGGGGTGACGGCGACGAGACCACGCTGCTCGTCGACCAAGACGTCACCTTCTTGCGACAAACGTTCACGCTCGGCGCAGAACAAGCCGTAGCGGCGGCAACGTTGGACTATCTCCGAGACGACGGCGTGGTGGTGTCTATCAACGGCACCGAAGTCTTGCGCGACAACGTTCCCGAAGGCCCCATTGGCCCCAATACCACGGCCAATGGTTACGTGTTTGGTGGTCAGGAGAGCGAGCTGTCCTCGGCGCCAATAGATCCCACGCTCTTCGTCGAAGGGCTGAACGTTGTGGCCGTCAGCCTGCATGATGCCCCCGGCAGCAGCGACGCCAGCTTCGATGCGCAGCTCACCTTGCGTGTAGGTTCGCTCGGCGCAGATACCACGGCTCCCACTGCGCCGTCAGGTCTCGGCGTTGCCGAGGTCACTGAAGGTTCAGTGCGGCTGAGCTGGGTAGCGGCTACAGACAACGTTGCTGTCACGGGCTACAACATCCGGCGCGACGGCACGCTTGTGGGTGCAACGGCCGCACTGGTTTACACCGATGGTGGCCTGAACCCGGAGACCTCGTACAGCTATACGGTGGCGGCGGTCGACGCCGCCGGTAACGAGGGACCAGAGTCAGACGCCGTCGCGGGCATAACCGATGCCCTGCCCAACGGCGTGGTCACTCTGGTTGGCCAAGGCACGCTCTGGAACGTTGATGACAGTGGCGGCGCCCCCGTTGCCGACTGGACCACGCGCCTTGTGGCCCCGCCATCGTGGGGGAGCGGGCTAACCGAGATCGGGGTGGGCGACGGCGGTGAAGCCACCGCCATTAGTGTTCGACCCGTTGTGTTTATGTCGACCGTGTTCGACATCGGGGACCCGGGTGCAGTCGGGTCGCTGACACTTGACCTGTTGGCAGACGACGGTGCTGTCGCGTACCTCAACGGAGTTGAGGTGGTGCGCGACAACGTCGGGCCGGGCACCGTGGACCAAACAACGCCCGCACTGACGTATCGCTGGACCACTGCCGATGAAACTGTGCCGATCACCTGGAGCGTTCCCGCAGGCCTGCTGGTGTCTGGCCCAAACGTGTTGGCTGTCAGTGTCCACAATGGGCCAGGCAGCTCCGATATGTCCTTCGACGCCACCTTGAGAGCGGTGTACCAGGCCGGCCCAGACAGCGAGGCTCCCACCGCACCCACGGGCCTGTCGCTCGTCGTGACCTCTCCGTCAACGGCCGAACTCACCTGGTTGCCTTCGTTCGACAATGTGGCCGTGGCTGGCTACCGCCTGCAACGCGACGCCGTGGAGGTCTCCGACTGGCTGGGCACGTCTGCAGTCGACGGCGGCCTCACACCCGCAACCACGTATAGCTACACCGTCACCGCCTACGACCTTGCCGGAAACGTCAGCGCCGCCTCCGCCCCGCTGAACGTCACCACTGACGGTGCAATAACCGATCTGGTCCCCACTGACGCCAACTGGAGCTATCTCGACACCGGCCAGGATCCCGGCCCAATGTGGGCCGACCCCGGCTTCGATGACAGTGCTTGGCCAATCGGACCAGCCGAGTTGGGCGCCGCCGACGGCGACGAAGCAACGGTGATCAGCAATCAGCCCGTGGTTTGGTTCCGCACCTCATTCACCGTTGCCGACGTGACAAATGTTGCCAGTGCCCAGGTGCACGTGGTTGCCGATGACGGCGCCGCCGTGTACGTCAACGGCTCGGAGGTGGCTAGAGACAACCTGCCAGGTGGCGTGCTCACCGCCACAACACCAGCATCCACCTACCGGTGGTCTCTGGCAGACGAGACAGCCAGTCGTAGCTTCACCGTCCCGGTGTCAGCGCTCGTCACGGGCAACAACGTCATTGCAGTGCGGGTCCACAACGGCCTTGGTTCCGCCGACCTCAGCTTCTCGGCCCGCCTCGAAATACAGGAGGGCCAAAACCCAGACGAAACACCGCCGTCGGCCCCTGGACTCCCAACACTTGACGCAGTCTCTAGCACTGAAGCGACGCTTAGTTGGGCACCAGCAGCTGACGACGTGGGTGTCGCTCAGTATGAGATTTGGCGAGACGGAGTGGTGGCGCTCAGTACCAGCGCCACCACTGCCACCGACGTTGGGCTGGCGCCTTCCACCACCTACAGCTATGAGGTCCGGGCCATCGATGCCGCTGGCAACACTGGTCCGTTGTCGCCGGCGCTTTCGGTCCTCACCAGCGATGCCCCGCCTCAACCCGATGAGCTGGTGCCCACCGATGGCCAGTGGCGATATCTAGATACCGGCGTGGCACCTGCGCTGGACTGGTTCACGTTGGCCTTCGACGATGAACCATGGGTTCTAGGCAACGCGCAGTTCGGCCGGGGCGAGGCCGACGAGGCCACCGTTGTGGCCAACAACACGGTGACCTGGCTGCGGCATGAGTTCACTGTTGTTGACCCAGCGGCCTACCAGGACGTGACGCTCAGCCTTTTGGCAGACGACGGCGCCGTCGTGTGGGTGAACGGTGTTGAGGTAGTGCGAGACAACGTTGGCCCAGGGCCCGTCGATGCGTCGACACAGCCTCTGACGACGAGATGGGGAAACGAAGAGACCGCAGTTCGTACGTTCAGCGTTGACCCCGCGCTCCTCCAGGTAGGGGCGAACGTGATTGCAGTCAGTCTGCACAACGTGCCCGGTAGCGCCGACATCTCTTTTGAAGCAGGACTGTTCGCCCAAGGCTAAACCCAGCCCCGGCTTCTGGCCCTTCTTGGTTTCTAGGGGCAGGGGGCTATTGAGCGGGGTCCAACAAGAAGTCAACGCCCCAAACTGTTAGTCCGACATCGCCTGTCCGGACGAAAGCCTCGTTGCTGGGGTTCTCGGCAACCCACCCAATCGCATGGGCCTGCGAAACCGCTGTTGTTCCAATGCGAACCACATGAATGGTGCGCGGTTCCAGATTGGCAAACGAGTAGATGCCTGAAGCGCCCGTGAGTACTCGCGCAAGCTCGGTTTCGGACTCGTCAAAGAGTTGCACGAGGACGCCCGAGGTTGGGGCGTCGGCGAGCGAATAGATGTTGTCGCCGTCGGTGTCGGTGTAGACGCGGCCAGCTATCTGTACACCTCCGCTGGGAACGGTAAGGCTTGTGCTGGCTTCGTGTGGCAAGCCCGCTGGCGGTGTCGAACCGTAGGCCCAACCAACACGTGGTGTTTCGGCGCCTTGCGGGGTCCAGACAAAAGGCAGCGATGCTTCACAGACGGGCCCTTCCATGACGACTGACCCTGCTGCTGCCGCACCCAGGCGGGCCCCGGGCCACAACCCTCGTTCGGCCCCCGACTCTGGATGAGCGCTCAGTGGCAGCGGACTCTCGAGCCTGAAGACCAGCTCGCCAGAATCGTTGGTTTCGGCGGCAAAGATCTCGGTGCCGTCTGGACCGCGAAAAGCCACCCGGACGGGCGGCGCAGCAGGTTCTGCGCTACTCCGAACGGCGTTGCCGTCGAAGTCCATGAACGTGGACACCCGAACCGTTTCGCAGGCGGTAGCGGCGGTTGCCGGGCTGGTGGTTGCAACAGGAATCCGCGAGATGCTGGGCGGGGCGGCCGTTTCTAGCGCCGTGGTCGGGTTGTAGAGGATCGATGCGATCGCGAACAGGCCATAGCTGAGGAACACAACCGTTGCAGCGACGAAGGCCAGTGTGATGGGGCGAAACCGGCTGGCCCGAGAAAAGACTTGGGCGTCTGGCTCGGGTTTCGAGACCACCGGGTCGGGTACGACAACGACCTGCGGTCGGTCACTCCCGGTTTTCTCGTCGGGCGAATTCTTGCCATGTGGCTTCGAGCGCTTCGTCGAGGTCTGGGCTGACTCGGTATCGAGGTCGCTCATGCCGCAGCCACCGCACTTGGGGCGAGGTCTTGCTCAGGCTCGTCGCCGGCTCCGCGAACTGACAATCCTCCGGAACGTTGCTGGACACCCCAAACCTGCTTCTGGCCAAAGATGGCTCTTCGTATGGCAACGAGACTGACGAGGTGAAGTAGCGGTCGGAAAGCAACTTGTTGGACAGGAACCAGCAGCGCTGGCTTGATCTCGTCGCCGTCGAGGCGCGTGGCAATGATCCCGGCACCGGTAGCAAGAACGGCGATCGTGGCCCAGGCGGCGGCGGCCAAACGCCAGTTGCCCAACAAGACGTTGATGAGGAGCACCAGGTCGATCAGCGGCGCCAAGGCCGCCAGGAGGTAGCCGCTGACGAACATGTACGGGAGCGCCACACGGCCGAGTTGAGATCCCGGGCCGCGGTCAAAAAGGGCTCTGCGGTGCTTCCAAAGGACTTGTAGGGTCCCGAAGGTCCAACGGGTCCGTTGCTTGAAGAGCGAGCTGATGGTGTTGGGGGCCTCGGTCCAGGCGCGGGCTTGGCCGGCGTAGGCGATGCGCCAGCCGCCACGGGCAATAGAGACGGTCAGGTCGGTGTCTTCGGCCAGCGTTTCCACCGAGACAAACCCTGCTTCTTGAAGTGCCGAGCGCCGCCATGCACCTATTGCACCGGGAATAGTGGTGATCATGCCGGCCGGGGCGAGGATGCGTCGTTCCAGACTGGACGACATCAGGTACTCGCTGACCTGGAGTCGGGCCAAGAAGTTTGTGACGTTGCCGATTTTGGGGTTACCCGCCACCGCTCCGACATTGGGGTCTTGGAGCGGCTTGACGATCTCGGGCACGGTGTTTGGTTCGACCATCGTGTCGCCGTCGACCATGACGATGATGTCGTGTCGTGCTTCCCTGATGCCGAGATTGAGGGCCGTCGACTTTCCGCCGTTGGGCTTGCGAATCACGCGGACGCGCTCGAGTCCTAGGCTCTCGGCGATGTCGGCGCACCCGTCGGTGCTGCCGTCGTCGATGACGAGAATCTCTAGGTCTGGCCAGTCGGTGGCGTCGATGGATTGCACCGCCGCTGCTATGCCAACTGCTTCGTTGTAGGCGGGGACGAGAACGGTGACGGGGGGTTTGTAGCCGTCGTCCAACGGTGGCTTGTTCCGTTCCTTGATGCGCCGGCGCAGAGCGACCAGCGCGAGGAAGGCGAACCGGCCGACGAAGAGAAGCGCGAACAGGATTGAACCCCACACCGCAAGGAACTCGACAGCCGATGCTGCGCTCTGGAGCCAAGACAATGTGGTTGCTTGGAAGGTGCTTGAACTCGAAGCGGGCCGAACCGAGTCCAGCCCAAGCCGACTGTCGACGACTTCGCCGACGAGACCGATCCGGTAGTCGTTGGCCCGAAGTTGGGTCACGAGCGGCTCAAGAACGGCGACGGTCTTGGAGCGGTCCGACCCTCCGCCGTCGTGCAACGTGATGACTCCACCAGATCCCACTGGAGGGATGGCTCCGCTGACGATGTCGTCGACCGTGATGGACGGGTCGAAATCGGGCGGCGCGAGATTGGTGGCCACAAACACGTAACCCTTGTCCAGGGCTCGGGCCGCGGCGTCGGCTTCGTCAGGCGGAAGCCGGGATGCGTCACCCGAATACGGTGGCCGGTAGAGCCGTGAGTCGATGCCGGTTGCATCGATGACTGCCAGCCGGGTCAGCTCGAGTTGGAGATCGATTTGACGCGTGGCGATCTCGCCCATCTGCGGATGCGAATAGGTGTGGTTTGCGATCTCGTGGCCGCGCGAAACAATGTCGACAGCTAGGTGTGGGTAGGCATCGACCTGTTCGCCAACCACAAAAAAGGTTGCCTTGACATCGAGGCGGTCGAGCTCGTCGAGAATCTTTGGTGTCCAGATTGGGTGCGGCCCGTCATCAAAGGTGAGCGACACCCATCCGCTTGGCATGTCGAAGCCATTGCTGAGACTGTCACCCGCTGCGATGGTTGGGAACGCGTCCCCTCCGCCAGCTGCGGCGATTTTGGCCTCGATGGCGATGAGGTCTTCTTCGCTCAGCTCAGATTCTGGTGGAGCGGTTTCACCAAGAAGCGGGCCGGCTTCGTGATTGATCAGCACACCGATGCCTAGGGTGACCAGTACGAGAGCGATGGCACCCCTGCCAGCCCAGCGCGCGGTAGCCGAAGCCCATCGCGCTTTTTCGATTGATTCGGCAGCAGCCGCGCCTAATGCACGGCATGTATATGCCAACAGTCTAAGAACTGCCATTCGCCCGCAACACCCTGTCGCTATGTGAAGCACCGCCTGTGCTTCGCGCTAATCGCATCCTATGCGAGCCGCCGGAACTATGTCGAGATGGTCGTGTGGTTGCCTACAGCGCAGGGCCAGACGATTGTGGGGGCAACCGAGCGCGAGACATGCTCGCCAGCGGCTAGCTCTGCGAGCTGAGGGCCCGACGCAGCAGAACGAGTCCTGATGAACCGCCGAAGGCTGCGTAGCGCACCGCCTTGCCGGGGGCGTTGACCTTCTGCGTGATGCGCAAGGGCTGGCCTGCGTTCTTGGCCTTCTTTGCCCCAAAGGCGACCAGCACCGCCCCAGCATGGTCTTTTCCTCCGACCTTTGTGCCTGGCGCGCTGATGGCTAGGTCTGCGCAACGTCGCCCATCGATCTGGCCAATAGCAATGCCGGCGCCGACCTTGGCGCCCGCTCGCAGCTTGCCTCGCAGTTTGGTGCCTTGTCGCAACAGGTCTGCGGTGGAGCGCAAACCTGTTGCACGGCCCCGCACGGTGTACACCACACCAGCATCCTTCTTGCCCTTGATGTTGCGCCCAGGGGCACCAACCGCGAGATCGTCAAACCCATCGCAGTTGATATCTCCTACAGCGACGGCACTTCCAGCCTTGTCGCCTTTGCGCGGGTTTTTGCGTAGGCCGCTGCCCGCACTTAGCTCCAGTTGGCGGGTGCCCTTGTGTACGCCGGCGCTGTTGCCAAAGGAAACCAAGACGGAGCCAGCGTTGGCCTTACCGGACACGGTTGTGCCCGGTGAACCGACGACAAGGTCGTCGCAGCCGTCTGCATCGAGGTCACCGATGGCTAGGGAAGCTCCGGTGAGTTCCCCCGCAGCTGGCTCGCCCGCAAGGCCTTTGCCTTGGAACAAGGCGCGGCCGCCGCGGAAGCCGCGGCGCTTGCCGAACACCACCATGACGGCACCTACTGACTCGCCGTCGATGACCTCAGTGGGCACACCCACTGCTAAGTCGTCGAACCCGTCGCAGTTGAGATCGCCCGCTGCGAGCGTTGAACCGGTGTAGTCACCGTTTTCGAGCACGCCCCCGAGATTGATGCCCTGGAGGAGTCTGTAGGGCGACCGCAGCCCCGAGGGCGAACCGAACATCACCCATATGAGGCCCATGTTCAGGCCACCGCTTCGGTCGGCGCCTGGAGCTGCAATGGCGAGGTCGTCGCAGCCATCGTTGTTGAAATCTCCGCGTGCCAAGGCTGCGCCGAGCCAGTCGCTGGGCCTGCGGTAGTAAGCGTCGATGCCTTGTCCGGCAAAGAGCAGCTGCTCGTCGCCCTTGCCAAACACCACGTTGACCGCTCCGGCGTCGATGAAGAGCGCATCGAGGTCTTCGCCTGGTGCTCCAACCGCGAGGTCGTCTTTGCCGTCACAGTCGAAGTCGCCTGCTGCAACTGCCGCCCCGACTCGGTCACCAGATTCTTTCAGACCTGCCATGGTGCTGCCCTGAGACAAGAGGCTTCCCCCGCCTGGGTCGGTGG
>JAUIIS010000140.1 GCA_030431575.1 Acidimicrobiia bacterium | reverse complement strand
CCAGTGCAGTGAGAGACTCGAACACCGACTCTTGCTGGGGCGCGACGCCCAGATGGGTGCGGGCCAACATGTCGGTGCGAGGGTTGCGGCCCAAGATCTCAACTTCGCCCTGTGATGGGGCAGCGAGACCGCACAGCATGCGCAACATGGTGGATTTGCCTGCGCCGTTCGGCCCCAACAAGGCGGTGACGCCGGGTCCAACAGCGAAGGACACGTCGCTGACGGCAACGAGGTCCCCAAACCACTTGGAGCAGTTGCGAGAAACCACCATGGCGTCATCGGGAACCTCAAGCGCGGGCGCTGCGGCCAAGGGCGCCCCGGTGGGTGGTGGAGGAGGTGTCCCCAAGGGTGGGGGCGGCGGCGACGGTTCGGTCATCGGTCGATCTCAAGCGTTTGGTAACGCCACCAGGCAACGCCAGCAAACAGCGCGGTGAGGCCCAGCGAAGTTAGGAGAGCCAGGCTGCCCTCGACGACCGCGAGGCCGTTGACACCTTGCGGGAGTTCGCCCAGGAGGTAGGTGGCCGCACGGAGGGGGACCACAGCGATTTGGAGCAACGCGATGTGGTCGTCAACGTCGCCTTCGATGAGGGCGCTGGTCACCGCACCAGCGAGCAAGAAACTGATCACAATGCTGGCGCTGGCAATAGAGCGGCGCGACGTGAACGAGGACACCATGGCGCTGAAGGCACCAAAGTAGGCGGCCAAGAGCACACCGCCAGCGGTGATGCGCGCCAAGAGCTCAAGGAACTCGCCGACAGTGTCGGGGCCTGCCCCCTCGATTGTGTAGGCCACCAACAAGAACAGGGTCGGGACAAGCGTGATGGCCAACATGGTCACCACCACCGCCCCTACCTTGGCGGCTATGTACGTAGTGCGGTTCAGGGGCGACGCCAAATAGAGCGCCAGCATGCCCGTCCGACGGTCGGTGCATAGGGCTTCTGGGGCCACAAAGGATGTGAACAGCCAGATCACCGACACAATGAACGCTGCGTTGTATTCGCTGTAGCTGGGCAGGATGTCTTCTTCTATGAGTTCGTTGGGCAAGAAGGCCGCCATCCCCACAAAGACCAGCGCGGGAACGAAGCTAATGATCAGAATGAGTGCCGGTAGGACCTTGTGGCGCCCTGCTCGCTTGAGCCCCATGACGCGTTGGATGGCGTGTACACCTAGCGCTCGCATGGCTGCGGCAACGCCGGCGCGTTCACCCTCGAAGCGGCGGTAGCCGAGATCATGCACTGCGGCACTGGGTGGCCCGACGTTCGGTGCGGCCGGGTTCGGAGGCGTGGCGCTCATGAGGGCGTCCCAGGACTGGCCGCTGGGGCCATGGTGGCGGCATTCGCCTCGTCGTTGGCTTGGAGGAACACGTCTTCGAGGCTGACTTGGCGATCGGTGAGGCGCCGCAGCCCGCAGCGGGTCTCCACGACGCCGTCGCGTGCCAACAATGCGAGATCGCCCTCGCCAGTGATAGTGAGGTAGTGACGATCCACCTCAACCTGGCAGCCCCGCTGGCTGAGCCATGCAGCGAGGGCCTCGGGTCGTTCGCTCACCTCGACCACCAGTCCAGTGACCGCGCCCCGCAAACTATCGAGGGTGCCAGAGGTGGTGACCGTGCCAGCGGCAATGATGGCCACGTTGTCGCATACTTTGTCCACCTCGTCCAGGAGGTGTGAGGACAACAGAATGTCGATCCCGAACTCGCTGCCGATGCGGGCAATGAGCTCCAACATGAGGTCGCGTTGCACGGGGTCGAGACCGTCGGTGGGCTCGTCGAGGAGCACCAGTTTGGGGTCGTGCGCAATCGCCGCGGCCAGCTTGACCCTCTGGCGTTGGCCCGTAGACATCGTGCCGATGGCCCGAAAGCGTTCTTCACCCAAGCCGACCTGCCACAGAGCATCGCTGGCGCGTTCTGTCGCGCTGCGATGAGGGAGGCCATGCAGTTGGGCTAGATGGCGAACCAGGTCGTTGGCCTGCACGTCGGGTGGGAGATGGTGATGCTCGGGGGCATAGCCAATGCGGCCACGTACCAAAGCGCCCTGTGTTTGGGGGTCGACGCCAAGCACGGACATGGTGCCGCCGCTGCGGTTGTGGAGACCTAGCACGAGGCTCATGAACGTGGTCTTGCCAGCACCGTTCGAACCCAGGAGGCCAGTAACACCGGGCTGGAGATCGAGGTTGATGTTGGCCAGCGCGATGTTGGACCCCCACTGTTTGGAGACACCACGGGCCGAAACTATGGGGGAGGGTTCACCAGCCATGCTCTTAACACCGTAGCTGCCCCTATTCGGCCCGCTGTGTCAGCCAGGTTCACGGTGCAGGCATTTGCGCTAGGGGATGTACCTACGTGTGCGCATCGCCATAGGGAGAAGTATCGGCCCAGCAGCCTCGCATTCTGGTCCCGTTGGCCCGTTCCTGCCACTGCGCTCGCCCTAGTGGCGGATTGCCTGGCAATCTAGAGGTCACGGCGTTGGGGCGGCCTTCGCGCAATGGGAATGCTTCGGACGGGCGAGGCGTTACTAAACATCAGAGGTGATGCACCAAATGAACTGCACAATCCAGACTCCTTCAGCTAAAGAACTCATCAACGAGATACTCTCGTCCGTCGACGGCGAACTCACGTCACGCTCTCGTGTCATAGATGGTCTCCTTGACCTTCGTAACGCTGGCGATTTGGGTGGCGAGCTCCAGATCCGTGTCGATGAGCTCTTGCGTGGAGTACCGGGCGTCACCACGGTGCCAAATGGCTGGTGGCTCGACCGTCTCGAAGAGCTTCGCTTATTGGACTAGGGGTACGCTCCTAGCACTTCCTTAGTTAAAGGGGCCGCCTCGCACCAGCGCAACCTCGCCGACGTTCGCACAAAATGAGCGTCTACTACCCGTAAGGATCTGAGCGGTTCGTCCGCCAGGTCCTTACTTGGTTTTGGCCCTGCGTGGCTGTTCGGTGTGTCTCCCCCAAAAACGACGACAGCGGCCGCTTGAGCGACCGCTGGGCTTTGGGGATTTGTGGAGGTGGGGGAGCAGGAGCGCTGGTGGCGCCACGTGCTAGCTACGCCGCGAGCGCGACCTCTTCGAAGGGGTGCAGGGCCAACGCGGTGAGTTCTAGCTCAGCGGCGCGGCGGCGGTACGCCACAGCGATGGGCTCGGGGAGCGACTCGGCTTCTTTGCGCAGGCGGGCTGCTCGATCTCGAACTTTTGTAACTTCCATAGTTGACCTCTTTCTGTGGGTCGGTGCCTGGTTGTAGCAACACCATCTGAAACCGGCGGGAGGCGCCCGCTATTCCCAACCTGTGTGCTGCACTGGATAGCGTCAGCCCATGATCGAAATCGACTCGCTCGAGGAATTCGACAATCACCTTCTTCGGGTGGGTGATCTCGACCATGTGGTGTTGCAAGGTTTGGACCTATGTGACCGCACCACATCGCTGCTGGCTGTTCGGTTGGCTGACACGGTGTTTTTGGGTTGTGTACTTGAACCGTCTGCCCAACGCCGCACGTATGAGCACGGTGCGCTGGTGTTCCCTAAGTTCCCGGCGTTGCCTTTCCGGGCCTTTCGGGGAGCGTTGTACACGCCCCAAGAGCTCTTTGGGGGCTACATCAACGGTCGACCCGAGACCTTTGGCGAAGCGTTGGATACCCAGGTGTACCGCTGGTACGACAGCCGCAGGAGCGACGGCCACATCATGGCTGCGCTAGCCCAGCGGATCCACGACCACGCCATCGACAACGCGTTGGCCGAGTGGTTGGAGGCCAACAACAGGCACCAACGAGTTGTGGCCATCATGGGTGGCCACGGTATGGCCCGGACCGACGAGAACTACGCCGAAGTGGCCAAGCTGAGTCGAGCGTTGACCCGCCGGGGTCTCGTGTGCGCGTCCGGGGGCGGGCCTGGGGCCATGGAAGCCACCAATCTGGGCGCTTGGCTTGCGCCGCACGCCGACGAAGCCTTGGCAGAAGCTCTGAGTATCTTGGCGCCAGCCCCGCGTTTTGAGCCCATCCCCGATTGGCTGGATACGGCTTTTGTAGTGCAGCAGCGCTTTCCGTTTGTGCCCGGTGCATCAGAAAGCCTCGGTGTCCCAACGTGGCACTACGGGCACGAGCCGCCCAACGTTTTTGCGAGCCACATTGCGAAGTACTTTGCGAACTCGATCAGAGAAGACGGGTTGCTGGCCATTGCGCTAGCGGGGGTGGTCTTTGCCCCGGGTAGCGCAGGCACGATTCAAGAAGTGTTCCAGGACGCTACGCAGAATCACTACGAGTCCTTTGGCGTGGTTAGCCCCATGGTGTTCTTTGGTGAGGATTATTGGACCAACACCAAGCCCGTCTACCCGCTGTTGGCCCAGCTAGCTGAGGGCATGGCGTATGGCGACAAGCTTGCTATCCACGACAACGTCGCGGACATTGCAGACCTGCTTGCACCGGGCGATAGCGCTCAGGAGTAGCGCTTGTTTTCTTGTCTAGCTATCCGGCGTCGCTGCTTGAGCCGCATAGGCGTCGTTCAGCGCTAAGGCAGCATCGATGAGGCCAATGTGTGAGTAGGCCTGCGGGTGGTTGCCCAGCGCCATGTTGGTGGCTGGTTCGAACTCTTCGGCCAGCAGCCCGGTGTGGCCTGCGAGGTTGATGTAACGGTCAAAGAGCGTTCGGGCGTCGTCGAGTTGTCCCATCATGAGGTACGCCTGAATCAGCCAAGCGGTGCAAATGAGGAACCCGCCCTCGTCGCCGGGTAAGCCGTCGTCGAGGCGGTAGCGGTAGACGATGGGCCCTTTGCGTAGGTCGCGTTCGATGGCCTTGACGGTGGCCACAAAGCGCGGATCTTGGGGCGGCAAGAGGCCCGATAGCGCAATCCACAAAACTGCGGCATCGAGCTCGTCGTCGCCGTAGGCAATGGTGAACGCGTTGGCTTCGGGATTCCAGCCGTTGCTGACAACGTCGGCTGCGATGGTGTGGCGCAGGCGCGTCCATGATGCGGGCACATGGTTGTTGGTGAGCTCACCGGTCTTGATGGCTCGATCGACCGCCATCCAACACATGACCTTGGAGTGGACGTGGTGTCGCTGCGGGCGGCGTTCTTCCCAGATGCCGTGGTCGGGTTCGTGCCAGCGGCGGGCCACCGCAGCCACCATGTCGATCACGAGATCCCAGGTGGTTTCGCTGATGGGTCGGTTGTGGGTGGCGAGACGGTGGGCCAGGTTCACTATGGGCCCGAACACGTCGAGCTGCACTTGCTGGTCGGCAGCGTTGCCGATTCGTACCGGTCGGCTTCCCAGGTAGCCGTGAAGCGTGGGGAGGACGGCTTCGGGGAGCAGGGCGTCGCCTTCGACGGCGTACAGCGGGCGGAGGCGCTCTGGGCCGGGGAGGTTGGCTACTCGGTCGAGGACCCAGTCGAGCAGCGCTTCGGCCTCGTTGTACGAGCCAAGTTCCACCAACGACGCGGCCGAGAATGACGCGTCGCGCGGCCAGCAGTACCGGTAGTCCCAGTTGCGGACGCCGCCAGGGACCTCGGGCAAGCTGGTGGTTGCCGCGGCGAGGATGGCGCCGGTCGGTTGGTGGCACAAGGCTTTGATGGTGAGCGCCGAGCGCACAACTGCGTCGGGTGCAAACCCAGAGGGTGACAGTGCTTTTGCCCAGTCTCGCCAGTAGGCGGAGGTGTTCGCTCGGCGCTGGGGTTCGGGTTCGGGCTGCTCGTCGGGGATGGGGTCGAAGGCGAGTTCGAGCACCAGTGGCACCGTGCCCAGGGTCACTGTGCTGCGAGCGGTTTGGTTGTGCCCATCGGCAACGATTTCCCAAACAACGCCTGGCGCTCGGAGTTCGATGTTTTGGGGCACGCCGCGAACAACCAGGCCAGTTTCGGTGGCTTCGAGCTGGGTAGGGGCGCGTCCGTAGTCCAGCCGTGGCGCGAACTCGATGACGGCCTCGCCGGTGCCTTCGAGGACTCGCACGAGGTCCGTACGGCCGGGTTCGAGGTCTGGTCGGCCATGGGAGACATCGAGGTAGTCGGTAACGGTGAGGTCTGACCACCGGGTTTCGAGGACCAACGTCTCGGGCACGTAGCGTTGGCTGATGGGCGGGGACCCTGTGGTGGGGTGCACCGCAAAGAACCCGGCGTGACGGCCGCCGATGAGTTCGGCGAACACTGATGGTGAATCTGCCCGGGGGTGGCACATCCAGGTCACGCGGGCATCGGGGGTCACCAGCGCCACGGTGCGTTGGTCAGACAGCAACGAGTGTTCTTCGATGGCGGGGGCGCTGCTTCCCTGCAGCCACGCACGCCGCTGTTCGGCCAGCAGGGCCAGGGTCCTTGCGGCGTCGTCGGTGGAGGCAAGACGCACATGAGCCACCGTGTCGCCGTCGCCAATTTTGACCCCAAGGTCGGGCCCGCGCAGCGTTTTGAACGCATCTTCGTCGGTGACGTCGTCACCCAAGAAGATGACCGCGTCAGCAGAGACCTGTCGACGCAGTGCTTCAACCGCAGTGCCCTTGTTGGTGTCGACAACCGCAAGTTCAACTACTTTCTTGCCGAGCTTGAGCTGTGTGCCGGGTCGCTTGGCTGGGCCATTTAGGAGGCGCTCGACCATGACCTTGGCTTCGTCTGGGTCTGCGTTGCGGTAGTGGAAGGCCACGCTGGCGGGCTTCTTTTCGATGATGTAGCCGGACCCCTCAGCAGCGGCGGCCTCGAACTCCTTGGTGATAATTGCTCGCAGCTCGACCTGTTGAGGGGTGAGATCGTCAACAAACCCGGCGTCGTACTCCGAGCCGTGAGAGCCGACCAGGTGAATCTCTGCTGGGAGGCGGCTTAGCGCCGCGAGGTCGCGAAGTGATCGTCCAGAGACGACGGCGACGTGTGTGTCCGGCAACGTGGACAGGGTGCGTAGTGCAGCCATGGACTCACGATGCGGGTAGGCCTTGCTGGGGTTCTCAACCAGGGGCGCAAGAACGCCGTCGTAGTCGGTGGCCACCAACAAAGTGGGGGTGCGTCCAATGGCTTGCAGGCGCGAGCGAACGACGTTGGGGTCGGCGGAAGCTGTCAACGTGATTCCAGTTTGTTGATAAACGTTGTGGCCCAATGTTGGGCCGAGTTGTGCGCAACAGCCTTGCGCATGGAAGCCATTCGCATCTCTTGTTCGTCTCGAGGCATCAGCACTGCGTGTTCTATGGCGTTCTTGAGACCGTCGATGTCATAAGGGTTGACCAGGACTGCCTGGTTGAGTTCGTGGGCGGCGCCCGCAAACTCGCTAAGTACGAGCGAACCGCTGAGATCGTACCGGGCGGCCACATACTCCTTGGCCACGAGGTTCATACCGTCCCGGAACGGGGTGACGAGCATGACGTCTGCCAGCCTGTAGAGGGCGATGAGTTCTTCGAAGTTGTGGCTGCGGTGCAGGTAGTGGACAGCGGGACGGCTCATGGTGCCGAAGTTGCCATTGAGCTCGCCAGCGACTTGTTCGACCTCGCCGCGAATTTCGGCGTAGCCGTTGACGTTGGATCGGCTGGGCTCTGCCACCTGGATAAGGACGGTGTCGTCGGCGCTGATGCGGTCTTCGTCGAGGAGTTCGGCGTATGCCCGGAGCCGTCGCGCTATGCCCTTGGTGTAGTCCAGGCGGTCCACTCCCAAGATAACCGTGCGCGGATGATGCAACGTCTCCTGGAGCTCTGCCACGGCATCATTGACCTTCGGTTCCTGCGCTGCGCCAGCGAATCTGTCGAAGTCGATACCGATGGGGCTGCACGTTGCGGTAACCGTGCGACCGCCAAAGGTGATGTCTTCTTCGTCGATTTCGAAGTCTTCATCGTGGATGAGGCGGGGCAGGACGTGGCGGAAGTTGTGGGCCATGACTTCGGTTTGGAAACCAATGAGGTCGGCGCCGAGGAGGGCCCGAATGATTTGGGTGCGCCAGGGCAACCGGAGGTACAGCTCGCGGGCTGGGAAGGGGATGTGATTGAAGAACCCGATCTTGAGGTCCGGCATGACCTGCCTGAGCATGCCTGGTACTAACTGGAGCTGGTAGTCGTGGACCCAGACGGTGGCATCGTCGTCGGCTATCGCCATGACTTCATCTGCAAACCGTCGGTTGACGGTGACGTAGGCGTCCCACCAGGTTCGGTGGTACTCGGGTTGGGCAATGGAGTCGTGATAGAGGGGCCAGATGGTTCCGTTGCTGAACCCCTCGTAGTAGAGCTGTAGCTCGGCGCGGCTGAGCGCCACCGCGTGCAGGTTGATGCCGTCGATTTCGAACGGTGGGGGTGCGGCTCCTGCGGCGCCAGCCCAGCCCACCCAGGTGGCGTTCGGGCGCTCTGCCATGACGGGTCGGAGTGCGGAAACAAGGCCTCCCGGACTGGTTACCCAGCGGGTGCCATCGCGGTCTTGGACCCGCCGGACCGGCAGACGGTTGGCAACGATGATGAGTTGACGATCAGTGGTCATAGTCAGGTAGCGGGGGTGCGGTTTGCATTGGCCATCAAGGACTCGACTTCTTGGATGTCGCTCTGGTGCAAACGAACAATGTCCTTGCTGAGACCGTAGTGGGTGGCAACTGATTTGGGAGAGCCATCGGGGCCGAATATCTCCACCGCGGTGGACGCCACCAACGCGGGGTGGGGCACACCTCCAGCATGGGCAACGGCCAACATGTCGTGGCGAAGCGACTCGATGTAGTTGCCTGCCCGGACTGCCTTTGAGGTGGGGTCTAGTCCACGCGCCAGCCGCTTGTTTTGGGTGGCAACGCCAGTGGGGCAGTGGCCGGTATGGCACTTCTGTGCCTGAATGCAGCCAATGGCCATCATGGGTTCGCGAGCCACGTTGATGAGATCAGCGCCGAGGGTGAGGGCAGCCAAGACCAGTTCGCGGTGCAGGTTGATCGCAGCAAACACGCCGTAGACCTTGGCCATGCCGGTGCGGAATGGGTAGGCCACGTTGTCGCTGAAGACCAGTGGTGCGGCGCCTGTGCCGCCCTCGCCGCCATCGATGGTGATGAAGTCTGGGCCGCGTTGGGTGTCGGCCATGTGTCTGGCTAGGTCTTCCCAGAAGCCCATTTGGCCAACGGCGGACTTGATGCCAACGGGGACACCGGTTGCGTCGGCAATGGATTCGATGAAGTCGACCATGGACACGACGTCGTGAAA
>JAUIIS010000139.1 GCA_030431575.1 Acidimicrobiia bacterium | reverse complement strand
TGTGGGCGTGGGCGGTGGGGTCGGGGTTGGTTGCACCGTCGGCGGGGCAATGGTGGGACAGGTGGCCTCGCCCGGTGCCGGCTCCAATCGCTTGATGGCGGTGTGTTCGAGCACACGGTCGTCGCCAAAAAAGGCGGTGAGCCAGTCGTACTTCCCCAAGATGTAGACACCGATGTAGTCGCAGGTTTGATGCGTTGCGGCCGGCCAAGCAGCGAGGGCTTCCAGTTCCCAAGTATCGGTGGTGTCGTTGTAGTCGTAGCGGTAACAGTCGTCGGTGCAGGTCAAGAGGTCTTGCCCGTTGGCTGGCCGTCCCGTAGAGGGGTCAGCCTTGAATATCGTTACGTGGAAGGCTTCGCCGCGTGGCAGTGAGTCCAGCCTGGTGTCCATGACATCCATGGCAAGTTGGGCGTAGGTGTCTTCGCGGGTGCCCTGAGAAGCCTCGATGGCGCCTTCTCGTGCGGCGTCGCCAATGATGTGGGTGTTTCGCCACAACATGCCAAACTCGATGATGCCGAAGAACAGCGTGAAAACCAGCAGCGACACAATGCCAGCTTCAACGGCGGCTGCGCCACGCGAGTGGGCGCGTTTGTGCGTCTCGGCCTCGGGTGCGGGTGTGGTTAGCGATGTCCCGTCGCTGCGTGCCGCCATGTCCGCCTAGACCGCGCCTTCGTTGATCATTCTTAACGCTGCGGGGCCCATGATCACCATGAATAGGGCCGGGAGGATGCAGAGCACGAGCGGCATAATGAGCAGTACGGGTAGCTTCATGGCTCGTTCTTCAGCAGCCTGACGACGCTTCTCTCGAACTTCGTCGGCTTGGACCTCGAGAACCCGAGCGATCGGGATGCCAGAGCGCTCGGCCTGAACCAAGGCTCGGACAAACAAGCGAAGCTCCTGGATGTCGGTGCGATCCAACAAGCTGTGCAGTGCCTGGGTGCGGGGCACGCCAAGCCGTATGTCTTGGAGGGTGCGGCCGAGTTCGTCGCCCAGCGGGTTTTGGTTGGACTGTGAGCAGCGGTGGATGGCTGCGTCGAAGCCCAGGCCTGCTTCCACACAAACAGTGATCTGGTCGAGAACGTCCGGCAGCGCCTGCTGGATTTCCAACTGGCGTGCGGCTGCTTTCTTGTCCAGCCAGAACTCGACAGCGAAGTAGCCCCAAGCCAATGAGGCGCCCGCCATCAGCAGTGACACTTTGCTTATCTGCCATTGCAGCGCAGCGAACGCGCCGAGGACACCAAGGATCATGGTGAGAACCTTGTAGGCCATCGCCTTTTCGACGTTCCAGGTGTTCTGAAGGCCTGCCAACGTGATACGCCGACGCATTGCCGCAATCCGGCCGGACGGCATGCGTGAGCCAACGATTCGGCCCATGCGGCTAAGCCATGGCATGACGAGGCGATCCCACGGGCCAACAGCAAGCTCTTGGGCCTTTACATTGACCGTTGCTGGATCTCCTTCTGCGGGTTGGCGCGAGCCGGCGAAGGCCCACACGAGGACGCCAATCGCCGCTGCAAACATGACAAGGATCATTGGGTTCATCGCACAGCTCCTAGTACACGAACCGGGCGAGGCGCTTTAGCCAAACGCCGCCGACTATAAGGAGACAGCCGGCGCCGATCATCATGATCTGCCCCTCTGTCTCGTTGAGCATTTCGTTGAGATACTCGGGGTTCATCATCGAGATCAGGCCCGTCATCACGATGGGTAGCAGGAACAAGATGAGTCCAGATACGCGACCTTCAGCGCTGAGCGCCTTCACCTGTCCTCGAACCCGGTTGCGTTCTCGGATGGTCTTGCCCACACGATCGAGGATCGAGGCCAAGTCACCACCCACCTCGCGGTGGATCTCGATGGCCGTGACCACCCATTCAAAGTCTTTGCTGTCCATGCGTTGGGAGAGGTCACGGAACGAAAGGGCCAAGTCGCGGCCGAGACGCGACTCGGTGACGAGGCGCTGGAACTCACCTGAGGTTGGTTCGTCTGCTTCGTCGGCAACAGTCTGGATGGCTTGCATCATGCTGAGGCCACCGCGCAGGCTGCCTGCAATGAGTCCGAGCGTCTCGGGGAGGTCGTCGGCAAATGCACGCTGGCGCTTGCCGGTCTTGAAGTCGAGCGACATATAGAAGGCGCCAGCAACCAAGATGCCTGCGAACACGCCCAACAAGATGCCAAGCAAGAAGGTGGCGCCCGCTAGCGCAGCCAGCGTGCCCGCAACGGCTAAGACCAGGAACTCGCCCGGTCGCATGCTCGAACCAGCAGCCTCTAGTTTGGCGGCCATCAACCGGGCATGACCGGCGTCGGCGATGCCCTTATCGGCGAAATCGACAACTTGGGTGCGGAGCTGGTCAAACCGACTTTGCGTCGCTGCTTGTGCGGCGCTTGCGGCCATGGCTTCGGTGTCGATAGTTGGATCGGCCGCGGCGCTGTATTGCGCGTATGCAGCGCCGCCGGGGTTGTAGGCGCCGGCGTCTTCGGCACCGGCGTAAGCGGGTTCTTGTTCTGCAACCCAGACACCATCGTGTGGCGCTGCTTGATCGCCTGGGCTTTCCATCTCGTCTAGACCGTCGAGGACATCTTCGATGATGACAAGATCGTCCTGGTTGCGTCCGCGACTGCGCAGGTAGAACAAGCCGGCTGCGAGTACGAAGATGCCAGCTGCCCCCATGGCGGCCATGAGAGCGATGTTGTTGCCCGCACCGGCTGCGTCGCTGGCATCGAGCGGGTCGCGCTCGGTAGCTGGGGTTTCTCCATCGGCGGCTGGCGCTTGAGGGTCTGTGGTGTTGTCGGCTCCGGGAGCTGGGGTCCCCAGGGTTCCGGTGCCTTCGATGCCTTCTACCTCGGCGCCATCCGTGGCCGTCGGGTCGTTGGCTCCGGCGGTTGCGGGTAGGTCGGCTTCTTCGGTCTCGGCGGCCTCGTTCCAGATCACTGAGCCGTCTTCTTGGATGACGACGCTGTCGCCAAAGTCCAGCCCGCCAAAGCCCGTGTCCTCGCCCGGGTTTGCCGGTTCGGTCTCTGGGTCAACCGTGTCGGTCTGTGCTGCTGCTGGCTGTGCAATGAGAAGCGGCGCTCCGATAAGCGCCAGCGCTGCTAGCCGTCGTGATTTCTGGCTCATGAGCCGTCCCCGAGATCGTCGTCTTCTTCGCCAGTGGAGAACAACGTTTCGTCGACGCTCTCGCCGTGTTCGCGAAGCTTGTTGAGCAAGATTGGGGTCAGCCCGGTTGGTTCGAGCAGACCGGTGTAGCGGCCGTCGATGTCGATACCTGCGTCGAAGTCGAACGTGAAGATGTCGCTCATGGCTACGCCATCAGACTCCATTCCAACGACCTCGCTGACGTGGGTGACCCGGCGCGTGCCGTCTCGGAGGCGAGCGACGTGCACGATGATGTCAACTGCCGAGGCAATCTGTTCTCGGATGGCTCGCACCGGTAAGTCCATTCCCGCCATCAGGCAAAGGGTTTCCAGGCGCGCAATCGCGTCGCGAGGGCCGTTTGCGTGGAGGGTGGACAGCGATCCGTCGTGGCCGGTGTTCATGGCTTGGAGCATGTCCAAGGCTTCCCCGCCACGGCACTCGCCGATGATTACTCGGTCTGGACGCATGCGAAGCGAGTTGCGCACCAGGTCGCGGATGGAGATGGCGCCCTTGCCTTCCACGTTAGCTGGACGGCTTTCCAGGCGAACGAGGTGGTCTTGTTTGAGCTGGAGTTCGACAGCGTCTTCGAGCGTAACGATGCGTTCGTCTTCGGGAATGAAGTTCGAAAGCACGTTTAGCAGCGTTGTTTTGCCGGTGCCAGTGCCGCCAGAGACCAGGACGTTCATGCGGCCACGCACCGCAGCCGACAAGAACTGAACCGACTTTGGCGACAACGTTCCAAAGCCCACCAGGTCGTCGACGCCGAGGGCCTCCTTGGCGAACTTTCGAATAGTCAGGCTGGGTCCATCAACGGCTAGCGGCGGGATCACGGCGTTCACGCGTGAGCCATCGGGTAGCCGGGCATCCACCATGGGCGAGGACTCGTCGATGCGGCGTCCTACTTTGGAAACAATGCGCTCAATGACCTGGCGGAGGTGCGCTTCGGTCAAGAACTGTGAGTTCGTGCGGGTGAGCTTGCCGTTGCGCTCGACATAAATGAGCGACAGGCCGTTGACCATGATTTCCGAAACCGACTCGTCTTCGAGAAGTGGCTCGATCGGGCCATGGCGGAGCACGTCGTTGAGGAGCTCCGAGCTCAGCTGGGTGCGTTCGGAGTCGGTGAGTTTTGCGTTCTGCTCGAACAACCAGCCCGTGAGCTCGTTGATGACATAGCTTTCGATCTGCTCTTCGGTCAGCGTCCGGTCATAGAGCCGGGCCCCCATGCGTTCGATCAGCGCATCTTGGGCGGCGACTTTGAGCTCTCGAAGATGCTCAGACAGCTGGGGCTCGAGTAGCGGGACCGGGAGGAGGTCGTCGTTGCTGGCCCCAGCCTTCTCCGGGTGGTTGTCTACCGCCACAGGTAGGAGGTCTGCTGGGCCCGCTGTGTTGCTTGGGCTCCTGGTCGAGGCCGGTGCCGGCGGCGTCGGCGTTGCAGTAGCGACTGGAGGAGCCGAAGCTTGTGGTGCCCGAGCCGGTGGTGCTGATGGCGCAGGTGCCGGCGGGTTGGACGCCGGTGCCTCACCAACAGGGGCTGGGGCAACCGGGGCTGGGGCAACAGGAGCTGCCGGTGGCGGAGGAGGTGGGGTCGCGCTAGGGCGCGCGCCGCCTGGAGCGGTGGGGGCGGGCTTAGGGGTTTGCTGGCCGGCTGGTGGCGTCGTCATTGGTGCTGGCCGCGGCGGGGTTGGTGACAGCGGCGCCTGTGGTGCTGGCGGTGCCGATGGCGCAGGAGCGGCTGGAGCAGGTGGTGCACCCCAAGCAGGGGCCGGTGTAGACGCCTCAGTTGAGGGAGTCCATGTGCTCGAAGGCTCAGGTGCCTCCGGTAGGCCGGCGCTTTCTAGGTCCGGCCGCGAGTCTTCTCGTTGCCCCGCTGTCATGGTTGATCAGTCCTCTGAGTCGTTCGAGGAGTAATCGGGGGCCGGAGCGTCGGGGTCAAGCGAAACTGCGACGTTGTCTCGGATGCGGACCTGGCTGCCATCGATGGTGGCTTCGCCAAGTTGACGGGCCAGCCAAATGCGGCCGAACTCACTGGCGTAGGTGAGCTTCTCGAGGTCTTCGACTTCCATGCCAAAGGTCACGAACAACCGGCTAGTCGGCGCCAAGGTCGCTCCAAGGGGATCGTTCTCAAGTTGTTGCGCAGTGGGCAATTGCTCGGCTTGGAGGTTGGTGATGACCACAGATTCGAGGATCACCACGGTCTCGCCGTCGCGTTCGTCAGCGGGATCGAACGAACCCACAACGGCCACGGTCTGGCCTACGGCGACGTTGCCGCCAAGTGCCCGCTCGGGTTCGAGAGCGATGGTCATCTCAAACAGGTTTTGGTCTACGTCGGGGAGGGCCGACACTTCTTGGGAGCCGGGAACGATGAAGTCGCTGACCGAGAGCTGCACGCCCATGGTCAGGTTGGTCGCCAGCACGTTTCGTGCTGCAGCCAGCGAGTCGAGGTCTTCGACGGTCTTGAGCGCGTCGGGTCGGGCCATGTCAGCCGGGATTGCTTCGAGCTGTACGAACGCGAACGCATTGTCGGCCATGCGGGATGCAGATTCGCCCGCTTCGATGTCTCGTTTGGCCACGAGCACCTGGACGGTCTCTACCTCAGCCTGTGGCGTAGCCCCTGATTCGCCCTCGTCGGACGACTGCCAAAGCAAGACGCCACCAACCAGTGCGAGTAAGACTGCGGCCGCCAGCCCAATCATCCTGCGGTTGTTCTTCATCGATCGATTCCTCCGAGAAGGGCGACCGACTGGCAGAAGTTGCCAAAGATGGTGCCGCCCCGTTTTCGCTGATGTTGTACTTTCGGCAGCGACGGAGGGTTATTGAGCAACAACGTTCGAGATGACGCTCTGCTGACTCGGCAGTTATGTAGCAGTAATGATGCCTGAAATGGGTTCTGGGCTGTTGGGCAGCACATCGGCCGAGGGCACCCCAAACCAGGATTCGGCCAGCGTTGCGTAGTATCTGTCGAACCCCACGGTTGCTTTGAGGTTGCCGTCTGGGTCCAGGTCGCCCAGCAAAGGTGCCTCACCATGGCGCCCGCCAATGACTGGCCCGCTGAGAAGCATGGTGGAGGCAGTCCCATGGTCGGTTCCCGCAGCGTTTGCCTCGGGTCGCCTTCCAAACTCGCTGGTCGTTGCCACAAGCGTGGTGTCGCCAAGCCCTGTCTCGTCGAGCCGTTGGTGAAACGCTGCCAGCGCCTCGTCAAGCTCAAGAAGTTGGGCGTCGTGGCTCCACCGATGCTCGTCGTGCGTGTCGAAACTGCCCCATGGCACATGGATCACCCGAACGCCAGCGTCAGAGTTGAGAAGGCGAGCGCAGGTCATCAACTGGTAGCCGATCTCTGAGCCTGGGAACGTGTCGCCGTCGTCACTGTCGTTGTCTGAGAGACCTTGTAGATAGTCGAGGAAGTCCAGAGCTTTGGTGGTGTTTGCCCGCGACAAGCCCGCCAACCCGGGCTCCTCTGAGGGGAGCGCCATCGCAGTCAACCCAGCGCGGGCTGCTTGGATCAGCGGATCCTCAGAGAGCAGCCAGCCGCCGCTCCACGGGTCGGGCACAGACAATGTCACGGCTGTCTCGCTGCGAAGCGCTGGGGCAGCGGACCGGCCGATCGATATACCTGTGACGGGCTCGTCTTGGCTGAGTTGGTCGCAGAGTCTTCCAAGGAATCCGGTACCGACTGTTGAGCGGCCCGTCATGTCGCCCGCCCACCATCTGCGCATGCTTTCAAAGTGCGACAGGTCAGGATCTGGCATGCCCACGCCTTCGAGAACAGCTCCGTTTCTGGCGTAGAACGCAGCCAGGCTTGCGTTGAGGCCCATTTCCGCATCGAGGTCCAGGACTGTGGCCGGGTCCACGGCAAGATCGCCGCGGAGATCGAAGTAGCGGCCGTTGCTGTAAGGAATCAGCGTGTCGAGGCCATCGTGGCCGCCTTGAAGTTCGATAATCACCAGCGTTCTTGCCGCCGCCAACACGGGGCTCACGCTCGAAGCCGAGGTTGGCGCTGGTTCGGGCCCCTGGCCTCGCGAGGTTGGTTTGGAGGCTGATGCGCAGCCGGTGAGTCCCAGCGCTGCCCCGGATGCACCGATGGTCAGCGCTTGCATGAAGCGGCGGCGGCCGAGCTGGCTTGATGCTTCTGTCCGTGGTGGTGATTGGTGGCTCATGTCAGCGTGAACTCCGGTGAGGTGAGGGCTAAGAACAGCAACAGTCGGTGAACGCCGTTCGCGTCAAAGGGCGCCCAGTAGGCCTCTTCGAGCGCAGCTTGGGTGGTGGTCGAAACGTCATAGAGACCACAGTGCGCCAGTACTTCAGGGATGGGGTTGGCCTCGTTGAAGCCAAATTCCTGATCGTGCTGCAATAGGTCGATGGTTGCGTTGGCTTTGGCCAGGGACAGCGACGGTGAAATCCAGCGTTCGCCTTGGGGCCAGCCGGCAACGTTTGGCGGGGCAAAAGGCACCTGGTCGAGGCTCTCAAGCATCCAGACGTGGTCCTGGATGGTGGGGCCGAGCGACAACACGTTGGCGGTAGCCACAAACCATTCAACGGACTGGCGGGGGCGCCCGTGCCCCGTGAGGTCGAGGTCATCTCGATCGAGAATGGCGGCCACCAGGGCTGCGATATCCAGATCGGCGCTGGCGAATACGTTGGCCACCTCGGCCAGTTGATCGGCCGTGGGTTCAACGCCCAGTAAGAACACGAATGCTTTGCGGGCCACAAACGGGGCACAGTTTGGGTGGTCGCACAGAATGTCGATGACGTCGGCTGGCGAGAATCGGCCCTGGTGGCCCATGAAGCGGATGACTCCGAGATACCCCAGGTCGCGGTCATAGGTTGGCTCACCGCTTTCCCAATCGACCCACCACCCGGACAGCGCTTTTGCGGCTTCTTTGACGTCGTCCTCGGTGTAGTTGCCCCGACCAACGGTAAAAAGCTCCATGAGTTCGCGGGCCAGGTTCTCGTTCGGGTCGCGCCCGCTCGAGCCGCCGCCGTCGAGATACATCAACATGGCGCCGTTGATGACCATTTCTTTTGCGAACTGGCGAAAGTTCCCGAGCGCGTGACGACGCACCAAGCTGTGTTGGCGCCGCAGTGCAGCAGACGAGCATTTGTCGATGCTGCTGGTGAAGTGGTTGTGCCAGAACCAAACCATCTTCTCGTGGAGGCCAGCTCGGGGGCGGCGCATCTGGTCGATCCACCAGGTGATAAGCAGTTCGTCATCGTCGACGTTCCCGTCTGGAACGTCCAACATCGGTTCGTCGAACACGTCGGTGTTGCCGGCCAGCAACGCATCGAGAACACCCTCGTAGCCCAGCTCAGCCAGTTCGCCCACGCGGCCCGGTGCAGGTCCGAAGGTGGCTCGTCGCAGCAGGCCGGCAATCATTGCGGTTTCAGCGTCGGCGGAGTCGACAGCGCCTTCGTCGCCGACGATGCCGTCGTTGTCGCCTGACGAGTGCGGGGCTTTCACCGCTGCGGCGATGGCTTTGCTCAGGGTTCGCAAGGGCATGGGGCTGACCGTAAAGGGACACCCATGAATGGATCATGAAGGCGTCCTTCATGCGGATTTCATGTTCGACCTGGCACCATGGACCGATGCGGCTCCTCGTAGTTGAAGACGACCCGGCGTTAGGACAGATCCTGGTTCGGGGTCTTACCGAAGACGGCTATGCGGTCGACCTTGAACGCACGTCAGCAGGAGCCGAACATGCCATCGAGGCGCACCCCTATGACCTTGTTGTCCTCGACCTTGGCTTGCCCGACGGTGATGGGGTGACCCTTTGCCGTCGCCTCAGGGGCCAAGACGTGCGGGTTCCGGTGCTGATGTTGACCGCTCGTGATGGTCTCAGCGACAAGGTTGCGGGTCTCGACGCTGGAGCCGACGACTACCTGACTAAACCGTTCGACTTCCAAGAGCTTGCCGCTCGGGTGCGGGCATTGCTGCGCCGACCCGCCGACATCGGCCTGGTGTTCCTGCCGGTGATCCTGGCCGGTGTCTGGACCATGGCGCTGACGGTAC
>JAUIIS010000004.1 GCA_030431575.1 Acidimicrobiia bacterium | reverse complement strand
CGTCGAATCTGATGCTGAACAGCCAGTGATCGTGGTGACCACCAACATCCTCGGCGATGTTGTCGAAAACCTGGCCGGAGATCAGTTTGATGTCATCACGATCATGCCGGTCGGCGCGGATCCGCACGACTTTCAGGCGTCTGCGCAGCAGGTAGCTGAGATCGGTGACGCCGATGTAGTGATCGTCAATGGCGCTGGTTTCGAAGAAGGCCTGCTCGACGTTATAGAGGCCGCGGAGGCCGATGGCGTCCTTGTGTTCGAGGCGATTAAAGCCGTCGGGACCATCGAGTTCGGCGAAGGCGGTCACGATCACGGTGATGAAGATCATGACGATGAGGACCATGACGATGAGGACCATGACGATGAGGTCCATGACGATGAGGTCCATGACGATGAGGTCCATGACGATGAGGCCCATGACGATGAGGCCCATGACGATGAGGCCCATGACGATGAGGACCATGACGATGGAGATCATGGTGATGAGGACCATGATGGGCATGATCATGAGGGCGTGGACCCACACTTCTTCACCGACCCAACTCGCATGGCGTTGGCCGCTGCTGGCATCGCAGACTTTCTCGTCGAGAATGTCGATTCCATCGATGCCGATGCTCTAGCTGCGGCCGCAGATGCCTATGTGGGTGAACTCGAGAAACTTGACAGCGAAGTCAACGAAATGCTGGCAGCAATCGACACGGACGACCGGGTTCTGCTCACTAACCACGAGGTGTTCGGCTACTTCGCAGACCGCTATGGATTCGAGGTCGTGGGCACGGTCATCCCGTCAGGGAGCACCGCTGATGGAACCAGCGCCCAAGCGCTGGCCGAGCTCGCCGAACTGATCGAGGACGAGGCCGTGCCTGCGATCTTCGCCGACACATCGTCGTCTGACGAGCTTGCACAGACGCTCTCCAGCGAAGTCGGTGATATCGAGGTGGTCGAACTATTCTCGGAGTCGCTCGGAGCAGACGATTCCGACGGAGCGACATATCTCGATATGGTCCGCACGAACGCCGAACGCATTGTCTCGGCCCTGACCAGCTAAGGCTTCCATTCGGCCATGGATTTTCTCTTCGATGCGTTTGAACCCGCATTCATGCAAAGGGCACTTATCGGGAGCCTGATCGCGGTCGTGGCTACATCGCTGGTCGGAACGTGGGTGGTGCTTCGGGGGTTAGCGTTTCTTGGCGATGCGCTGGCCCACGGCGTCATTCCGGGTATCGCGCTGGCAGTCCTTTGGGGGTTTAGCCCACTCATCGGTGCGTTCGTTGCAGCGTTGGTGATGAGCGGACTCGTGAGCGTCGTCTCAAACCGCACGATCGTGCGCGAGGACACCGCGATTGGGTTGCTGTTCGTGGGAATGCTTTCGCTGGGCATCGTGATTGTGTCGAGGGCGCAGTCGTTCTCGACCGAGGTGACAGCGCTCCTCTTTGGTGATGTCCTTGGCGTAACCAGTGGGGATATCCAGAATCAAGCAATCGCGACCGCCGTTGTCGTTATCTGCACGGTCGTGCTGTACCGCCCATTCTTGGCGTTGACGTTCAATCGTGCGAAGGCCCAGACCCTTGGTATGCGCCCCCAGCTGGCTCAAGCGGCTTTGTTGGCTTTGCTGGCGCTGAGCATCGTCGCAAGCTTCCAGGCCATTGGCACCCTGCTGGTTTTTGGCCTGCTTGTAGGGCCACCCGCCACCGCTTCGCTTCTGGTGAACCGTGTCCCGGCCATCATGGTCACCTCGACCTTACTTGGTGCGGTGGCTGTGGTTGCCGGGCTACTCGTGAGCTTCCATCACGGAACCGCAGGCGGTGCCACTATTGCCGGGTTCAGCGTTCTGCAGTTCTTCGTGGTACTTGCCGCTCGCGAGGCATTGGCTGCGCTTCACCGAACTACCCGCACGCCAAGCATCGCCTAAGCCGCTGGCCCAACGTTGATCGGCAGCTCAGGCCGGAATGCCGTTGGCCCAACGAACCGGCGCCACAACGTGACTGAGTCCTCCCAAGATGTCCAATTACGTCCGACGTCGATGATCACTGGGCTGGTTCCAGTGCGACAAAGCACCGGAGCATCGGCTAGTGGCTAGGCACCGGGGGCACGAAGTTGGAAGCCGTAGGGCAGCTCAAGGCGGTGCTGGATCAACCGTTCGGGATCGCTGAGCAGGTCGATGGTTGGAGCGTCTGCGGCGATGCGGCCTTGGTCGACGATGACCGATCGGGGGCAGGTAGCCAACGCAAAGGGGAGATCGTGGGTGATGACCAATTGGGTGGCGCCGATGGTGGCCAACAGTTCGGCGAGCTCTCGTCGCCCCACAGGGTCGAGGCCCGAGGTTGGTTCGTCAAGGACAACGATGTCTGGGCTCATGGCCAGCACGGTGGCGATTGCGGCGCGGCGTTTCTCACCGCCGGAGATGTGGTGTGGGTGCCGTTCGGCGAGGTGGGTGGCGTCCACTGCGGCCAGGGCGTCCTGCACAACTAGGTCGCGCTGGGGTGGGTTGATGCCGAGGTTGGCAGGCCCGAATGCGACGTCATCGCCGACCGTAGTCATGAATAGCTGATCGTCTGGATCTTGGAACACCATGCCGACGCGTCGGCGGATATCGGCGAGGTTGGCATCAGCCACCAAGGTGTCCTGGATAGTTATCGAACCTGCCTGGATTGGCAGGAGACCGTTGAGGTGTAGGGCCATCGTGGTTTTGCCGGACCCGTTTGGGCCCAGGAGGGCAACCCGTTCGCCTGGGTAGATGTCGAGCTCGATTCCGTCGAGCACATTCCTGTGGCTGTTGGGGTAGCGATAGGTGAGACTTCGGATGGAGATGGCGGCGGTCATTGGACGATTGCGACGATGCAAACCGATACCGCAAGTGCTGCTGGCCCCAGCGCGGTAAGCCACGCCCCCGAGCTGCGCGTCGGTGTGTCGAGGTCCGGCATGTGGCCAGTGAAACCTCGGGCCAACATGGCTTGATGCGTACGCTCGCCACGTTCGTAGGCGTGGACGAACAAGGTGCCTGCAGCACTTGCTACCGGACGGGCTTGCCACAGCCATCGGGGGTCGTGGCCTCTGGCCGCCATGGCAAGGCGCATGCGTTGAAACTGATCGGCGAGTAGGTCGAGGTAGCGGACCATGAATGCCACGATGGACACCACCGGTCGAGGAACGCGAAGTCTGGTCATGCCGACGAGAAGATCAGGGATCGGCGTTGTTGAGGTGAGCAGAATGCTGGCAGTGGCGCCGAGCAGCGCTTTCGCACAGATGTTCCACGCGGCCCACAGGCCATCGGTCGACAGGTTGAACGGGCCGACCTTGGTCTGTGGCCCGTCACCAATGAAGGGCACCAGCGCTGCGGCCATGAGGAACGGTGCGACAATCAGCAGACGCCGGCCGATTACCGCAATGGGGACTCTGGCAATCGCAGTGACCGCTGCCAGTATCGCGGCATAGACAGCGAAAGCCCAGACTGCGTGCCGTGGCGTCATGGCGATGGAGGACACGAAGGCCACAAGCGCGACCAGTTTGACGTCGGGCGGCAGTCGGTGGACGCTCGACTCGCCTGAGATCACTAGGTCGTGAATCTTGTTGGGCGCGTGCCCGCCGCCCATTAGGTAGCGGCCCGTCGAAGCTGTCGAGCGCCAACGGCCATACCTGTCCCGACGGCCAGGGTCAGCGTGACGCCGGTGACCCCCGCGATCGCGAGGCTGAGGTTCTCGTTATCGATGCCTCGAGTGGCATAGTCCGCGAACATGCTCTGGGCGAAGGTGTGGTCGGTGGCGCTGTCGCTAAAGCCTTTGTCCTCGGCCACCTTCTCGAGGCCATCTGGGCTACTTGCGGCGAACTGGCTGACCACCATTGCGAGGAACACAGCAACAAGCAACCCCCCAATCACGAACGGACGGGCGCCGACACGCGGGCGATCGGCAAGTTGTGTTGCGTTGAGATCCTGAGCCCCGACTACGAGGTCTGGGCGGGCCGCCAATACTGCGGCAATAGCCATCGCTGAAATGGCTGCCTCGCCGATCCCGATGAGCACATGGACCCCGACCATTGCCCCAAAAACGGTGTCGAACGGCACCGGCGCAGTGGCACCGAACAGCCACTGGATCGAGAACGCGCTGGCCGCAAAAACCACCGACAGCCCTGACGCCACTGCCGTTGCCCCAATGACGCCGGCGGCGTTGCTGGGCAGCACGCGCCGGACCAGGCAGTAGATGGCCCATCCACCGAACGCGGGCACGATGGCCATGTTGATCACGTTGTATCCCAGGGCGGTTAGCCCGCCGTCGGCGAAGATCAGCGCCTGCACCAGCACCACAACGCCAACCACCAGAGCACCCACCCACGGGCCCAGCAGGATGGCGGCCAATGCACCGCCCAACAGGTGGCCGGTTGTGCCTGACGCCACCGGGAAGTTGAACATCTGCGCGGCGAATATGAACGCCGCGGCCATGCCAGCCAGCGGTACCTGGCGGTCGCCTAGCTCTTGTGATGACGACCGAACCGCCGCGGCCATGACTGCCAACGCGATCAGCCCCGTGACAAGCGCGACACCAGGTTCTAAGAACCCATCTGGTGCGTGCATGGCGACAATCGACATCGACCCAGTCCTTCCAGCGCTCGTGGACCGAGCAGCGAATGGACCCTAGCCGCCCCATCAGTCTTATCGCAATCGTGTCGCAGTAAGGTTTCGTACAGCAATCGGCTCCATTGGCTAGCCTGACGGGGTAGCCGATCTGCCGACAGGTGCGAGATGACCAGACCAGGTACCAGCAGCCTTGCACCTCCGGCCGATCTGGATAGCGCGATCGAGCGCATCCGAAGCCACGGGGGCCGGGTAACCGCCGGAAAGCGAGCGCTCGCTGAACTGCTCTACGCCGAACAACGTTCGCTCACCGCAGACGAAATCGTCGCGCTTCTTGGCGATCATGATCGATCAGCGATCTATCGCAGCCTCGCTCAGTTCGAGGAGCTCGGCATTGCCGAACACCTTCACCTCGGCCACGGCCAAGCCGTCTATCGGTTGGCTGGGCTGCCCACTGTCCCGGTGCTCTGTAGCGCCTGTGGCGCGACCTTTCACATCAATCGATCCCATACCCGCGCCTTCGTTGAGCGCGTCTCGAAGCACACTGGCGTCACCCTCGACCTCACGCACTTCCCCCTCACCGGCACTTGCCAGCAATGCGCCGCGACTATTCGTTGACCGGGGCCGAGGCGGCAACAGCGGTAGCGTCGGGACTCGCCGAAGGCCATTGGTTCCAGGCAGAGGTGGACCTCAAGCGCCTTTCTGAGCTGTCAGAACGGTCCAACTCCAGGGCTGCTGTCGACACGCTGGTGTGGGTTGGCCTGATCATTGCTGCCGGGGTGTTGGCCTGGAACGTGCGATCAACCTGGTGGGCGGTGCCGGCGTTCCTTGCCTACGGGGCACTGGTTGGCGGGGCTGCGGATGCTCGATGGCACGAATGCGGCCACGGCACGGCCTTTCGAAGCAACACCCTCAACGACCTCGTCTACTACCCGGCCTGCTTCATGTTGGCGCGCCGCCCTCTGTTTTGGCGCTGGTCCCATTTCCGTCATCACACCGACACCATCATCCGGGGCCGAGATGTAGAGATTGCCTTCCAACGGCCCACGACCGTCCCTGAAGCACTGCTGCGGTTCACCCACGTGCAGGGTGCGTTCACGATGTTTCGCGACACGATCTCGACCGCCCTCGGCCGCATCACCGATGTGGAACGCCAACTCATGCCCAGCGATGACCTGCCTCGCATGGTGCGAGATGCACGAGTGTTCACATCGCTATGGGTCGCTGCCATTGCCGCAGTCATCTGGACTGGCACCCTCTGGCCAATCCTGTACATAGGCGGGCCAACCATCTATGGCGGCTGGCTCATGGTGTTCTTTGGCATCACCCAACACGCTGGACTTCAGGAGAACGTCCTGGATCATCGCTACTCCACCCGCACGGTGTTGATGAACCCGATCCTGCGGTTCCTGTATCTCAACATGAACTACCACATCGAACATCACATGTATCCCAGCGTGCCCTACTACCGGCTTCGGGCACTGCATGAAGAGATCAAGCAGCAGCTCCCTGCTCCGAATCCCTCTACGTTGCACGCTTATCGAGAGATCTTCACCGCCTTCCGTCACCAGAGTGTCGACCCGGACTGGGAGATCCCAAACCGCGAGATCCCAGATGTCTCAGGCAGGCGCGCCCCGATTGTTCAGGACATTGCCTGGGGCAGGGCGGGTGACAGCATTGACCTGGGCCCGGCCGACCTGGCACGCGGAGGCCTCCGGCCAGTGAGGATCGATGGCCAAGACTTCGTCCTGGCCCGCACCGAAGAGGGCAGCTACGTGTTGGCCGACCGGATCTGCACCCACGGCGAGGCCGACATGTCGCAGGGTGTGGTCTTGGGGTGCGAGATCGAGTGCCCCAGGCACAACGGCCGATTCGACCTGCGAACAGGCCAGCCAACCCGCAAACCCGTTCGCGAGCCGCTCGGCGTCCAACCCGTCACCGAGTCGGAGGGCCGCCTGTATGTTCACGGTGACTGGGGGCTCCGTTTCTGAAACTGCCCCTCACCAGCTCGGCGTTCGAGTTCGACGTCGCATGCCGCTGTCCCTTCGCAGAGCTAGCGTTGGTGCAGAGGGAATCATGGGCACGCAGAACATCTATGACAACCCTGACTTCTTGGCCGGCTACGAGACGCTGGACCGCCAGGTCCACGGACTGGATGGCGCTGCCGAGTGGCCGCAGGCCGGCCTCGAGGTGGTGGACCTCGGATGCGGATTCGGTTGGTGAGCGCATCGAAGCCCGCCGTCTAGAAGGCGGCCGATGGTACTGCTGCGCCGTTCAACGGGCCACCGCCCGGCGGCCGGTAGTCGCATTTGTGCCACGGTGTACGATCGCCCGCATGAGCGCCCATCGCAGACCAAACATTGTGCTGATCAACTGCGACGACCTCGGTTATGGGGATCTTGGTTGCTACGGGTCCGATCTTCACGACACCCCAGCGCTCGATGCCATCGCCGCTGGTGGGGCCTTGTTTACTGACTTCTACATGGCCTCGCCCGTGTGCTCGCCCTCCAGGGCAGCAATGCTCACCGGGAGCTACCCGACTCGCATCGGCTTCGGGGGCGACTCGATGGACAACATGCGGGTGCTGTTTCCTGGCCATGGCGTCGGACTGCATCCAGACGAGGTCACGATTGCGTCGATGCTGCGCGACGCCGGGTACGCCACGCTGGCGGTGGGTAAGTGGCACTGCGGCGACCAGCCCGACTTCTTGCCAACCAACCACGGGTTCGACGAGTGGTTTGGGTTGCCCTACAGCAACGACATGGGCCGCCAAGTGCGCGCCGAGGGCCAACCCACGTTGGAGAGTCTGAATGAGCGCATCAGGGCAGCGGGCCTGGACTTCGAACTCAAATGGCCGCCGCTCCCGCTGATGGAGGGGACCGAGCTGATTGAGTGTCAGCCCGACCAAGCATCCCTGACGCGTCGTTACGTTGAACGATCGACGGAGTTCATTCGAGAGCACAGTGACAAGCCGTTCTTCTTGTACCTCGCTCACATGTATGTGCACGTGCCCATCTACGTCGAGGAGCACTTTCATCAGCAGTCTCGCAACGGCGCCTACGGTGCGGCCGTTGCCAGTATCGACTGGGCCACCGCAGTGATCACCGAAGAGCTAGAGCGCCAAGGCCTGGCCGACGACACTGTCATCATCTTCACCAGCGACAACGGTGCGCTGGCCCCGGGCCCCGATGGTGCTGGGAGCAACGCACCGTTGCGGGCCTCGAAGGGAACGACCTGGGAAGGCGGCCAGCGCGTCCCTTGCCTAATGAGCTGGCCTGGCCGGATTGCGCCCGGGACCCGCGTCGCCGAGATGACCTCTGCTCTAGATCTGTTGCCAACACTGGCCGGCATCGCCGGTGGGTCCGTGCCGGCCGACCGGCGGATTGACGGCGAGAACATCGCCGCACTTGTGGGCCTCGACGGACCAGCCGTCGAGGACGATCGCTCGTTCTTCTTTATCGCGGGAGCGAACATCGAGGCCGTGCGTGTCGGTCGTTGGAAGCTGCACGTACGCAAGGGCGGCACCGAGATCTGCGAGCTCTACGACCTGGTCGACGACATCGGCGAGGCCAACGACGTTGCCGCGGGGCATCCCGACATCGTGGTCGAGCTACTCGCCCTCATCGAAGCGGGTCGAGCCGATCTGGGCGATCAGGCGAGCGGGATCATCGGCTCGGGATGTCGCCCGATTGGCCGAGTCGACAATCCAGTGACGCTCAGCCACGTCGACCCGAACGACCCCGCAACGCTTGCCGAGTATGACCTGCCCTACCGAGGCTGAAGACAGCGGCCCCCACGCCGGGTCGCCATGAGGTCTTGACGCAATCCTCATGACAACACGCCTTCACATCCCTGGCGTGGTGAGGCGCACAGCCGAAGCCCTGACCGGACAGTGGATGATGTGGGTGGGGCCGTTGAGCACTGCGCGTGTCAAGCGGTCGGTCAGCGCGCCCATGACCTTGGGCTATGGGGGTGAGGTATCGCTCGGCCACCGCATCGTGCTCGGGCGTGATGGGGACGAGAGCGGGGAACGCAATGGCGCCGGCGAGGAAGCGCTCGTCGGGGAACGGGGCGTTGTACCCCGCTATCTCCGCGTCGCTTAGCTGGCGTGCTTGAACGGCTCGGCCAAAGAGGGCACCGATGTCTCGGAATGCGGGGCGCTGGAAGTACGCCAGCCAGGCATCGAGACCTGGACCTGCGGACTCGCCGGTTGGGAGTGCGGTGTCGAGCCACCTGCCACCGGACCACGTCGCAGCATGGTTGAGCCAGGGTAGGACCGGGCGACTAGTACGGGGATTCGTAGGGGTCGTTTGGGGCGTCAGGGACTTCGACGACGGAGACGGCGTCAGCTTCCACAGACGACGGGCCGCCGGGGGAGTGGTAGGGCTGATCTGGTGGTCGCCAGACGATGTCGGCCACTACCCACGTGTCGTCGGGTAGCGCTACAGAAGGAGCGTGGACTGATACCTGCAAGGGGATGCCGTCGGCTGCGCAGCAGCTGACCATGAATCGGGTGAGCTTGAAGCCATCCGGTACATCTGGGTCGTTTACGACGAGTCCCTCTAGCCGCACGGCTGCTCCTTCGAGCGTTCTGGTGTCGTCCCACAGTGCTCGGTCCAGGAACTCGAAGACTCGCATCTCGACGGGTCCCTTAGAAGTGTCCAGGGGGCTGTACGAAGAGTTCGTTTGGGTCGGGGTATACGCATCGACTCGGTCTGCTGCTGCAGCCCCTAAGGCGGTCGGGGCTACTGCCACCAAGACCAGCAGCGGCAACATCAGTAGCCAGCCGATGGTTGGGCCGGTGGACCTCTTCACAGATGCGGCGTCTCGCCGTTCCTCGCGGACGCCAGCGATTGCCTCGTAGCCACCGAAGATCAACAACACGACCGCCGCCGCCATCAGGGGGTATTGCATGTGTTGTTGCACGAACATGCCAAAACCACCAGACCTCAAGAGCCGGGCAATCACCGCTCCTAGAACAAGCATGAGGCTTGCTCTGCCCATGCGATTCACAGGATCACCTGCCCAACGATTACTGCGCTTATCACGGCGACGGCCAGGGTGACCGGTGCGAAGACGATGGCGAAGCGCCGACCGAAGATGCCAGCGTGCATCGCTACAAGCTTCAGGTCGATGACGGGGCCAACGACGAGAAACACCAGACGCGACGTCAACGAGAACTGCGGCAGTCCTGCGGCCACGAAGGCGTCGGCTTCTGAACAGATCGACAAGACAACCGCCAGCGCCGCAAACATGAGAACCGAGAGCACTTCGCTGTCAGCTACCGAGGTTAGGACCGACCTGGGTACGACGAGTTGAAGGGTGGCTGCGGCCATGGCCCCAACCACCAGGTACCCGCCAGCGTGGACGAGGTCCCGGGAGGCGACGTCAACGAAGCGTTCCCACTTGCCCTCACGGTGTTTGTGGAGGTGACCCACTGAGTCCAGCAGCGAGGTATTGGTTCGCCGAGCCCACCAGGTTCCAACGGCTATGGCAGTCAGGAATGAGGCCACGAAGCGGGCCAGGACCAACTCGCGATCGTTAGGGAACGCCACCGCAGTAGACACCAGAACCACGGGGTTAATGGCTGGCGCAGCCAGAAGAAAGGTGAGGGCCGCAGCTTGTGGGGTACCCGCCGCGACGAGCCGACCAGCGATCGGGACCGAGCCGCATTCGCATCCCGGCAGCGCCATACCGGCTAGGCCAGCGGAGGGAACCGCGAGGAATGCTCGTTTGGGAACGATGCGTTGTACGAACTCGGGCGAAACGAACGCGGCGATCAGCCCACTCACCACGACCCCTAGCACCAAGAAAGGCAGCGCTTGGATGCAGACCGATACGAACAGCGTCGACCAAAGCCTTACGTCGGTGTCGGAGAGCCAGCCGACCCGGTCGCGTAGCAACAGGGCGACGGCTAGTCCGGCTACGAGGATCCACGGACCGTAGCCACGTTCGGGAGTATCACCGTGATGATGGTGGTCATGTGAGTTGGTTGCGAGGGGTTCGCCGTTGTCGGACACTGAGGGGGCAACGGCGGCTGTGGCGTCGCGATCGACAGCGGACATTGCTCAATCCTACGACATCATCTACCTGTGTAGATGCCGCAGTGACGTTGGGGTCGGGCACAAAGCGGGTGTGGGCTGAGTTACCCTCCGTGGATGCGAGTTCTGCAACTTTGGCGCTACCCGGTGAAGTCACTGGGTGGCGAACGCCTTAAGTCCGTGGATGTCGGCTCCGCTGGCTTGGTGGGCGACCGGACATGGGGTATCTACCATCCCGAAACCGACACCGTCCTCACCGCCAGACGCGCTCCTGAGCTGCTGTTTGCCTCAGCCCGTTTGGCCGAGACGGCCCCGGATAGCACAAGTCACGTGATCATCACGCTGCCTGATGGGTCCGAGGTCGCCAGCAGCGACGAGGGCGTCGATACGGCGTTGTCTAGCTGGCTGGGGCGAGAGGTCAGCCTCAAGCGCCCGGGAACCACCAGCGCTCGATACGAGAATCCAATGGATGTCGAGAACGAAGCCGACTGGGTTAGCTGGCAAGGTCCAGATTGGTCCTTTCATGATTCCAAGGCCTCGCAGATCTCAATTGTTGGCACCGCTGCTCTTGGTGAGTTCGACGTGCGTCGTTTCCGGACCAATGTGGTTGTCGACGGCGAGGGTGAGGACCGTCTTGTGGGTTCATCGGCAATGCTGGGAACCGCTCGCCTCGAAGTAATGAAGCAGATTGACCGCTGCGTCATGGTGACCCGCCCACAACCTGGTCTTGAGCGAGATCTTGGTGTGCTCAAGCAGATCATCGCCGAACGAAACAACACGCTGTCGGTGGGAGCGTTGGTGGCAGAACCCGGCCTCGTGGCGGTTGGGGACAGCTTTGGCGCCTGATCACCTGTCTGCGGCTGAAGACTTCGGCTCCACCAACGAATACCCGTGTCGCTTGCCCTGGCACCTGGGTAGTTGGACCGCCGCTGGTCCGCCTAGAGCCGTACGTAGTCGTAGTCGATGGGCTTGGTGTTGATGCCGGTGGCTGGCGGAGCAATCCAGCCAGCCATTTTGCCTTGCCGAAACTCGCCAACCATGAGCGAACCGACATGGCCCCGCTCGTCATCCGATGGTAGCCATTTGGATTTCTGCGCCGCCCAGCCGTTGGCGTCGAGGATCTCGCCCTCGGGACTCATGTGATGGTCGGCGAAGGCCCCGACCTCGCGGTTGAAGCCAACGTGGGGTAGTGAGAGTTCGACATTGATGCCGTGCTCGGCGAGTGTGCGGTTCCAACGCCGCACGCCCTTGCGACAGTCTTCTGTGTATTCGCTGCGCAACTCCTGGTTGACCAGCGCCCGGGCGGTCATGGGCTGTTCGACGAGCTGTCCATTGTCGATGGTGAGAAAGGTGTCCTCGGTGTTGTCCAAGACGTGGTCGTCTTCGTACTTCGCTTCGCCGAAGCGACCTTTGAGGCCGGCAGCGTAGTAGTTGGCTGCGTTAGTGCTGCGTTCGGATCCGAAGAGATCGAGCGAGACCGAGTAGTGGAAGTTGATGTAGCGCTGAAGGGTGTCGAGGTTGATGGCACCGTGCGGGACAACGTCGTCAGTGTCGTGCTCGTTCATCAGTTCCGCCGTGCGCTGAATCACCCGGCCAACACCGGTTGCTCCCACGAACATGTGGTGTGCTTCCTCTTTGAGCATGAAGTCGCAGGTACGGCTTAGCGGGTCGAAAGCCGATTCGCGCAGGGCGCCCAGCTGGTACTTGCCGTCGCGGTCAGTGAAGTAGGTGAACATGAAGAACGAGAGCCAGTCTGGCGTTTCCTCGTTGAATGCTCCCAGAATCCTCGGGTGGTCGGCATCGCCTGAGTGGCGTTCGAGCATTGCGTCGGCTTCGTCTCGGCCGTCTCGGCCAAAGTAGCCGTGGAGCAAGTACACCATGGCCCAAAGGTGGCGGCCCTCTTCGACGTTTACTTGGAAGAGGTTGCGCAGGTCATAGAGCGATGGGGCGGTTTTGCCGAGTTGGCGTTGCTGTTCTACCGAGGCTGGCTCGGTGTCGCCTTGCACCACAATGAGTCGGCGGAGATCGGTCCGGAACTCACCTGGCACCTCTGCCCAGACTGGCTGACCTTTCAGGTCGCCGAAGCCAATGGTGCGGTCTTGTTCGGGTTCGGACAAGAATATGCCCCAGCGGTAGTCGGGCATGCGGACGTGGCCGAAGTGTGCCCAGCCGTCGCGGCCAACGTCGACCGCTGTGCGGAGGTAGACCTCGGCTTCCTGAAAGCCCACTGGGCCCATCTCCGCCCACCACTCAGCAAACCTGGGCTGCCAGTTCTCGAGTGCCCGCTGAAGGCGCCGGTCTTCGGACAGGTTCACGTTGTTGGGGATGCGTGCGGTGTAGTCGATCGCCGTCATGGCGTGCTCCTCGTTGGGCTGATCAGGTGCGATTGTGGTCGAAGCTGGCGCGGCTGCCGGTGCCGTAGCGGCGCAGGGCGCCTTCGGGCCCGCTGGCGTTGGGGCGGATGAAGATCCAGTTCTGCCAGGCGCTGAGGCGAGAGAAAATCTTGGTGGCCATGGTTTCTGGACCGCAGAACCGGTGGTTGGCTTCCATACCGGTGAGTGCGTCCGGAGATAGGCTGGCGCGTTCTTCGATGGCGAGACGCACCTCGTCGTCCCAGTCCAGGTCGTCCGGAGCGAACGTGACCAGCGCTAACTGGAGGGCTTCGGCGCCACCTAGTGCTGACCCTGCGGCTGCAGTGGCGGCCTCCAAGAGCTCGGGGTGGCCCCAGAAACGCGATTGCAGGCGGCTCAGCCCGTTGGCCATGGGCATCGGCCCGAGGTTGACATGGGTTAGTTGGATCTCCGCTGGGGGGAGCGGGGTGTCGTGGTCCTCGAAGATGCCTTCGAGCATGTAGGTGCGGTCTGCGGCGAATGCCAGTTCGGCCAGGACGCTCACGAAGCACGAACCGGGTTCGATGGTGGCAATGATGGATCGTGCGGTGAGGTCGAGCCGGGAGAGTACTCGCTTCCAAAGCAGCGCTGTTTCGCGTTGAGCGTGGTTGTTGGGATGGCTCAGGACATCGTCGTGGGCGAGAACATCGCTGGCCGACCCGACGGTGGTGATGACGAGGGTGCCGAGTTCAGCTTCGTTGAACCGGAGGTGGCACAACATGTCGTCCAGCTCGCGGGCGCATCGCAGCGGCCAGTCTTGGCCTGCATCGGCTCGAATCTGCAGATGGACCGTGCGACCTGGTCGGTCGAGCCGGGCGCTCACGTACCGGTAGGCAACGGCATCGTCGGTAACGTCGCGATCTAGCGGTTCCAGAACAGTGGGGGCGGAACCAGCATCGCGGTCGGAGGTGGCTGCCAGTGCTAGGGCTCGTTCGCGGACCGCGTCTGAGAATACCGACGGTGCCGCGACTTCGTCGACGAGCCGCCAGCGGACGGCTTCGGCCCCTCGGACGCCCTCGGCTTTGGTGGCGAAGACATCGGCGTGGTCGCGGCGGATGTAGCGTTTGTCGGTCAGTCGGGTGAGGCCGCCTGTGCCGGGAAGAACACCAAGTAGCGGCACCTCCGGCAGCGACACTGCACTAGATCTGTCGTCGACGAGGAGAAGGTGGTCGCACGCGATGGCCAGCTCGTACCCGCCGCCGGAGCAGGCACCGTTGATGGCGGCCAGGAAACGGAGGCCGGAGTTAGCCGACGCTTCCTCAATCTCCAGGCGAGTCTCGTTGGTGAACTTGCAGAAGTTGACCTTGTGGGCGTGGCTGGCTGCGGCAAGCATGCGGATGTTGGCACCAGCGCAGAAGACCCCGGCAATGGCGCTGTCGATGATGACGCACTTGATCTCGGGATGTTCGAAGCGGAGCCGGCGGATGGCGTCGGCTAGCTCGATGTCGACACCGATGTCGTAGCTATTGAGTTTGAGTTCGTAGTCGCCCAGGAGGCCGGCTTCTGGGTCGACGTCCATGCTCAGTCGGGCGACGGGAGCGTCGAGTTGGAGTTGCCAGTGCCGATACGAGTCGGGATGGCGCTCGAAGGTGATGTGATCGATTTGTGGGTCGGCCTCGGCCAAGGTCATGAATCCATCCTGTCCGGGAGTGACCAGATCATATACTATGAAATCATCACTGAACACCAAGAATCTGTAGAACGTCATGTGTTGGGTGCGACCAGCTCGGGCGCCGCGAGTGTTGCCTCCAGCCGCAGCCTGCTGATCACCGTGCTCGGTGAACTCGTCCTGGCCGCAGGCGGGGCAGCGTGGACCCAATCGTTGGCCACGGCCCTTGCCGCCGTGGGGGTTCGTGACAAGGCAGCACGTCAGGCCATCAGTCGCCTGCAGCAACGGGGTTGGCTGGAGCCCGAGCGTGTTGGACGCAAGACCCGTTGGCACCTCACCGAGTCTGCCGTTGACCTGCTGGGCCAAGGTGCCGAGCGCATCTATGGCTTTGGGAGCGCATCGCCGCAATGGGACCAGCGGTGGTTGCTGGTGATGGCCACCGTGCCCGAGCGCCAGCGCAACGACCGCTACCGACTGACCAGCGGTCTCACCTGGGCCGGATTTGGCTCGCTGGGTCAGGGGGTCTGGGTATCGCCCTGGCTGGAGCGAGAGGTCGAGGCCACCAGAGTGGTTGAAGAACTCGGGGTCGACGGAGCGGTGTCGTTTCGAGCCGAGTCGGGCGAGCTGGGCAGCCCGATGGAGCTTGCGGCCCGAGCGTGGGACCTCCCTGCACTTCGACATGAGTACGAGGCCTTCCTGGCCGACCTCCCCGCCGTCGCAGACGGCCTGGATAGCCCTGAGGCCGCGGTTCGCGAGCTCGTGCTCCTGGTGCATCGTTGGCGGCAGTTTCCATTCCTCGACCCCGACCTACCCCCTGCGGTCCTTCCCGTCGACTGGCCCGCGTCCTTGGCTGCCGAGGCGTTTGCCACGCACCGAGCGGCGTGGGGGCCGGCTGCTAAGCGCTGGTGGGGTGAAACCGAGAAGGCATTCGAATCGGACTAGTCGCCCGTACCTGAGCATCACTCACAGCGGTCTCGCCATGAGGCTGAAGGTCTGGCCGGTGGGGCCGTGGTTTGGGAACCGGGCCAGCAGGACTGCAAGGTCAACCACGTCCTCCGGCCGCTTGATCCATTCGGTCTGGGCCCCGCCAAGTGACGTCCCCGCTTGGCCTGCCCTGGGGTTCAGGTTGGTGGCCACTGGGCCGGGGATCAGTTCGTTGACGGCAATGTGATCATCTCGTAGCTCGACGGCAAGTGTTTGGACCAGTGAAGCAACGGCAGCCTTTGAGGCTGCGTAAGCGCCAAGCCCGGGGTTGGCTTGATGGCCCGTGCCGGACCCGACCACAATGATCTTGCCCCCGCCGCCTTGGCGAAGTAGCGGGATCGCTGATTGTGCGCAGGAGACCACGCCAAACAGGTTCACGGCGAAGGTCTCGGCCCAGTCGGCTTCGGATGAGTCGGCCACCGCAGCGGGGTCGGGAAAAACGCCTGCGTTCAGGACGGCAAGGTCAAGCCGGCCATGGGTTTGAGCAATCGTGTCGAACGCGGCGCTCACCATGGTTGGCTTGGTAACGTCGACCTCGATCGTCGACGCCCCGCCAGTCGAGTCGTCGAGTTCACCAGCCAGCGTCCCCAATTCGTTCGTCGTCCTTGCGGCCGCGACAACGTGGGCGCCTGCGGTTGCCAACCCGACGGCCAGAGCTCGACCTATCCCACGGCTGGCGCCGGAGACAAAAGCCACTTGCCCAACAAGATCTGTCATGTCTTCACGCTAGAACCGCCGGCTGTTGCGTGCTCGAAGGTTAGGAGCATGAGGCCAAGACACTCCTCACGACGGTCGTGTGCAGAACCGCTTGCTCCTCTGCGGTAGCAAGTCCGAAGTACCCGTCGTCGGGCTGTTCATCAGTAGGTTGGCAACTCGTGGGCGCGTACGCCGCTACCGGCTGCCTAGCTGGTTCAAACGGCTGGGCTCAGGTTCAGTAAGGACCTTCGGCCCTCGCTGAAACAGAGCGATCGGCTTACGTTAGATGGATGGATGGAGCCGAACTGCAGAGCCTGGCCACCGAAGTAGTTCGAGACGCAACGCTTGGGTACGACCAGAAAATTCGACGCTTGGCTGCGTTGGCAACTGACGCGGTGGCTTATCCGGATCTGTCGCCTGCCTGCAGGGAGGCCCTTGACAAGCGGATCATTTGCGACATGTTTGAGGGCAACGCGCCCTACACACCTCGATACGTCCTTCCCGACTACGAGCGGGCGTTTCGCCAGGGGCTGACGTTCCTTGAGTTGGCGCCGCCGGCAGACCTTGACGATGCTCTGGCCTTCCTCCAGATCATGTATGCGCACGTGCCCAGCGTGACCACCTACCCCGTGTACTTGGGCGACCTCGACAAGCTCCTCGAACGTTTCGTCACCGACGACATCAGCGACGATCAGCTCGACCGGAAGCTTCGCAGGTTCTGGATCGGGATCGATCGCATGCAGCCCGATGCGTTCGCGCACCTGGACCTGGGCCCGCACGACAGCCGTATCACGCGATCCATTTTTCGGGTCGAGCGGTCGCTTCGCCAAGCGGTACCCAACATCACACTCAAGGTCGACCCTGAGACCACCCCTGATGATCTGGTCCTTGATGGGGTGCGCACCGTGTTCGAAACGGGCAAGCCGCATTTCGTGAACCATCCAATGATGGTCGGTGATCATGGCGAACACTACGCCGCGGTGAGCTGCTATAACTCCTTGAAGATCGGTGGTGGCGCGCACACCTTGGTTCGGCTCAACCTTAAAGAGGCGGCGCTAGCGCATGTTGGCAGCTCCGACGAGTTCCTCGCAACGACGCTGACCAAGTATGTGGAACTCACCGCCGAACTCGGAGAGGCCCGTACCCGGTCGCTGGTCGAGGATCAGCGGTTCTTCGAGACCCATTGGCTAGCCACTGAGGGTCTGGTCGACATTGACCGCTTCTCGGCCATGTTCGGCGTGTTCGGCTTGGCCGAATGCGTCAACCTGCTGATGGCGCACGATGGTCGCGACCGAGGCGGCGAGGCGAGGTACGGGCACGACGCTGGCGCCGACGCGCTTGCTGTCCGCCTCATAGACCGCGTTGCGGAACTGGTGGCCGCTCGCCCGATGCCATACTGCGAAGGCGGTAACGGTCGAAGCTACCTGCACAGCCAAGGCGGGATCGACATCGACGATGCCGTCACCGCGGGTACACGCATTCCGGTTGGAGACGAGCCAGCAATGCTCGATCACATTGGAACATGCGCTCCGCTTCACCACTACTTCGACGCGGGTGTCAGCGACATCTTCCACGTCGACGAAACCGCGGTGCGTAACCCGGAGGCGGTCGTCGACATCATTCGTGGTGCGTTCACCAGCGGGATGCGTGACTTCACGTTCAACCTCGACGGCAACGAGTTCGTCCGCATCACCGGCTACCTGGTTCGAAAGAGCGACCTGGCCACCATCGCCGACGACGGGATGGTTCGCCACACCAGCGACCAGTTGGCTGCGGGCAGCGAAGACGCATACCACTTGACCGAACGTGCGGTGAAGCGGGTCGGTTGCCATGAGCGTGCACCGAGATAGGCAGCCGACGGGCTTCGTTGCCGACACGATCTCATTCAGCAGCGTCGATGGTCCGGGAAACCGCTTCGTCGTATTCCTCCAGGGCTGCAACTTTGATTGCTTGGCATGTCACAACCCGCAAACCATCCCCGGCCATGGACCCGTAGCGGGGTTCCATCCACAACACACGGCGGTCGAAGAGCTCCTGCACTCGATCCGGCGGGCGGCTCCGTTCGTTAGTGGCATAACGGTTTCTGGCGGTGAGGCTACGCAGCAACCCGAGTTTCTTCACGCCTTGTTTGCGGCAGTCAAGGCGGACCGAGACCTCGGCCATCTCTCATGTTTCGTCGACTCGAACGGCTCGTGCGACCTGAGGGTGTGGGATGACCTGATGCCGGTCATGGACGGCGCGATGATTGACCTGAAGTGCCTCGACCCTCAGATCCACCAGCGCACTACCGGCATGGACAACGGCCCCGTTTTGGCCAGTATTCGGCACCTGCAAGACCTGGGCTTGCTGTACGAGGTGAGGTTGCTGCTCATTGCCGGGGTGAACGACGAAACCGGTCTGCTGCAGAGGACGGGGGAGTGGCTGGCAGACGTGGACCAGAGCATGCGCGTGAAGATCATCGGCTTTCGGGCCCATGGCGCCCGCAAGTCCAGTCTGCCGCTGATCGAGCCGTCGCGAGATGCTCTCAACGCCGCTGCGGAGACGCTCCGGTCGGTTGCGCCTTTCGACATCTGCGTCGTCTGAGCAGGCACCCTGCTGGTCGGCGCCGGCATGGGTGGGTTGGGGAAATGTGCATGCAACCCGGGTTGCTAGGCCCTAAAGAACTAGGACGTCATTCATGATCGTGCCTTCGGCTAGTGGGATTTGGGGATAACGAAGGCTTGACGACGGCCAGTGATCCGGGTCCCGATCAAATAGGGAACTCTTCGTAAGTCCCGACCACTGGGCTGGACAAAGCCGGTTGAGGGTGTAGAAAGGGATTGCCACACCAGCCGGTGCGGCGGACCGTGAGGAGGTGACGGAATGTCGGATACGACCATTGAGTACTCCATCGACGACACGATGCACACTGCACACCGGTTGGCTCGAGCGGCGGGTCCGGGGGCAATAGATGCGAGGACAGGCGCAGTCGTCGCGTTGGATTATGAAGAAGTGCAGCGCCTCACCCATGATCAGCGGCTGGCTGGAATCGGGCTCACGTTGTTCGACATGCTTGGGATTGGCGACGGGCCACTGCGAACCTGGTATTCGAGCATCATGTTCACGCTCGACGGCGATGATCACCATCGCCTGCGACGGCTAGCTTCCAAGGCATTTACGCCGCGGTCCGTAGAACGGCACCGAGCGCTGGCCGGGTCCTTGGCCACCCAGCGGATGGAGGCCGTCGTCGAGGCTGGCGGCGGCGACCTTGTCGCTTCGTTCCAAGATCTGCCGATCCGGGTGATCTGCACACTCATTGGTGTGCCCGAGGACCAGATCTCAGAGTTCATTGCCTATGGCGAGGCTCTCAGCCCCGTGTTCGGGTTCATGACCCCGGACCAAGTTGCTGCCGCCGAGGCAGCAGTAGTTGGCTTGAGCAAAGACGTCGACCAGATGATTGCATCGCGCCGGGACCGGCGCGGGGAAGATTTGATCAGCCGACTGCTTGACGCCGAAGACGCGGGCGACCGGTTGAGCCACGACGAGGTAATCACCATGGTGGGCAACCTCATCGTCGGTGGCGACGACACCACCGCCAGCCAAATCGGGTGCTCGCTGCTCACACTGTTGCGGCACCCTCAGACGCTCGACGATCTACGAGCCGATCCATCGATCGCTGCTGCAGTTGTCGACGAGACCATCAGGTTTGAACCGAGTATCACGGTCGTGCCTCGCACGCTCTTGGAAGCGGCTGTGGTGGGTGGCGTCGAACGTCCCGCTGGCTCGCTGGTCTTGTTGTCCAGCGCCTCGGCTAGCCGCCAAGAAGACATCTGGGGCGACCCGGATGCGTTCCGGCCTGGCCGGTTTGGCGAACCTGACGCGCCGAAGCTGCTGTCGTTTGGGTCAGGCCCGCACTACTGCCTTGGGGCAGCTCTAGCCCGGATGACGCTTGCCGAGGTCATCACTAGCGCTGCTGTGGCCGGGCTGGGGGAGACGGTCGTCCCTGCCGTAGACCTTTCAGAGCCGTCCAACGTGGAGTGGGTGTCCACACTGGGCCGCCGCCCCGCATCACTAGCGGTTACTGTCTGCTGAAGCGACGCCGTGCCATCGCCTAAGAAGCAGGAGCGAAATAGGCGACCGCCAAGGGGGGCAACGTGATGACGATCGAGTTCTCGTGACCGTGAGCAGGAACCTCAGTCGTCTGAACATCAATGTTGGTCGTGCCGGTCCCTCCGAAGCTCAGTTCATCCGAGGATGTGACTTCTATCCACTGCCCGGGGACGGGCACACCGACCCGGTACTCGTGGCGGGGTACGGGCGTGAAGTTGCAAACCACCAGGACCGGGCGATGGCCATCGGCCAAGCGTAGGAACGCAATGACGCTGTTCTCGGCGTCGTCGCCAATGAGCCAGGCAAAGCCAGCTGGATCGGTGTCGGCCACGTGCAAGGATGGCTCGTCGCGATACAGCCGGTTTAAGCGAGCAACCCATTCGGTCACGCCTGCGTTTCCTGGTTCGTTCAACAGGCCCCAGGGAAGTTCCTCTTCGTGGTTCCACTCACTTTCCATGGCGAGTTCGGAGCCCATAAACAGCAACTTCTTGCCGGGCTGGCCGTACTGGTAGCCAAAGAGCAGGCGTAGACCGGCCAGTTGTTGCCAGCGGTCGCCGGGTTGGCGAGTGAGCAGCGAGCCTTTGCCATGGACGACTTCGTCGTGCGAGAGGGGCAACACGAAGTTCTCGTTGAACGCATAGACGATACGGAACGTCAGCTCGTCGTGGTGCCAACGACGGTGGATGGGGTCGTTGCCGAGGTAATTGAGAGTGTCATTCATCCAACCCATATCCCACTTGAACCCAAAGCCCAGGCCGTCGCTGTCTGTGGAGCGAGTCACGCCGGGCCAGGCGGTGGATTCTTCGGCCACGGTCATGGCGTCTGGATGATGCAGATACACCCGGCGGTTCAGCTCTTGGAGCAACGCCACGGCGCCCAGGTTCTCGCGGCCGCCATGCTCGTTGGGGATCCATTCACCATCGGACCGTGAATAGTCGCGATAGAGCATGGACGCCACCGCGTCTACGCGGAGACCGTCCGCGTGATACTGCTCCATCCAGAAGCGGGCGCTGGACAGCAAGAAGCTACGAACTTCGTGACGGTCGTAGTTGAAGATGGCGCTTTGCCAGTCTGGGTGGAACCCAAGGCGAGGGTCCGCATGTTCGTACAGATGGGTGCCATCGAATTGCGCCAGCCCGTGGGCGTCGGTCGGGAAGTGACTAGGCACCCAATCCAGCAGCACACCGAAGCCGCGCTGGTGGAGCAAGTCGATGAGATACATAAGGTCTTGGGGCGACCCGTAGCGAGCAGTGGGGGCGAAGTAACCGGTGGTTTGGTACCCCCATGAGCCATAAAACGGGTGCTCCATGACGGGGAGAAGTTCGACGTGGGTGAACCCCATGAACGCCAAGTGATCGGCGAGTTGATGGGCAAGCGCACGGAAGCCACCTGGTTCGTACCGCCACGAACCTAGGTGTACTTCATAGATAGAGATGGCAGCGTCGTGGCGGTTTCGAGCTGCCCGCGTGGCCATCCACTCGTCGTCACCCCAGGTGTAATCGAGGTCCCAAATCCTTGAGGCTGTCAACGGTGGCTCCTCAGCTGCGAAACCAAGGGGGTCGGCCTTTTCCAGAACCGTGCCGTCAGGGCCGGTGATGCGGTACTTGTAGCGTTGTCCTTGCCGGGCACCGGATACACGGCCGCTCCAGATGCCGGCATTGCACCCTTTCAGCGGTGCAGCCGATGGGCGCCAATCATTGAAGTCGCCAATGACACTGACCGACGTTGCCGCTGGCGCCCACACCCGAAAGGTGCAGCCATCTGAGTCGACATGAGCACCGAGAACATGCGCCAACCCGTCGTGGGACCCTTCGTTGAATCTCCACAAATCGAGCTCGCCGATAGGCGGAGGCGTATCGCTTGGTGCGGGGTTTTCCATGTCGCCAAGATATGAGCCATTCTTGACATATGCTCGAATTCGCATCGCGCCCCAAAGTCCTCAGCATCGTTCTCGCAGGAGGTGAGGGGAAGCGCCTGGCGCCATTGACGCTTGATCGAGCCAAGCCAGCCGTGCCATTCGGTGGGCACTATCGGCTGATCGACTTTCCCTTGTCCAACCTGGCCAACGGCGGATACCGCAAGATCGTGGTGTTGACCCAATATAAGAGTCACAGCTTGGACGTTCACTTGTCGAAGACATGGCGGCTCAGCACCCTACTTGGAAACTACGTGACCTCGGTCCCAGCACAGATGCGTCAGGGGCCGCGTTGGTTCTTGGGGTCGGCCGACGCCATGTACCAGAACTTGAACCTGCTGGATGACGAGAAACCCGATTACGTTTTTGTGTTTGGGGCCGACCACATCTACAGGATCGATCCGAGGCAGATGCTCGATCATCACATCGATACCGGCGCTGGGGTGACCGTGGCGGGGATTCGTGTTCGCAAGGACGAGTCCGAACAATTTGGTGTAATTCAGCCTTCTGACGGTTCCAAGATTGGGAGCTTCGTGGAGAAGCCTGCGCCGGATGAGGTTGTCGGGATCGCCGACGATCCCGACGAGATCCTGGCATCAATGGGCAATTACATCTTCTCCGCCGACGCTCTTGTCGAGTTGCTTCACGAGAACGCTGCCAGTGAAGCCACCAGACACGACATTGGCGGCGACCTCATCCCGCTCATGGTTGGCAAAGGCGAAGCACATGTCTACGACTTCACGCACAACAAGGTGCCCGGGCAGCTGGATCAACGCCACTATTGGCGCGACGTCGGAACCATCGACAGCTACTTCGACGCTCACATGGATCTCATCGACGATTTCCCCGCATTCGATCTTTACAACGCCGAGTGGCCTATCCATACCTTGGCTCGGACCCTGCCACCAGCGAAGGTTGTTAGCGATGGGACGCATGGGTTCTCAACAGTGCACACGTCGCTCCTGAGCAATGGCGTTGTTGTCTCGGGTGGCACCGTCGAAGGCTCGGTGCTGTCGCCAGGGGTGCGCGTGCAGGGCGGAGCGATCGTACAGAACGCTGTGCTCCTGGACGATGTAGTTATCGGCGAGGGCGCTAGCGTCCGCAATGCCGTCCTCGACAAGAATGTTGTGGTACCGCCCGGTGCACGCATTGGTTATGACGCCGACCACGACGCCGCGAACTACACAGTGTCTGACGCCGGGGTAGTGGTTCTAGCCAAGGGCGCCTCAGTCGTCGCGCCAAAGTGATGAAGAGCCGGGGCGCCTATCGGGAGATCTCGGCGTAGACGTCTCGGTGATGCGCAGCCGGAATTTCCCAGGACCAGTCAGCCGACATCCCCCGTTTTTGAATCGCACCGCGGCGTCCCGCGTGGCGCACCGCCCGAACGCCGCGGTGGAGCGCGTCGACTAGGCCGACGGCATCGACGGTTGGGGTGACGAAGCCGGTGCCATAACTACGGTCCGTGTCAGCATCGACGACGGTGTCATGGAGGCCACCAACGTCGGTGACCACCGGGATGGACCCGTAGGTCATCGCTTGCATCTGGGCCAGCCCGCATGGCTCAAACCGGCTCGGCATCACAAAAAGGTCAGAGCCAGCGAAGATCTGGTGGGCGAGGGTTTCGTCGTACCCGTCGAAGAACCAGATCTGGTCCGGGGAGGCCGCTGCCGCATCGGCGAGTGCGCCAGCCAGATCAGCCGACCCGGCCCCCAACACTGCGAGCCGGCCGGGCATGGTGTGCAGGAAGCGAAAGGCGTGGAGCAGGAGGTCGATGCCCTTTTGCTCTACCAGCCGCGACACCACACCAACAGTGGGGATCGGCGCAGGCTCCCAGCCTGCGATCTCGACCAGCGCGTTCTTGCAGACGTCTCTGCCAGCGAGGTCAATGCGGGAGTAGTTCTGGGCGATATGCGGATCGGTTTCGGGGTCCCATAGTGCGGTGTCGATGCCGTTGCGGATACCCACCAAGCGCTCACCCAAAGCGGCCAGCCGGTCGTGTAGCCCCATGCCTGCCTCGGGAGTCACGATTTCGGACGCGTAGTTTGGGCTGACCGCGATTACCCGGTCGGCCAGCTCGATGGCTCCGGCAAGCGGGTTTGTGCCGTCGTACCAGGCAAAACGGTGCGCATCGTGCCCGAGATGGTCGAGCCAGCCGCGGTGGGTCACTCCCTGGTAGCCGAGGGTATGAATGGTCAGCACTGTCGGGACCGGTGCATGCGTCATCCCCAATGCGGCAGCTGTATGCCAGTCGTTGAGGTGCATGACGTCAGGCCCTGTGCTTGCCGCAAGTGCGGCCACAACCGCAGCGAAGCCCATGAACCGGTGATCGTTGTCGGCCCAGCCTTCGCCATGTGCGTCCACGTAGGGGTGCGGGCGATCCATTCCTGGCACATGAACGAGGGTGAGGTCGCCAACGCTGGGATGAGCGCCGCGTCGTACGCGGACGTCGCCCACCCATTCAGGGACCTCTACGTGCACTTCGGTTTGGCCGCTGAGCTCGACCCCGCCATAGTCTGGCAGGACGACTTCAACGTCAACCCCAGACGAGCGGAGCGCTCTGACAAGGCCAGCAGCAGCTTCGGCCAGGCCGCCGACGCGCACCACAGGCGTGAACTCGGCGGTCGCGAACAGAACGTTCATCGCTGGTCTCCTGTGTCCAGTCGGCGCAAAACCACGACAGCCCAGGGGGCGATTTCCCACTTGTCGTTGGCGCTTACGTTAGCTCCGCGGTCCGAGTCGGTTGCGGTGTCGATCTCTACCGTCCAACTGCTTCCACCCATCGGCTCGGGGATCACGAACATGATGGGCTCTTGGTGCGCGTTGAACATCATCAAGAAACTGTCGTCCTCGATGGGTTCGCCTCGGGGCCCGGTAGCGGTGATGGCGTTGCCATTGAGGAACACCGCGAGCGACCTGGCGTAGCCAACCGCCCAGTCCTCGTCCAGCATTGGTGTGCCATCGGGGCGATACCAGTAGATGTCGTGCACGTCCTCGCCATGGATGGGACGGCCCTCAAACCATCGTCGGCGCCGAAAGATCGGATGCTCATAGCGGAACCGGATGAGGCGCCGGACGAAGTTCAACAACTCGGTGTCAACGTTGTCCCAATCAAACCAAGAGACCTCGTTGTCTTGGCAATACGCGTTGTTGTTGCCCCCTTGGGATCTTCCAAGCTCGTCGCCGCCCAACAGCATGGGGACACCTTGGGACAAGAACAGCGTGGCCAGCAGAGAACGCCGGCGCGTCGAGCGAACCTCGAGGATGTTTGGGTCGTCTGTCGGTCCCTCGATGCCGGAGTTCCATGAACGGTTGTGTGAGTCGCCGTCGCGGTTCTCTTCGTTGTTGGCTTCGTTGTGCTTGTGGTCGTAGGAGACCAGGTCGGCGAGGGTAAAACCATCGTGGGCGGTGATGAAGTTGATGCTGGCTGATGGCTTGCGCCCCGACCAGGCGTACAAGTCGCTGCTGCCGGTCAGGCGCGACGCGAACTCGGCCAGTGACTGGTCGCTGCTGCGCCAGTAGTCTCTGACTTCGTCGCGGTACTTGCCGTTCCATTCCGACCACAAGGGCGGAAAGTTGCCCACCTGGTAGCCACCTTCGCCCACGTCCCACGGTTCGGCAATGAGCTTCACCTGGTTGATGACAGGGTCTTGGTGGATGAGATCGAAGAAGGATGACAATCGGTCAACCTCGTGCAGACCCCTGGCCAGAGCCGCTGCTAGATCGAAACGGAACCCGTCGACGTGCATCTCTAAGATCCAGTACCGCAGGCTGTCCATGACTAGCTGCAATGACTGGGGGTGGCGCATGTTCAGACTGTTGCCGGTCCCTGTGAAGTCGACGTACCGACGCTGGTCTTCTGGGTCGAGGCGATAGTAGGCAGGGTTGTCGAAGCCTTTTAGCGACAACAACGGCCCCAGCTGATTACCTTCGGCTGTGTGGTTGTAGACGACATCCAAGATGACTTCGATACCAGCCGCGTGGAATGCCTTGACCATGGCCTTGAACTCGGCGACCTGGCCGCCCGTGTCGCCCGAGGCGCTGTAGGGGCCGTGTGGTGCCAGGTAGGCCAGCGAGTTGTAGCCCCAATAGTTGGTGAGGCCTCGCTCGACAATGCTGTGCTCGGGCACAAAGTGATGGACCGGCATCAGCTCTACAGCGGTGATGCCCAAGGTTGTGAGGTGCTTGAGGATCGGCGGCGATGTCATGCCAGCGTAGGTGCCTCGGAGCTCAGGCGGGACGTCTGGATGACACATGGTCATACCCCGAACGTGGGTTTCGTACACCACGGTCTCATGCAACGGGATACTGGGGGGTTGATCGGTACCCCAATCGAAACTGGGGTCGATGACGACGCACTTCGGCATGAACGGCGCGCTGTCGATGACGTCGCGAACATCGTGGTCATCGCCAGCGTGTGCGTACACTTCGCGCCCCCACTGCATAGGGCCGGTGACGGCCTTAGCGTACGGGTCGACCAGGAGCTTGGCCGGGTTGCACAGCAATCCGTCGCCGGGGGCCCAGGGGCCATGGACTCGGAAGCCGTAGCGTTGGCCCGGACTGATGCCGGGGAGGTAGCCGTGGTGGATGAAGCTCGTGACTTCGGGCAGCTTGTGGCGAGTTTCGGTGCCGTCATCGTCGAACAGGCAGATCTCTACTAGGTCAGCAACCTCGGAGTAGACGGCAAAGTTGGTGCCCCCGCCCTCGTAGGTGGCCCCCAGGGGGTAGGCGTCGCCTGGCCAGGCGGTCATCGACGCTCGACGTCGGCGAGCGCTGGGCCGTAAAAGTGCTCGCGGTAGTCGGTGACCATGCGCGCTGCGGTGACCTTGGGTCCGAGGCTTTGCCAGTTGTGGCGAAGGCGGGCAACCCAACGGGCCGACATCGAATCACCGTCTGCGTAGTACTCGGGGACGATCTGATCCCTGAACAAAGCAATAGTTGCCTTTGCCTCCGCTGCGTCACGGAGGGCTGCGTCAGTGGCCGCTGACGCAGGGATGGTCCAGCCGTTCTCGCCGTCCGCCATCTCGTCCCACCATCCATCGCTGATGGAACAGTTCAAGCCGCCGTTCAACGCGGCCTTCTCACCGCTGGTACCAGAAGCTTCGCGGGGACGTACCGGATGGTTGAGCCAGACATCGCAGCCGGCGTACATGGCCCGAGCTACGGCGATGTCGTAGTCGGGCACAAACAAGAATCGACCACATGCTGCGTCGCTGGCGCCGAACGCAACGACCTCTGCCAGTAGCGCCTTGCCCTCGTTGTCGGCTGGGTGCGCTTTGCCAGCGAAGACAAAGGTGACCGGTTGGTCCTCATTAGCCAAGAGGGCCTCGAGTTCGGCCCGGTGTTCGAGCATCAACGTGGCCCGCTTGTACGTGGCGAAGCGACGAGCAAAACCGACGATCAGCGAGTCGGGGTCGATGCTCGCGCCGGTGCGCTCGGCCACCAGGTCACGAAGGTCACCGCTCCCGGCTTTGCGAAGCCCCCGGATGGTGTCTTGATCGATGTCTTCAACACGGTCCCATGCATCTGCATGGCCGTTGTCCCAGCCACGTCCCAGTGTCTCATCGAACGTCTCTTGGAGGCGGGGCATCACCCAGGTGCGTGCGTGAACGCCGTTTGTAACCGACCCGATGTCGGTGCCTCCCGGTACGTTGGCGAAAAGCTTCCGGCTGACCTCGCCGTGCAGCTTCGACACGCCATTGGCGCGTCCTGCAGCTTGGAGACACAGCGCGGCCATGTTGAACGTTGCCGGATCGTCGGTGGGGTCAACGCCCAGCGACATGACGACATCGATGGGGACACCCCAGCGTTTGGCCCAAGGCTCTAGGTACCCCAACGCGAGTGCTGGTTCGAAGCGGTCAATCCCGGCCGGCACTGGCGTGTGGGTGGTGAACACCAGCCCGGGTCGGATGGCGCTCAAGGCTTCGGTCAGGCTCGCACCACTGCTGATCTGACGATCCAGCAGCTCCAAAATCAAGAAACCCGCGTGGCCTTCGTTTAGGTGGCTGACCGGCGCATCCCAGCCAATCGCAGCCAAGGCCCGGGCGCCGCCAACGCCAAGGACGAGCTCTTGCTCTAGGCGGTGGCGTCGGTCGCCGCTGTAGAGGCGGTCGGTGATGGCTCGGTCGGCAGTACTGTTCTGGGGAAGGTCGGTGTCGACAAGAATGAGGGCAACGCGGCCCACGTCTAGGCGCCAGGCTTTGGCTACAACGTCTCGGCCGCCCACGGGGATGGTGACTTCAACGTCAATGTCAATGAGGCCCAGATCCTCGGGTTCGTAGCGCTCATAGCGCTCTTGTTGGTTGCCTGCTGCTACGGACTGGCGGAAGAACCCCTCACGATAGAAAAGGCCAACACCGCAAAGCGAGGTGCCCAGGTCACTTGCTGCTTTGAGGTGGTCGCCTGCCAGGATGCCCAAGCCGCCCGAATACTGCGGCACGAGGTCGCTGATCCCGAACTCGGGTGAGAAGTAGGCGACATCGGGCGGGCTGGGGATCTGGGCCGTCAGCTCGGAACACTCGTTGATCTGGGCTTGAAGGGTCCCGCTGAGTGCCTCGTCCGCAAGGATGACGTTGAGATCGGTCTCGGTAAGGGCTTCGACCATGGCGGCCGGGTGCTGGTGTTGCGTGGCGCCCGGTAGCGCGGCGAAGGATCGCTGCACCTCGGTCGTCCATGTCCAGTGATGGTTTTGTGCGAGCGCAAGGAGGCCCGAGCGCAGACTTTGGGTGTCCAAGGCTTCCGCCTCCATGCTTCTTAGAGAATCTTCGATGCTATCGTCCCCCACAACGGACCGACCCGAACCCCGAGCGGCTCAAAGCTAGCGATGGCTAGGACTTGGTGAGTTCCGCGAGTTGGCGTGTGTAGGTATCCATGTCGAAGTAGTCGCGCCACAACGAGATCTGGTCGTTGTCGTTCACGGTGAACACGCCAGCGACGGGAAGCTCGAGCCATCCATCGCCGATCTGGAATCGGTCTAGGCGTTCGTTGATGACCGTTGGCCCCACTTCCCACTGGTTGAGGATTGGCCATTCGACTTTGTTGGCTGGTGCCAGGAAAGCACGCAGGGTCGCGGCCAGTCCCTCCCGTCCCACAATGGGTGTGGTCGGCATGTTCTCGTACGAGATGTCTGGGGCCGCCAGAGCGGCGGCGGCGTCAACGTCCTTGGCTTCGATTGCGGCAATGAACTTCGTCACAGTTTCAGATGGCGACATCAGTTCAGACTAGACATCGCGATCGCGGCGCTGGTTGATCGCTGGACGTCGCAAGCTGTGGCCGCTAGGTCGAGGCGGGCTGGTGGCCGCCTTGGGTGGCAGCGAAGCCGGCGAGGCAGAGGTAGACCACGCCAGCGGATCGCTCTTGCTGGCGGAACAGTCGAGGCCGACGGCTGAGCCAGCGGCCCACCGCTCCTGAGCCGACGGCGTAGATGAGGTCGATGCTGAGCGCAATCACGAAGAACACTGCCCCAAGGATCAGTATCTGCCTGGTAGCTGAGCCTCGGTCTGCATCGATGAATTGCGGCAAAAAGGCCAGAAAGAACAGGGAGACCTTCGGGTTCAGGACGTTGACCACGAGCCCTCGTCCCAAGATCCTGCGCGTTGGCTGCAGCGCCACGACCAAGCCCGGTTCAATGCCCGGTTTGGATCTCAGGGCTTTGACCCCTAGGTAGGCGAGATAGGCGACGCCGAGGTACTTGATGGTGGAGAAAGCCACAGCAGAGGATTGCAGAACAGCCGACAAACCCATCGCAGCGGCAACGACATGGACAAGGGTGCCGATTTCCACCCCTACAGCGGAGGCCAAGGCGGCGCGCCTTCCACCGCTGACTCCATTGCCAAGGATGTACAGCAAGTTTGGGCCCGGCAGCATGACCAGAACAATCGTGGCAGCCGCAAAGCTGAGGAGAGTCTCGTAGGTCGGCATCAGCGTGTCACGCCTTCTCGTCGGGGTTGTCGTTGGGTTGTGCAATGCCTGCGGTGAAGGCAGCGATTACTGCCTGGACCCGGTCGCGAACGCCGAGTTTGGCGAGCACACGGCTGAGATGGGTCTTAACAGTTGCTTCGCTAAGGAAGAGTTGCTCGGCAATCTCGGCGTTTGATCGACCGGCCGCCAGGTGTTGGAGCACCTCGAGTTCTCGTTCGGTGAGCTGGTCGATCCCTGGAACCGCGTGCGTCTGGATAGAGGTCCGTGCTTGCTCGACGACGGTCTTGACGAGCGAAGGGGCAATGACAACGTCTCCCGCAGCGACGGCTCGGATGGCGTCGACGAGGTCGCTCGACGATGCGTCTTTGAGGAGAAAGCCTGAGGCACCAGCAACGATGGCCGTGGACACGTACTCGTCAAGCCCAAACGTAGTGAGGATGACAACGCGGGGCGGGTCGGGCAGAGCCATGATCTGCTCGGTGGCGGCCAAGCCGTCGAGGTGTGGCATCCGGATATCCATGAGCACGACGTCGATGTGGCGGGTTCGGCAAGCATCGATGATCTCGATGCCATTGGCGACCGATGCGACGACACTCATGTCGGTTTCATTGTCGATGATGAGCGCGAAGCCAGCTCGGATCATGTCCTGGTCATCGGCGATGGCAACTCTGATCATGGGGTGTCCTTTCCGGCCAAAGAGTCGAAGGGCAAGCTGGCGTGGACAACGAAGCGCTTATCCTCTCGCTTCGCATTGAACACGCCCCCAAGGATGTCGGCTCGCTCTGCCATGCCGGTTAGCCCTGCACCCTGGGTACCCGTGGGTGCAGTGCTTGCCTCTGCTGTGACGGTGTTGGTCACACGGATGTTGAGCGCGGTCTGCCTGCAGGTGAGTTCGACGTGGATGGTGACATTGGGACCGCCGTGTTTCACTGCGTTGGTTAGAGATTCCTGCACGATCCGGTGTGCTCCGCTGGCCACGACGGCCGGGGGGTTGTGTTTGTCGCAGTCGTGTTCGGTAAGGGTGGCATCGACTCCAGCTTTCGCAAGGTCTGAGACGAGTTGGCGGGTTGCCTGGAGGTCTGGTGTTGGGCTTAGTGCGGCTGGTCCAGACTCGCGTAAGCCGGCCAGTACCTGTCGCGTTTCACCTAGGGCAGCCCGGGCAGCTTCGGCAATGTCGCTAACGGCCTCGCCAGCTGCGGCCGGTTGAGCTTGGGCCACCCGGTCTGCAGCTTCGGCTCGCACCGCGATGACCGACAACGTGTGGCCAATGATGTCGTGCAGTTCTCGAGCGATGTGCGCCCGTTCTCTTGACACAGCCTGTGTTCGTTCTTGGTCGGCGAGGATGCGGGTCTCGGTTACGTCGGTCGCAAGTTGTGCGGCCGCAAGTCGTTGGCGTCGGGCGTTGACACCCAAAGCGATCGCGGTCCCACAAGTGAGCGCAATGAGTGGCAACTGGTAGAGCGTGACGTCTTCGGCCACAGCAACGCCGACTCCGGTCACGACCGTAAGCACGACGCTGGCACCGGTAGCGACCGGGATGCCGCGACTGTCTTCATCGGACGCAGCGGTGTAGAGGATGACGATCACTGCCAGGAGGACCTCGGGGAGGTTGCTGACCCAGATTGCAGACTGTGCGATCGTGGCGAGCACGGTGACCCGGACGGGATTGACGCGACGCACGGCCACCAGAACGGGCGGGGTGGCAATGAGGGCCCAATGCCACCAAGTGGACGGTTCGATGGTGTCGGGCCGGTTGGCGTCGACAAAGAAGCCCGACAAGATCGCTACAACCAGCAGGCTCCCAGCCAAGGCCAAGTCGCCTCGGCTGGGGAGCTGGCCGCTGTCGGTCCTTGAGAGTGTCATCACAGCTGTCCAGTCTGCCGGGCCGGCGATCTTCCCACAGCTCAGCCCGCGGCGAAGAAGCGGATTGACCGGATCTCGCCTGTCCAGAAGGGGAAGAGCTGGCCGCCGGCAGCTCGAGAGATGGTGAAGGTGTGGGGGATCATCATGCCGTCGACCAGCCGATAGTCGCCTCGCAGCACGTGCTCACCCGAGCCGTGGTAGGAGGTGGTGAGATCACCGTCGGTTTCTGCGGAGAAGGATTCGAGACTGCCATCGGCACGGAAGGTGGCAACGAGCGAAGCTTCAAGTCCATCGGCGGCGACGATTGCCCGAGCATGCGTGCTGTCTATTGGCTCCCAGCGCACCGGGCCTCCGGGCAGAAGGGCTGCGGGGTACGTGGGGCTTTCCAGCAACCACCGTTGCAACGATGTTTGGTTGAGTTCAGGCGTTTCGGACTCGTCTACGACGGTCAGCGTCGACATGACCTTCGCCTTCATCTCCATCTCGCCATTTGCGTAGAAGTCGTAGGCACGAGCCCACAGGCCGGGAAACATGGTCGTGCGTGCTGAGAACATCAGGCTTGGGTGGCCCACCGCAATGGTCTGTTCGGCGGATGTGGGTGAGAATCCGTCGGTCAACGGCCTGCGGAAATCTCCCTCCATGGATACCTCTGCGTAGCCGAGCGGCTCGCGGACATCTACGAAGGTGTAGTCGAAGTACCGCTGAACCGGTTCCGGTAGGTCAGCGACCGCTGCGGCGTCGTACACGGGCGCCGGGTTTGCCAACCCGATCACTGACACTCGGTCGCGTAAGTCCTGGATGTCAGCCTCAGTTTGGCGGGACGAGTAGGCCACGAAGACGCCCAGCAGTGCCACAAGCGCAGCGAGTGCCATGAATGAGCGCTTGAGGAAGTGTCTTATGCGTCTCGGTCTGTTGCTCCTAGAGGCGGCGATGCGTTCGTCGGGAGTCGCCGAGGCACCGGTTGGGTCGGGCGCCGCGCTTGAGGCCTCTCCCTTTGGGGCGTGGATAACGGTTGACATGGTTCGTCTCCTTGGTTGGCCAGCTCTGGGTTGAGCTCACAAGGAACACGATGACGGGTCTCGGCGTCTGGCGAATCAGGCAGACGTCGTTCGCTGTGTCATCCAAAGGTCGCATAGACATCCAACTACGCTTGAGGCTGTGACCGAAGAATTTGACCTACCAACAGTGCCAGCCGCGGATCCCAACTTGCCTGGGACCACAGAGCTCGGAGCGTTTTCCGTGTCGCTCACGGTGGCCGACCTGAAACGTTCCAAGGACTTCTACGAGAAGCTCGGCTTTGCGGTCAGCGGCGGAGACGCTTCGCAGGATTACCTAATCCTTAAGAACGGGGAGACCACGATCGGCCTGTTCCACGGGATGTTCGACACCAACATCCTCACCTTCAACCCGGGCCTTACCAACCGGATGGAACGCCTCGAGGCCTTCACCGACATCCGAGACATTCAGACATCTCTGCGAGAGGCGGACCTGCCACTCACCTCGGAGGTCGAACCAGGAACCGAAGGTCCAGCCTCAATCACGCTCACCGACCCAGATGGGAACTTGATTCTCATCGACCAGTTTTTCTAACCGTTCCGTTCAGCCTCCGGCGGCGAGCCGCGGCGCCTGGGACGGCCCGGATCGCTGTGCCTTCGCTACGGTGGGGCTGTGATTGAGACCCATGCGATTTCGGCCGAAACAGCAAAGCGGCTGCAAGCCGCACGCCTAGACCCCGACGCCATTGAAAACACTATTCTCACCGCCCTCCACGAAGACTTGGCCGACGGCGTCGATGTCACGTCCACGGCCACCATCCCCGCCCTACAGCGAAGCACAGCCACCTTTGGGTCGCGTGCCAGTGGCGTGGTTGCTGGTCTGCCCGTCGCTGCTGCGGTTGTCGACATCGTGTGCGGCGGCGACGCTAGTGACTTCGAGTACTTGAAGGACGATGGCGACCGCGTCCAGTCAGGCGACATTGTTGCCAGCGTCACTGCCCGAACCAACAGCATGCTCACGGCCGAACGCACTGCACTGAATCTCCTGTGCCATCTGTCGGGCATCGCGACACGCACACGCCAGTGGGCCGATGCGCTCGAAGGGTCGGGTGCGCGGGTACGCGACACCCGCAAGACGCTCCCCGGCTTACGCGCCTTGCAGAAGTACGCCGTTCGCTGCGGTGGCGGCCTGAACCACCGGATGGGTCTCTACGACATGGCACTAGTCAAGGACAACCACGTCGCCAGCGCCGGGGGAGTTGCCGAGGCCTACCGAGCTGTCCGGGCCCTCCAGGGATCGATGCCGGTAGAGATAGAGGTCGACAGCCTCGCAGATCTCCGGGTCGCCCTCGACGCCGGGGCGGATGAGGTCCTTCTCGACAACTTCTCGACCGAGCAGATGCGAGCTGCGGTTGCGCTACGAACCGACCTTGGATCGAAGACAAAGCTCGAGGCCAGCGGCGGACTGACACTAGCCACAGCACAAGCTGTTGGCGCCACCGGGGTCGACTTCATCGCCGTCGGCGAACTTACCCACTCCGCGCCGGTGCTGGATTTGGGCGTCGACCTGGCCGAAGTTCTGTAAGCGGTCGCTGGACCATCCGGTCCAGCGACCGAAACGAACCTAGCGTCCGGTGAGTTCGGTGAACTTGTCTGCGAACGGCCGAGGACCTGCTGTCTTCACGATGTCGAAGTCAACCGATGAACCGTCAGCGAAGGTGATGAGCATTTTGCCAGCCATCTTGCCCTGATCGACGTTGATTGACTGGATCTGGTCTAACGGGATAGCGGCGTTCAAGCCTTTGGGCCGGCCAGACATGGCGCTATGGCCAAACACCAGGAGGCGTTGCGACGTCAACCCAAGGACTGCCTTGCCCTTTGGAATGTCCATCGTGATGCCTTCGCCGTCGCGCTGGTCCGAGTCTTTGATGCGCTTGTTCGCGAGCGCATCACCTGCCACTGCGCCCACCGCCCCGCCGATCGCGCCAAAGGCAACCTGGCGACGGATGGCGCCAGGCGGCTGGCCGAAGGTTGAGGCCAGAACTTCTTCGCCCGGCTCGAGGTCATCGGCACAATGCTTGTGAATCTTCTTGGTGAAATCGATCATCGCCATGGGGAGCTACCTCTGGGGTCTGGGGGAGTCAGTTTCGCGCACGTCCGCCTCGCACGACGCGTTCTGGACGACGCCAGGCTGCCACGGTTACAGCCAATCGGGGTCAGACATACAACATTCACGTCTGGGTGACGGGGGGTGGCCGCTGTTGATCGACTGCGGCTACGCCGAGAATGCTGCGCTGATGTGATCTACGTGAGCAAGGTCGGTGCCGCAGCATCCGCCAACCACGGACAGCGCGGGGAGCACATCTCGAAGTGCGAGGTAGGCGCTCGCAAGCTCGTGTGGGTCTCCCCGGTCGAGTTCTTCAGCGTTGTCGAGTTCTTCGTGGCTCATCGTCGAGGCGTTGGCTCTGACGCCACGAATTCGTTCCCATGGTCCAGGCTGCGCGAAGACGTCCACGAAGTGGCTGGGGTGCGCGCAGTTGACCATGAAGTAGGCAGCTCGCTGGTTTGTCGCTTCGTCGACGACCTCAATCGCGTCAGCTAGCGGTTGGCCTGACGGGAGGAGGCCATTGGTTTCGACGGTGAAGGAGATCACAACCGGGATCTTCGCAGCATCGGCGGCAGCGACGATACCGATCGCTTCGTCGCAGTAGTTGAGGGTCAGTGCCGTAACTAGGTCGGCACCGGCGTTTGCCAGCGATTCGATCTGAGGGCCGTGGTAGCTGGACGCTTCGCTCTCGGTCATTGCCTGATCGACCTGGTAGCCGTCGCCGCGGGGCCCAACGTTGCCGCTGATAACGATCGTGACGTCTGGGTTCGCGGAGCGAAGCTCTTTGAGAAAGGCAACAGCGTCTTGGTTGGCGCGATCGAGACTAGTAGCGCCGTAGCCGAGGCGAGTGCCCCAGTCGGGGTTGGCTCGCCACGTTGGTGTTTCAAAGACGACGCCTGCGCCATCTCGGCGAGCGATGTCCAGGAAGGCGCTGTAGTAGCGAGCGAGTAACTCGCGCTGGGCTTGGTTCTGCAGTAGCGGGAAGCTGGCAAAGTCGGGAAGGTCGATGCCGTGGTCAAAGATGAGTTCGGTTTCAAGACCGGCTTCGGTGAGAAACACCGGTCCGCCGAGTTGGGGCAGGTCTGGGTATTGCGTTGGAGTCTTCATTTGCAGGGTTCCTTGATGAGGGTGAGGAAGTGATTGGTCGTGCGTTGCGTATTCGGCAGTGGGAGGGGCCGCGCCCTACTTGGTCGCGATGCCGTGGATCGAGCTGTTCACCGGGACGAACATGGATAGTCGAAGGCGCTGCTTGCGGATCTGTACCGACCCGAAGCCCGCACCTTCAACAACGGCGCCGGTGTGGCGGCAGAGCTGGCACCCTTCGAAGATCCAGCTCCACGGCCGACTAATGCTTGCTTGGAGCCATCGCCGAGGTGACGCTGGGTGAGCCGCCACATGTTCGACAAATCGGAACGTTCCCCCAGGGCGCAGCACCCGCTTGACCTCGCGCAGTACCGCAGCAGGGTCGTGCACTGTGCAAAGAACCAGAGAACAGATGACCGTATCGACCGACGATGACTCCAGTGGTACGGACTCGCCGGGGTAAGGCAGCAGCTCTAGATCGACCCCTCGCTGCGCCGCTCGGCGTGCGAGGCGCTGGTGCATTGCTCTGTTGGGTTCCAGCGCCAGGTACTTGCTGTCAGCGGGGACGTAGGCAAAGTTGGCTCCGGTCCCCGGCCCTATCTCGAGGATCCGGCCAGGGGCGATGTCCGCGAACGCCGCGCGCTTGGAAGGCTTCGTGATGAAGTTGATGTAGCGGTCGAAGGTATCGAAGAACCAGGCGTTGAAAGCGCCGCGGCCGCTCGATACTTTCGGGCTTGGAGCGTGGTCTTGTTGTGGTCTCGTGATGGTCATGGTCTTGGATCCTTAGGCTTCGCTTGGAGCTCTCGGTGATGCTGTACGCCCGCCAGAGCGGTGGGCTTGTTACTGGTCACCACCTGGGTCCCTCGGGGTCGATGTCCAGCACGGCCTTACCAATGAACTCGTGAGCCAGTGCGTGGGAAGGCGGGTGGTAGGCAGCGGCCCGGGAGTCCCGCAAGAGGCGCGAAAGCTCAGAGTCGGTGCGGATGGCGCCACCGCCGGCGACGTCGGCCGCGATGTCCAGCACGCGTCGAACGACTTCACTGGTGCGGTATTTGACCGCAAAGAGCTTCATGTCCCATTCCGGCCCGTGGTCGACGCCATTGACCCAATCGGTTGCGAACATGTCGAGCGACGAGGCTGCGCCGTCCAGGGCAATCCACATTTCTGCGACCTGATGCTGAAGCATGGGATTGTGCGCCAAGGTCCGGCCGTCAAGCGCGATTGAAGTCTTTGCCTTTAGTGCTTCAGTTGCAAGTTCGAGCGCTCGCTGTGCAACGCCGAGATAGACGTTGCTGATCAAGGCCAGGCCCCACACGAACGCCGTTCCTGCAGCGCCTTCGTCTTCCCCGATGGGGACCTTTGCCGCGATCCGCTCGTGTGGCACAAAGACCGATTCCAGAACGGTGTCGTGGCTCTGTGACGAGCGCATCGCAATGGTGTCCCAGTTCTCGACCACCGTGACACCAGGGTCGCTGCGCTTGACGAAACCGTGGATGACCAGTGGCTGCTCGGGGTTTGTTGAATCCATCGCGTGGAAACCCAACTGGGTCCATATGGGCCCAAGCGAGCCAAAGTGTTTCCGTCCCGAGATGCGATAGCCGCCATCAACGGGTTCGGCGACGGTGGTCGACATGAGGGTCGAGACGTCGTTGCCCGCCTCTGCGTGACCAGACGCAAAGATCTCACCAGACATGGCGTCGTCGATCACCCAGTCGAGGCCCTCGACGCCAAGGTTGCGGAGGTCTGTGGCCCCACCAGTCCAGTAGAGATGCATGCAGGTTGCCAGCGCAGCGGCAGGCGCGTAACGGGCAAGGAGGCGTTGATGACGAGCCGTATCCAGCAAGTTCAGTCCACCGCCACCCACCTCGACGGGAAGGTTGATGGTGTAGTGGCCCGCTGCTTGAAGATGGCGATGGGTCTCGTCGAAGAACGTGTTGTTGGCATCGTCGATCGCGGCAAGCCGGCGAAACTCAAGGAGAAGGTCGGTGTCGAGCGTTGTTGGTCGCTTGAGGAGTGCGGTGGTCATGGCGTTAGCCCTTTCATAGATGTGATTGTGAGTAGCGCGTGTCCGGTCCGGGGAGCGCTTCTACTGGTAAGGCGTGAGTTATTGGGTCACGACGTGACAAAGAAGAAACTTTCTGGGACACCGAACGTCGCCTGCACATCAGTAGTGCGCTCTGACGTTTGCTCTGGCAGTTGCTCGACGTGGTGAGCGTGCGGAGCGCCTCAAGTGAGGCACTCAACGCCGTCTGCTTGAATGGAAAGCATGATCAAGTTCGGCGACGTCGTCATTGGCCTGGCGGCTCGGGAGGTGCGGGTTCGAAATGAACTGCGTCATCCGGAGCCGCAGGCATGCGATGTGTTGTGGGTATTGGCAACGAGACCCGAGCGCGTGATCGGCAACGCAGAGCTTCTAGACACGGTGTCGAGTGAGCAATTTGTGTCAGAGTCTGCGTTGACCGCCCGTATGAAAGACCTCGAAGGAAGCGCGGCCGAGATGGCTGCGTTGGTTGGAGTGAGTGACAACGGTCCGGCCAACCGGTGCACCGAAGGGTCCTGAATGTCATGCAGCCGCTGATAGGACGAGACACCGACATTGACGCACTCGGCCTTAGGCTCTCCGAGCAACGGCTCGTGACTATCGTCGGTCCGGGCGGCATCGGCAAGACCACGCTGGCTCGGGCTATAACCGCAGACAAGCTGACCCTTTTCGTCGAGCTTTCTGGCGCGACGCCGACCGATGATTTCGGCGACGTGGTGTCGAGGCGACTTGGGTTCAGTGGGCTTGCGGAGATGATCGAGTGGGTCGCTGGCCAACCTACGGTCATCGTGCTCGACACTTGCGAGCACGTAGTGGATGGCGCCGCCGAGGTCGCGATGGCGGTACTGGACCGGGCCGTGGGCTGTAGCGTCCTCGCTACCAGCCGTGTCCCGCTGGGTGTTCCTGAGGAACACCTCTATGTATTGGCTCCGCTTGCCGTTGAGCCAGTGAACGGCACTGGACGCTTAACAGACTCGCCAGCAGTGCAGTTGTTCGTGCAGCGAGCTCGCGATGGCGGAGCTCCGGAGTCCGCCCTTAGTGATGTGGCGGCGATCGCACGGCTCTGCCGTCGTCTTGACGGCATGCCGCTAGCGATAGAGCTGGCCGCGGCCCGGGCCAGGTCGATGACCCCCAACGAGATGTTGGCCCATCTGGAAGATGGTGTCGAAGTGTTGGCCCGCCGTCGATTTCGTGGTGAGTCGCGACACCGGAGCCTACGGGCCACAATCGACTGGTCCTTCAACCTGCTTGAGCCAGAAGGACGTGTGTTGTTCCGCAAGCTCGCGGTCTTCCCCGGGCGGTTCGACGCCGAGTTGGTCCACCGTATGATCGACCCTGGAGCGCCGCTCCTGCACACAGCAGACCTTCTCACGGGGTTGGTCGATCATTCGCTGGTTGCGGTAGAGGCGGGCCGTCGGTCCAGCCAGTTCCGGCTGTTCGATACGACGCGGGCCTACGCCGAGGAGCGACTCGAAGAAGCCGCCGAGAGAGAGTCGACAACGCAGGCGTACGTGAATGCGGTTTGTCAACAGGCGTTTGTCAGCGCCGAGCTGAGTGGCGACGATTGGGATACGGCAGCCTTTGCGTCACTGGTCGACCGTGTTGACGACTACTTGGCCGCTGCCAGGATCGCGCTCGGCGACGATGAACCGCAGCGGGCCTTTGGTTTGTTGACCGTTCTGTGGGGCGTGGTTCCACATGCCCACTGCGCGGAGATCGCTGAACTTGGGTTGGCAGCTCTTGAACGCTGGCCCGACCCCAGCATGAACCAGTGGCCGGAGGTTGCTGCCACTACTGCAACAGCGCTGCGGGAGTTGGGAAAGCAGAAAGACGCGTTGGCATTGGCCAACGACGCACTCCGGCACGCGCAAAACAGCGCGCTGGCGAAGGTCATGCTTCATCGGATCTTGGCCCTGCTACGACGTCGCAGTGATCCCCATGCCGCCGCAGATCATGCACGAAAGGTGATCGAGGCTGCATCGGGGGCAGGTCTCACCGCAAACGAGCGGGAGATGCGTCTGTTTCTGGCCCAGGTATTTGCTTCCCAGGGGCAGATTGCTGAGTCTCGGGCGATAACCGCAGCCGTGGTTACAGAGACGAACCCGAGCGACTTGAACCACATGTTTGCTCTTCTTGTAGAGGGTATGGCTGGGTTAGTGGACGACTCAGATGATGCTGGTGGCGCTCTCGGCCTCGCCCTGCAGTTGTCAGAACAGGCTGGCTACATCTTCGGTGTGGGGGCAAGCCTGCGCCTGCTTGCGCTGCGAAGCCTCGAACACGGCGACCATCGCCAGGCCGCCCGCCAAGTATTGCTGCTCCTTGACCATGTGCAGTCGGCTCGCAACCTTGGAGAACAGGGCATGGCGCTGCTCATCGGCACTGCAGTGCTCAGAGAGGCAGAGCATCCTGACGTCGACGAAATCCTCAGGCTGGCTCGAGGTTGGTCAGCGGCACCAGTTCTAGACAGTGGATCGCTGGATGACCTCGCAGTGCCAGACAGCAACGTCGGCCGCTCCATAGCTCCGTCTCGGGCCCTCCAGGTCTGCCGAGCGGCGCTCACGCAGGTTGCGCCTGAAGGCCCCGCCCAACGCGCTGCGGCGGGCGCGACCATGCCTGAACAGCGACTCGCCGAGCCGAGCACCAGAAACGAAAAAAGACAGGAGGCTCGGCTTGAACGCATGGGGGAGAACTGGTCTGCGACCTTTGGGGGCCGCACAACATCTCTTCGCCACAGCAAAGGTCTCGGCGATATCGCCAAGCTGCTTTCGTCGCCCGGACGCGAGGTCCACATTTTCGATCTCATCGGCGCCGGTGTCGTCGAAAGACCCGCCGATGTCGTCGCCGATGCGACCGCGATGGATGCCTACCGCAACCGGATTCAGGAGCTCCAGGAAGAACTCAGGGAAGCCGACGAAGCCGGCGACATCCATAAGTCCGAGCGCGCGCAGCACGAGCTCGATGCTCTTGTTGAGCAGCTCGCGGCAGCCGCAGGCATTGGGGGGCGTACTCGTCGGACCTCAAGCACAGCTGAACGCGCACGCTCCACGGTAACGAAGAGAATCCGAGCGGCAATCAAGAAGCTGGCAACCGCCCACCCCGAACTCGGCCGTCACCTTGAGGTGTCCATCTCCACGGGACTGTTCTGTAGCTACAACCCAGAGCAACCTATTGCCTGGGTCGTGCGTAGTGACAACGCGGAACCGGCTGGATGATGCACGCTGTTGCTGGGAGTATCAACCGATGACTGACCCGGACCACCTCGCATCCACCCGCCACGTGTATGACAAGTCGGCAGCCGACTATGCAGAAGCGGTTGGGACTACGGTGTCGCCCGCCTTCGAAACTCCGATTGATCGGGGAGTGTTGGGTGCGTTCGTTCGCCAGGTTGAGGAGAGCGGCGGCGGGCCTGTGGCGGACGTTGGTTGTGGCGTGGGACGCGTCACTGCCTACCTCGCAGATCGAAACCTCGACATTAGGGGCGTCGATCTCTCACCGGGCATGGTTGAGGTTGCTCGCAGTGCCCATCCAGACTTGCGCTTCGAGGTGGGCTCGCTCACCGCTCTGCCATTCGATCGGGAGTCGCTCAGTGGCGCAGTGCTGTGGTACTCGATCATTCATACCGCACTGCCCGACTTGCCCCAGGTGTGGCATGAGCTGCGGCGGGTGCTGGCCAGCCCAGGACACCTCTTGGTTGCGTTCCAGGCTGGCGGCAATGACAAAGAAGTCCAACCCAACGCACATGGCACCGGCTCGACGCTTCGCCATTACCGGCACATGCTCGAAGACGTTGCTGCGTCGCTGGGCGAGGCGGGGTTCGATGTACGAGCGCGGTGGTGGCGAGAGGCGGAGTTGGCTCACGAGACAACGCCCCAAGCTGGCATCTTCGCGCGCCTTGCCGTGTAGCGGCGGCTGAATCCTTGGTGGGTGCGGCTGTTGGATGGGTCAAGGAGTCTGACGCACGATGGTCGCGTCGATCTCTACCAGTTGATTGCGATGGCCCAGGAGGTTGACGCCAAGCAGCGTTGCAGGTGGAACGTTGTCGGCGAACCAGTCGGTGACCGCGGCCCACGCATCTAACAGGTTCTGGTGCTCACCCACCACGTACACCACAAGGTGTCTCACATCGTCCAGGTCGAAGTCGTGTACACCCAGAAGCGTGCGCAGGTTTGTGAGACACGCCGTTGCTTGGGCCGCTGGATCACCCGCGCCGACGAGCGAGCTGGACCCATCGAGGGGCACTTGACCGGAAACAAACAGCCGGTCGCCGGCCAGTTCTACGTACCGGTAGCCCGGGGTCTCGGCGAGGCCCGCAGCGATCTCAGGTTCGTTCATCGCGTCATCCTATAGAGCGCTCTGGTGGGGTTGCCTCAACAGACCGCCCAAGCGATGCGACGGCACAGTCGCAGACCGTCTCGTGAGAGCGACGCCGCAGTGAGTGCCCCTGGCTGGCGCTACTTGGTGCCAGCGTTGGTCGAGCAACTCGATGGCGGCAGTGAACATGTCGTTCATGGCCAGGTGGGTGCGCGGACCGCTATGACCCCTTCAGGCGGGGAGCGAGGTAGAGCAAGCCAATGGGGTAGAGCGACGCAAGTGCCAACGCGCCAAGGCTGAGCACATTGTCTCCGGTGCTCAATGGATCGGTATTGAATGCGTGGTAGAGGAAGTGCGGTATACCCCAGGCAAGCGCTGCCACTGCGGCCACCGTCACCAGCTCCTTGGACAACGTGATGAGCGCAGCAACGAGGACAGCGGCGAGCGCAAGATTCAGGGCTCCGACGTCGCGAATGAGGTGCTCGTTGTAGGGGCCGTCGACGGACACCCAGGACCGTCCAAGGCCCGGGAAGCTGTCGTAGAAAGATTGGGGCGCAATGGCGGCCCATATCCCAAGCACCAGGGCGTTGATGCCGAGGTAGGCGAGGCCAATGCGGGCAACGGTGCGGTGGGTCATGTGAGATCCTTCCAGCGGGTAATCACGTCGACGCGTGGTTCCCAGCTGCTGGCTTCTTGAAGCTTCCGGCTGCTGATTCTCTGGGATCGGCCGAGTTCGGTGACGGGTTTGCCCCCGGCCTTCTGAAGAAGTGTGGGTATCGATCGAAGCTTCTTCTTGTTCAGGAGGCTGGCGAGTTCTGCGGCGTGCGCAGCTCGCGTTGTCGGGTTGGGTTCGGCCACGTTGTAGATGCCGGCGGGAACGTCAAGTGCGGAAGCGACTGCTCGGGCGGCATCATCTGCATCGATAAATGACTGGTAGCCGTCCGGCCCACCAAAGAAGGGAGAGATGCCCCGTTTGGCCATGCTCATGAACGTCCCGATGTGGCCACTGTCGACTGCGTGGAACATCGCGAACCGAAGCATCACGCCAGCGGCGCCGTGGTCGGTTACTCGCTGAGCCGCTGCTTCTGCGTCAACCGAGGTTTGGGAACCCGAGTGGTAGCCACACGGTTGTGTCTCGTCGATCCAAGCCGCGCCGGAGTCGAGGTAGGGGAAGGCGATGGATTCGCCGACATAGGTAGCCGCTCCGGCGTCGATCGCGGCCGATGCCAGGTTGTTGGCTGCCTCTGTGCGCAACCTGTCGTTGGTTTTCCAGGCGCTGGGCCGAGCAGCAGAGATCCCGAGTGGGATGTTGGTCGCCAAATGGATGATCGCATCGCGGCCGGCAGCCGCTGACGCGACGTCGTCGGCGTTGAACAGGTCAACCGTTACCGGGTCGGCACCAGCCTTGGTGAGTGCTGCGGCCTTTTCGGGTGTGCGGGCAACGGCTGTTACCTGGTGCCCTGCTTTGACTAGTGCGGGCACGACCCGGCGCCCAATCACGCCGGTAGCGCCGGTGACCAGGATCTTCTTCATGACTTCTCCGGTGTATTGACGGGTGTGGTAGCTGGACCGAGCCGTTGGCTAAGCCAGATAATGGCCTTCTCGGTTTGTTCGGGATCGACCCCGGTGTCGAGTTCGGAGACAAGATCGCCAAGGGTCGTTGCGTCGAGTTCTTGGCGGAACACCTCCTCAGCTCGCCACATGGCGGCGGCGATGCCACATGGCTTCACGTAGCGAGCAGGAGCGACTGCGCTGGGACCTTGTTGGCGTACCTCGGTGCATCGGAACGCCGGCTCTGGACCTTCGACCGCGAGGACGACGTCGAGGATGCTGATGTCATCCGCAGCGCGAGCCAGCTTGTAGCCGCCGTTGCGGCCTGGAACAGACTGGACGATCCCTGCTCGTGAGAGTGCCTGCATCTGCTTGGCCAGGTACGCCGACGGCACCCCGTGGAACTCGGCCAACACCGACGAAGGGATTGTTTGCTCCGGCGGCAGGGCGCCCAGCACCGTGCAGCAGTGCAAGGCCCACTCAACTCCATCTCCCAATCTCATAACCCGGATACTACATATCCGGATATAGATTATCCAGTATTACTTGCGGAAGCAATCGGTGCAGTGTGCCTCAGGGTCAGACGGGGCGAACATCGGCTAGCCGGTCTTTGGCGTAGTCATCGTCCCAACAGACAGTGGCTTCCCATGCCGCTGACGCCTGCGACGCTATGGCGAGGCTGGCATCGTCGAGGTCTGCTGCGTTGTGTGGCAGAACAAGGTCGAGGTCCGGTGCGTCGACGTGGGACTCATCCCAGTCGATCAGCGTCACGCGGTCGGCGGTCATGCGGACGTTGCCGGGGTTGGGGTCGCCATGGACAACCGAGGTTTCGCGGTCAGCAAGTTTGGCCCAGGCGGCGCGACACCGAGCGACTCCGTCTGCGGGCATGGCCCTCAGGTCGACCTTCGTGCCGGTCTGAGCGGTGAGCAGGTCTTGAGAAGAGCACCAACCTGGTCGTTGCGGCCAGCCACGGGTGAGTTGATGGAGTTGACGCAGCGTGCTGGCAACCCGACGCCAATCATCTTCAGTCTTGGGTGGCTCGCCCTCTACGTAGGTCAGCACGACGAGGCCATCTACGAAGTACCGGCCATCGGTGGTTGCGACCGGCAGCGGTACGTTCATGCCTTGCCCGTCTAGGTAGCGCAGGAGTTCTGTCTCCCACGCAAGGTCGGCATCGCTCCTCGATCCCAGACGGGCTACGGCGACCCGATCGTTGACGCGAACGCCCCAGACGTCGTTGGCCACTCCGTCAGTAAAGCGTTCGATGCGGACAGCATCGTCACCCCATTGGTTGAGCGCCTCCCAACCCACTGCTCAGCCTGCGGTGAAGACGTCTTTGGGTGGCGTCGAAGCAAGTTGGAGCACGCCGGTATCGCCGGGTCCCGGGCCCGTCGCAGCCCAGGTCACGCCCAGCTCCTCGAACCGGCTGTATTGCGCCGCGTCTGCTGGGTGCTTGATGACGTCGAAGTTGTCCAAAGAGCCTCGCTCCTCACGGACAACGTCCAGCATCGAGACCAGACCCGGTTCGTCGACTTCAATGGGAAAGAGGCCGTCATAGCGAGCAGCCCGGCGAACCGGTTTGCGGGCACTCCCTCTTGCAGCGAACCAAAGCGGAATGCGTGGTTGCTGGAACGGCCGGGGGGCCACCACAACACCATCAGCGATGAAGTGTTCGCCGTGGTAGCTGACCTCCTCGCCTGTCCAGAACTGGGTCAGCAGGTCGACGCCTTCATCTAGCCGCTGGCCCCGAATGCGTTCGTCCACAATCTCACCGAAGCCACTTAGCTCTCGGGTGGTGTCGACCCCGAGCCCCAAGCCCAGAGTGAGTCGGCCCTCAGAGAGATGGTCGAGCGTGGTTGTTTCCCGCGCCAGTTTGATTGGTCGACGACGGGTGATGGGCGTAACCATCGGCCCTAGCCGCACGCGATCTGTGGCCATCGCCATAGCCGCCATGGCTACCCAGGGGTCTGCAATCTCCTGAGGTTCACCTTCGCGGCGCAGCACGTGATCCCACAAGAACACCGCATCCCACCCGGCCCCTTCGGCAGCGACAGCGAGCTCGACAAGGGCCAACGGATCGGCAAGCTCCCCAAAGGGTGGAAGAAACAGTGCATGCAACATCTCCCCAGTCTCGCACGTCCCGCCATCCCTTCAGAGCGCTCTGAACTGGCGGATGGGCGTGGTCGTGGCCGGGACGCTGGTCCGCCAGTTGGGCGGGGAGATGGGCGACTGGGAGGCGGCGCTAGAGGGCGATGCCAAGGCGGTCGACTTCGGCTTCGCGTTTGTGGAGGCGGTGGGTGCTGCAGATGCGGTGTTCGATGCGCCAACCGTCAGGGGTGCGGACCAGTCGGTCGTAGTAGCTGGCGGTGCCGGTGCGGCCTTTGCCAAGCAGGGCGACAATGCGTGAGCGCATCTGTGCGCCGTCGCCATCGGGGTCGGCATAGACGTTGGTCATCATGTGGGTTTTGGGGTGAGCAGCCTCGTGCTCCATGAAGGCCTTGATGTCATCGAGGCCGTTACACACACGCGACCCTACGCCGGTGAGGTCGAACACGGCGTCGTGGGTGAATACCCGGTCAAGGAGGTCCCAGTTGCGGTCGTCGATTGCATCGCCATACCGACCCGGCAGCTCGTGGATCTCCACACGATCGGCAACCGACAACCGTTGACCATCAGACATCTGCAGAACCCCCAGATCGTGGTGCGGACAGCACCAAACGAACCGTAATCGCTTCCAGGGGGCTGCAGTCGCTTAAGACCGCGCCATGCTGCCCAGGAGTTGGCCGAGGGCATCGCGGTCTTGGTCAGACAGGGCGGTTATCCCATCAATCTCCGCGACGGTGTCGGCCACGACGCCAGCGGCATCTTGGACCAGTTCGATACCAGCGGCTGTGAGCGTGGCCAGCGAGCGTCGGGCATCGCGTACGTCTTTGACGGTGTTCACGAAACCTAGTTTCTCTAGCGGCTTCAATGCTCGGGTGACACCTGAGGGTGTCAGGCCAACCTCGGCGGCGAGGTCGACTCTCGTGGAGACCATGCCCGGTCGTTGTTCGAGGGCCGACAGCAGCTGGTACTCGCTAAACGAGATTCCCTTGATCGATGCCAGCGACCCGTCGAGCCTATTCGTTGTCTTCGTTGCGGCGCGCAGGAGCGCCTTCACAAGTTCGTGCGTATCCATGACCGCAGTATACATGAGTAATCACGTACTAGTACGTGATTAATGGATGATAAGGTCAGAGTGGCCAGGCGGTGTCATCGTCCGCCAGTTGAGGTAGTGGGGTTCGGAGTGGGACTAGCTGGTGAGGCAGCCGGCGATCTCGGACAGGTCCTCGGCGGGGCCGGTGGTCTTGAAGACGATGTCGTCGACCCGGTCCACCTCGTAGCCAAGGGGTGAACCGGCGTATCCGTCCTCGGCGACATCGGCTTGTGCGGACGATGCGTAGGACTCGATGGTGCCACCCCAACCTGCGCCTTTGTCGAACGTGAGGATCTCGGAAATGCCGAGGCCCTCCATCATGTCTGGCGTCAGTCCAGTTGAGCTCTCGTCGCCGGCAGCGGTGTTGAAGCCCAGCTCGTCCAGGCATTGCGCAGCGGCGGCGAGACTCGCCCCGACTGCTTGCTCTGCCTCCTCCTCGACTAACCCTTCTTCGGGAGCGTCGGAGGGGTTCTCGGTTGCCGAAGCTGCGGTTGGCTGGTCCTCCGCGGTGCCCGAATTGTCATCGTCGTCGCCACCGCAGGCAAAGGCGGCGACGGCGAGGATCACAACGAGAAAGAGCATGTTCGATCGGTAGGGGACTGTGGTGTTCATCAAACGGGGTTCCAGTGCGGTGACAGATTTACGCGTCGGCCTAGCTTCGCAGGGAGTTCTGCGCCCAACGAGGGTCAAGATAGTCGACGTGGTCTACCGGCGGGCGGCGAGAGCACAACCAAACCAGTCGGCATCTTTGATCTCAAGGTGATCGCGCAAGAAGCTGAACTCTGCCCACTACGCGAGACTGCCCCGTCACCGAAGCGACGGGGCAGTCTCACATGCAAACCCAGCTAGCCGAAGCCAGCGTGGTGGGACTGACTAGTTAGCCATTGCTTCGTACGATGCGGCCTTCGCCACCCTCGGGGTAGTCAGCAGCGGTGATGCTTCCGCTGAGTTCATCGACGATGTAGTTGTACAGCGCCTGCTGGTACGACACGCCGAGGACGGTGAATTCACCGTCGCCCCACTCGTATTCGTCGCCACCGCGTGCGGTGAAGTCGACTACTGCAACGTTGAGGTCGTCGCCGGGAACAACTGCGCCGGCGGTGACAATGGCGGTGCCGCCATCGAGGACAACACTGCTTACTCGGGAGCCCACCGCTGCGCTGGAGTCGTAGGTAAAGGTGAAGCCCGCAACCTGAGCAAAGCGCCCAGTGCCGTCACCGGAGGGGTCACCGCTGGCATCGATGCGGCTTACGGCGTTCTCGAGGATCGCCTTGAATACCTCGCGGTCAACGCCTTCCATGACGGTGATGAAGTTCGCGAACGGCACCATGTCGAAGGTGTCAAGCTCGGTCACGTCGCCAGCGGCGATCACGCTGTCGTTTCGGATACCGCCACCGTTTTGGATAGCAACGTCGGGCTGGGGAGCCCCAAACTCTGCTGCGCTTTGCTGGGCTTGCCAAAGCTGGGAGTCCGCAATCAGGTTGCCCTGGTTGGTCTCGGTCGTACGAACGCCGGGGCTGCGTCGGCCATCAAGCGCTACTTCGCTGGTGGCGATGACGTTGGTGGCCAAGCTGTCTTCGAACGTTCGGACGTGGCGGGTAACGCGACGTTCCATCTTCTTGTTTTCCTTGACGCCGTCGTCGCCAATGGTTGGGCTGACAACTCGCACCGGCCCGCTCTTGGTGTTGTTGACCTTGACAACTCGGCCCTTGGCGTCAAAGCCGACCACAAGCTTGCCAAGGTAGCCGTAGCTGCCCGAGGTGGTGACAACCGGGATCTTCTTTCCAGCTGCGTCCATGGCGTACTGCGGATAGTCGCCGTAGAGCGCATCGGGTATTCCGTCTGCGCCGTCTTCGCCAGTCTCGTTGTTCTCTTCGTCTTCCTCGTCGGAGGGCAACAGAGCGTCGCCATCGCTAGCCAACAGTTCATCGCCGCCGCCGGCGACCATGACATCGACACCCCTAATCATGGATGCCAGCGCAATGTCTTCCTCGATGCCTTGGAGGTGGGAGATCAACACAATCTTGTTCACGCCTTGCTTGCGAAGGCGCTTGACCTGCTTCTGGACGTTCTTGGCCACGTTCTCGCGAACGACCACGTCGCCTGGGCTTGAGATGAAGGGCAGGTTGGGCGTGGTGGCCCCAATGATGCCGATCTTTTCGCCACGCTTTGTGACAACAGTGGACTTGGCGATTGCGCCGGAGTTGACCAAGTCTTGAAGCGACGTCTCACCCTTGAAGTTGATGTTAGAGCTGAGGTAGGGCGGGCGCTTCTTGTTGGGGAACGACTCGATGAAGTCTGCCAACACCTCGGGTCCGAAGTCGAAATCGTGGTTGCCGAGCGCAATGGCGTCGTAACGCAAGATGTTCAGCGCTCGAGCGTCGTAGTAGACATCGTCGGCTTGTGAGGCGGCGAAGGCAGGGCTGGCAAGGAAGTTGTCGCCGCTTGAAACGAAGATGGAGGAGCGCTTCTTGGCTGCCGTGGAGTTCTTCTTGGCTTCTTTGCGCTCAGCGCGCACCACGTTGCGGAATCGGTTGACGCCGCCTTCGCCGTCGTCTTCAACAATCGCGGATTCGCCGTCGTTGTTGTGCAAAATCGTGAGCCAATAGGTGACGCTGCCACCATCGTTCACTTTGACGGCGCCTTGTTTGCCTGACGTGTCCAACTCTGCGCCAGCTGGCACAAAGAGCGTGGCCATCAGGGCCATGAGTGCCGCGAGCGACACCATCAGGCCGGTTTTACGGCTATTCAAACTCATTGGTTCTCCCTGTCTCCCCGTGTGAATGGGTTTAGAGACCGCAACCTAGTGGGTGGGTGTGACATGCGACAGGGGTAATCGCAACATTCGCCTTACTAATGGGTAACGCGCCGGTGTTGCCCGAAGCGGTGTCGGTGCCAGCGGTGGCACCACTCCCCGGCGGCCTAGCCTGTTGCCCCCGATGGGTGCAACAGCGATTCGTCTCGCCTGGTCGCTTGAGCAGCTTGCTTGTCATCAAGGTACAGCACGCACATGAGCGATCTCAGTAGACGCAGCTCTGCTTCCGGTCGCGTCCGCGCGGTGTGATTGCAACCGCAATCCCCCACGCGACGGACATTGGATCCGCTCCCAGGGGGGTGACGTGGCTCTCCAAGCGTTGTTTGATCGTGTCTATCGAGCACGAGTTGGAACAGATGAAAACGGATCAAAACCCCATCGAAGCTCAGGTCAAGAGCGGGGCTGCTCACGCCGGATCACTCCGGCGGGTCATGGCAGCGCGTGAGTTTCGCCTACTTCTGGCGGGCTCCTCCGCCTCGCTACTCGGCGATCAGTTTGCGTTGATTGCCACGCCATGGTTGGTTCTGCAGATCTCGGCCGATCCCTTTGCGCTCGGTTTGGTGTTGGCCCTTGAGGGCCTCCCACGTGCAGGCTCCATGCTTATCGGGGGTGCCGTGACTGACCGGTTTGCACCGCGTCGCGTCATGGTCGGTGCTGACATAGCCCGTGCCGCACTTACTGCGGCTATGGCTTTTGTGGTCCTGAGCGATGCCACGCAGATGTGGATGATCTACGGCTACGCCCTCTGCTTTGGATTGTTCAGCGGACTCGCAATCCCCGCAGAGAACAGCATCGTTCCTTCTCTTGTGGAACGTAACGATCTGGAGGCTGGCAATGCCTTGAAGATGACGGCGGCCCAGCTGGCTGGGTTTGCCGGCCCCGCACTCGCCGGAATCGTCATAGCCAGCTACTCCACGTCGTTGTTGGGCATTGGGCTGGCCTACGGTTTCGACGCGTTGACGTTCATCGTGTCCGCGGCTGCCGTCGGGGCGATCCAGCGCGGTGGACGCGGCCATGGTGACGTTCTCGACGCAAAGCTATGGGAGTCCATTGCGGAGGGCATTCGCAACACCTGGGAAGACGAAGCACTCCGCTTTGTCTTCTCAGTACTCATTGCCGTGAATCTGTTCGTCGTGGGCCCCTTGCTTGTCGGTATCCCTCTGCTCGCTCACCAGCGACTCTCCGAAGGGGCCTTGGCGTTTGGCGTTCTGATGGGCTCATTCGCTGTGGGCAACCTGGGCGGCTACCTGTTGGCTGGGGTTACGCGCAAGCCCTCAAGCGCCGCAATGCGACTGGTCGTCCTAGCTGTCCTTTCGGGGTTTGGTGTTGTGGTTGCGTCACTGGGAGTGGCTGCGAATCTCTGGATCGACGCAGTGCTCCTCGCTGGCCTCGGCCTCGGCAACGGCTATCTGGCCATCAATCTCTTCACGTGGATCCAAGCCCGAACGCCCGAGGCCATGTTGGGCCGAACGATGAGCTTGGTGACATTCACCAGCCTTGGGTTGGTCTCGATCTCTCAGGCTGCCGCTGGCATGGTTTCGCGCTGGAGCCTCGATGCCCTATTCCTGACCGCAGGCGCCTTGGTCGTGGCCACCGCCATATGGAGCGCTGGTCGACCCGGATTACGCATCTTTGCCGACAGCCTCACCGCCAACCGCCTACCCAAACCAGAGGAGCAACTGCCATGACATCTGCAACGGGGTCACACCCCATTGTCATTGAGCACCTAACAAAGCGATACGGCGAGAACACCGTGGTCGACGATCTCAGTTTCACCGTTCAGCCCGGCCGAGTCACTGGGTTCCTTGGACCCAACGGCTCGGGGAAGTCAACCACGATGAAGATGATGCTCGGTCTCGCTTCAGCAGATCGCGGCCGCGTCACAGTTTCTGGCCGGAACTATCGAGATCTCGACAACCCTGCCCACACGGTCGGGGCGATGATCGAGTCCGACGCGTTCCACCCCGGCCGAAGCGGGCGGAACCACTTGCGAATCCTGGCCGACGCCACCGGCATACCCCAGCGTCGAGTCGCTGAAGTGCTTGGAGAGGTGGGGCTGTCGCACGCTGCAGACAGGCAAGTCGGGGCTTACTCACTGGGCATGCGTCAGCGACTTGGCCTAGCCGCGGCTCTGTTGGGCGAACCGCCTGTCTTGATCCTCGACGAACCAGGCAACGGTCTGGACCCCGAAGGGATTCGGACCCTGCGGGATCGGCTAAGAGCACAATCAGGCAGGGGAGGGACTGTGCTGGTCTCGAGTCACTTGCTTGCCGAAGTCGAGCACCTGGCCGACGATGTTGTCGTGATCAACGAGGGGCGGATCGTGGCCCAGGGGCCCCTTGCCGAACTTCAGCAGGCGGCCACGCTGGTCCGGACCGATAACAGGGACCGGCTCTGTCGTGTCCTGGAAGACGCAGGCGCAACCATTGAGCACCACGATTCGGACGGAGTGGTTGTGCGAGACATCCAAATCGACGAAATCGGAGAGCAGGCCTTCGCCGCTGGGATTGTGCTGCACGAACTGTCACCGCAAGCCGGATCGCTCGAGGAGCTCTTCCTCAACTGGACCAACACACGGATCGGCCAGGAGGTCGACGCATCATGATTATGAAGAGACTCATTCGATCTGAGCTCCGGAAGCTCACGACAACCAGAATGCCATGGGCGTTCCTGGCTGTGCTGGTAGTGCTTGCCGGAATCAACGCGTTCGCTGTGATTGCAGGGACAGACTTTGACGGCAGCAAGGCCTTCATTGCCACTGAGTTCGATCAACAGTCCCTGATGGCCTTTGCTGCCAACGCGCTCGCCATCGCGGGGCTGTTCGGTGCCATTGCTGCAGCGAGAGAGTACGGCCACCACACGGTTGTGCCCACCTTCTTGGCGTCACCTCGACGAAGCCGGGCAGTGGTGGCCCAGCTAAGTGCTATCGGTTTGGGGGGTGGGGTCCTTGGTCTTGTGGGTGCAGCGCTGACCGTTGTCGCCGTAGCGCTCGCCTTGCCCGCCACCGACTTCGGGTTCATGGTCTCGGTGGGGAACGTCACGCAGATACTGGCAGCCTCGGCGTTCGCCGGAGCCGCTGGCGCTGTTCTTGGTGCTGGTATCGGTCTGCTGGTTCGCAACGTAGGCGGAACGGTAACCGGTGCAGTGTTGGTGCTATTCATTGCGCCGCCCCTGATTGCTCAACTCGCAACCGAGACCGCTTCTTGGATGCCCAGCGTTCTGGCCACGGTGCTCACCGGTGTGGGCAACGAGGTGAGCAAGCCAGCCGCGCTCGTCGCCTTATGCGTTTGGGCGGTGGTACCAGCGATCGCCGGTTTGTTAGCGGTCAATCGCAGGGATGTGGTCTGACGCCTTTGATCCCCCATGGGGCTTTGGGTCCGTACCGACCGCCTATCCGTCATGGGGAGGAGACCGGCATCCGCCGCTAAGGGGGTGACCAGCAGGTGGCGGCGGTTTAACGTGGGCCTAGCTATGCACGCGGTCAACCACCCTCCTCAGGAAGTCTCGGCGAAGGCCTCCTCTCCGAGCGCCGTCCTGAGCTGGTTCCTACCCGGCGAACCGCACGCGGCGCGAGGGCCGTTTGCCCGGTGGCCCCGAGCCACCGATGGTCTCCTCACGCTAGCGGTGTTCGCTGTTTCCCTGGTCACCGTTGCGGCCAGTGCGCGAAAGGACGGCGAGGACATCACGTTCGCGGCTATTGGCGGTCACCCAGCCGGTGCCGTCGCCCTCTTGGGCGCTGCAGCCGGGGCTTTACTGTGGCGACGACACCGGCCGGTCGCCGTCTCGGCGTTTCAGATGGTTGTTCTGATTGGGTGGAGCATCTCTGGCTACGGGGACGGCCAGGAAGTCGCCTTGGTGGTCGCGCTCTATGCAGTGGGTAGATACACCGACGATCAGCGCACGGGCCTCGCAGCTGTTGGCGCTGCCATTGGCGTGAGCATCGTCGCAACGCTCATCGACAGCCACCAACGTGTCGACGTGTTCCCGGCCGTTGTCCTTAGCTGGCTGCCCTGGTATCTGGGCCGACGGGTTCGGAACCGCGGAGACTATCTGGCGTTGCTCCAAGAACGAACAGAACGCCTTGAGGCTGACCAGCAAGCGCAGGCTCGCAAAGCCGTGGCTGATGAGAGGTCACGGATCGCCAGAGAACTCCACGACGTTGTCGCCCACCAGGTATCAATGATGACGGTTCAGGCCGGCGCGGCCCGAACCATCGCTCGAGAAGATGTCGATGCAGCGGTGGCCGCGATGGGCGATGTGGAAACAGCCGGCCGACAAGCACTTGGAGAGCTCAGGCACCTGCTGGGGGTACTTCGGCCCAACCAACCCGAAGAGCCCAGTCTTGGGCCTCAGCCCAGCCTCGCCGACGTTCCCGCTTTGGCCGAGGAACTCACCCACATTGGAGCCCAGGTTTCTTTGTGTGTTGTCTCGCTTCCGGCCCATACCTCGGCCGCAGTCGAACTCTCTGCCTACCGGATCGTTCAAGAGTCGCTGACCAATGTCATCAAGCACGCAGGACCTCGTCCTCACGTTGCTATCTGCATCGGCCTTGACGACATCGGACTTGTCATTGAAGTGACCAACACGATCAGCAGCGCGGCTCCGGGCTTGCCCACTTCAGGGTTTGGTATTTCGGGCATGCGCGAGCGAGCGATCTTGCTGGGAGGGACGTTGGTTGCCGGGGCGCAGCCTCCCAATCAGTTCCGCGTTGAGGCGCACTTGCCCTTGGGGCCGGAGCGCTCATGACCGTTCGCGTCGCAGTGATCGATGACCAGGCGCTGGTTCGTCGCGGTCTTGCGATGGTGCTTGGGACTCAGCCAGATATTGAGGTTGTCGCCGAGGCAGGGAATGGTCGCGAGGCCGTCGAGGTAACGCTCCAGCATCGCCCCGACGTCGTGTTGATGGACATCCGCATGCCCGAGATGGATGGCCTCTCGGCAACCGCTGCGATCGTCGAGATGGCTGACTGGCCTGTGAAGGTGATTATTCTCACCACCTTCGACCCCGATGAGTATGTGTACAAGGCGCTTCAAGCGGGCGCCAGCGGATTCATCCTCAAGGACCTGCGGCCTGAGGAACTCGCTCCTGCGGTTCGCACCGTTGTGGATGGAGGCGCACTGCTTGATCCCACTATCACCCGCCGTCTGATTGGTCGCTTTGCGACAGCGCTAGCAGTGGACGTCGGGATCAGTCGTCGGCTGGACACGCTGACCGACCGGGAGCGGGAGGTTCTTGTCGAGCTTGCCAAAGGTTCACACAACTCCGAGATCTCTGAAGCACTGTTCATTGGGGGAGCCACGGTCAAGAGCCACGTGTCCAGCATTCTTGCCAAGCTGGGGCTCCGAGACCGCGCCCAAGCTGTTGTATTCGCTTACGAGAGCGGTCTCGTGACTCCCGGTGACACCGACGTTGGCCATTA
>JAUIIS010000138.1 GCA_030431575.1 Acidimicrobiia bacterium | reverse complement strand
TACGACGGGGTAGCAGCGGGGGCAGCGCAGGAACCAACGGTTCCGGAGTTGCGAGACTTGTTAGCCACGTCGCCGCTTCTTGGTCAGCTCGATGACACTGAGATGGATCAGTTGGCCAACGCAAGTACGGTCGCTCGATTTGCAGTGGGCGAACTCATGTTGGACTCGCGTGTGCCTAACCGGGACCTGCTGCTATTGGTCGAAGGTAACGCCCAGTTGGTTTTCAGCGAACGCACAAACGGCGACCGCCCCATTGGCGAGGTCGGCCCAGGCGAGTTGATAGACCTTGTTACGTCGGTTCCTCGTGAGGGACCAACAGTGGCGTTGCGGGCCCTCACCGACTGTGAAGTGTTGGTTATCGAGTCTGGGGTTATCGCGGAGATAGCGAGCCGAAACACCGCGCTGGCCACGGCGTTCAATCGGATGACTGGCATCCGACGTCGGCGTATCGAACGCATGACCGAGCCTGCTGGTCGCGTCAGTAACGTTGAGGGTGACCAATGATCGAGACGCCCAAGCCGCTCATTGAGGTCGTCCCTGATGTGGCCGAGGACGAACTTGCCGAGCTTCCGTGGTGGAGGCGTCCGCGTAGGCTACGGCGCCAGTTGGCGGGAACGCTCGTTCTTGTGGCCTTGATCTCGGTGCTGTTGGCGGGTGGTCTCAACTACGTGGCGGCAGAGAACCTGCTCAGCGACGGCACCAAAAATCAGCTCGAGGGCGTTGGCGAGGCCCGGGCCCGAAGCATCGAGGCCGGGATCGACCGCACGCTGCGTTCGGTATCTGCGTTGGCCGCAGACCTGGCCCTCGTGGAGGCGCTTGCTCGTTTCGACGAAGCGCTTCTCGAAGTCGAGACCGAACCCGATGCTGACCGTTTAGAGGCCCTTACGCGGGCGTACCAAGACGCGGTGATCGACCCCATCAACGCCATTGGACTCGAGCAATATTCAGTAGACCAGGTGCTGCCCACGAGCCCCCGCGCCCTCTACTTGCAGTCCACCTTCATAGAGCCAGCGCCGCTGGACCTCGAAGCTCGTCAGGCCATTGTTGACCCTGGCGATGGGACGGCCTACAGCGAAGTCCACGCCGACGTGCACGAGAACTTGCTGGCGTTGGGAGAATCGCTGGGTCTGGGCGATCTCAAGCTCATCTCGGCTAGGACCAACGAGGTGGTGTATTCCACCCACAAGCGTTTCGATCTGGGCGCAGACCTCAGCCAGCCTCCCTTTGCTGGTTCGACGCTTTCTGAAACCGTCCTGGTCCGCCTACCCAGCGTTCGGGTGGGCGAGGCAGTTCTGTCTGACCTCACGCTGTTTCTCGCGGCCGGTGGCGAGCCAATGTCGTTTGTGGCGGCCAGCGTTCGGCGTGATACCGAAGTCATTGGAGTCCTGGTTGTCGAGCTGCCAACCGCGGCGCTCGACGTCATCACCACCGCCAATGAGTCGTGGGAGGAGGTCGGCCTCTCGACCGGCGAGAGCTACGTCGTTAGCAGCGATCGCATCTTGCGCAGCCAAAGCCGTGCGTGGATCGACGACCCGGCCAAGTACTTAGCACGCGTTGACGACGATGCCACGCGCGCGGTAATCGAAGCACTGGATTCTCCGGTGGGAGTCCAGGTAGTAGACACCGAACCCGTCGAAGCTGTTCTCGATGGCGGCGCGTTCACCGGAACTTCGCGCAACTACCTCGGGCAACAGACCTTCACGTACGCCACCGCCATTGACTCGCCAGGCGTAGACCTCATGGTTGTTGCTGACATTCCTCTCAGCGAAGCTCGAGCCCCACTCGTCGACTACGCCAAGCGCCTTGGCTTGGTCCTCATCGTTGTTCTGCCGCTGGCTGCGATCGTGGGTCTGTGGTTGGCGCGCAGGTTGACCCGGCCGATTGCACCGGTGGTTGACGCCGCCTTGGCTGTGGCAAACGGAGAACGGAACCCCAACCTTGACGACCTGGGCAATGACGAGTTTGGCGACCTGGCCAGGCGGCTGGGTGTTATGGCTCGCGAGCTCGAAGATCAAGAGCACCAGCTAGAGGCCGAATACGAACGCCGCCGACAGCTTCTGCTGACCGTATTGCCTAGCCGCATGGTTGAAGAAGATGGTGGCTTGACCGGCACCGGCGAGGTCTCGGAAACGGCGACCGTCATTGCGGTGTCGGTCGAGATCGCCGACGAACGTGCCAGCGGTGACGACGAGGACGCTGTTGCCCAGCTGGGTCGTGCGCTCGAAACAGCCGAGGCCATGGCCGCGGAGCGAGGGATCGAACGCATTCGTTCTTCGATAGACCGCTTCTTGTTCTTAGCTGGCGTAGGCCAGCCTGGCGACAGTGCGGATGAAGCTCTTGTGTTCGCCAGCCAACTCACTACGGCACTTCACCAGCTGGGAGACGAACGCGACCTTCAGCTGAACGTGCACGTTGGTCTATCAAGTGGGCTTGTTGGCACGGGGGTGTTGCAGCGAGGCAACTTGACGTTCGCTGCGTGGGGTGAACCGGTCCGGCGGGCGCTAGCTATTGGGGCGCTTTCCCAAGCTGATGAGGTCTTGATCGACCAATCGACCAAGGAAAGCCTTACCAGTGACACCAACGTGACTGCGGCTCGCGATGTTGTTGCCCTCGACGGTCAGCCAATGGCGTTATTCACTCTTGAAATGCCCATCCCGGTGAGCCCGGACGCAAGGCCCAGTTAGACGACGACCTTTTCGCCGGCTTCGCTTCGATGGAAGCGGTCGAAGATGGTGACAATCAAAGTGAGCAGGAGCACAAAGAACACCGCTGCTGCTTCGTTGACGGTGCTGTCCGACTGACGCACCAGGGCAATGAACACCAAGGCGCTGACGACGTTGACCGCCGCCATCGCGCAGAACTCGGTGAACGTTGTGTTCCACGTATGGCCCTGGCGAGCCAGCCACGTGCTCGCGAATGCGTTGACCACGATGATAAAGGCAACGGGAGCCACAACGCTGAGGAACGAAAGGTCGCTATCGGGCAGGACCAAAGCAAAGATTGTGGAAACTGCCGCCACAAGCGCCACCTTTTCGAACATGTACCAGCTAAGCACTGGCTGCCAGTCGGGCTGGGGCGGCGGGATGATGACCGAGTGGTCGAGGTGGGCGTCGACATCGACACCAAAGGGCCAGTCGGGTTCGGGGATTCGAGGCTTGAGCAGTCGTAGCGCCAGGCCTGCGCCCACAACCACGACGACGACAAGGCCAACGAACCATAGGTTCTCGCTGATAGCCGTACCCCACGAAGCGTCGACCGGGACACCAAAGATGTCGTCTTTCATGAAGTCCGTGAAGTCCAGTTGGGCTATGTGGATCCACCATTCTTGGGGCAGCTTGATGAATATCCAGATGATGGCAGCCAGCTTGATGATCTGGCGGTGCGACATGCGCAGCGGGTTCCATTTGGTGCGCACCGCCTCATAGGCGATGAAGAAGTATTCGAACGTGTTGGGGAAGATCAGTAGCAGCGCTCGTACGCCGGTGATCTCAAATAACAGGACACCAGCAAGACGGTAATACCAAAGGGCCTGGGCGGTTCGGAACGCAAACGGGGACTGCCAGTTCCGCACTGTCGATAGATAGGCAATGGTCAGGTAGTAGACGTCGAGGGCCTTGTCGTAGGACTGGTAGCTGTCCAAGTTGAGGTCGGTGTTGTTCTGAAAGATTGTTTGGTCCGCAGCGTCAATAACCAGCGAAGCCACAATGGCGGGAAGCGCGAACCGCGGGATGAGAAGGGGGATTCCTAGCCGCAAGGCAACAACTATGAGAAAGATGACCTCATCGCTCATGCGTTTTTCCAGTCATTGCATCCTCGCCTTCTGAGGGCTCGCTGCGCTTTCGGTACCGTCGTCGGGCAAACAGCCCCACCCCAACTACCACCACCACCGCAGTAATCAAGACGCCGAATCTATCTACGGTCTCAGCAACGTCGTCACCATAGACCGCACCGAGGGTCACGATGATGCTTACCCAAAAGATTGAGGCTGCGGCGTTCCAAGGAACGAAAGACCGGTACGGCATTCCTGAGATGCCCGCTGCCAGGGGCACCATGGCCCGAAGCGCCCCCACGAAACGTGCTGCGAAAACCGTCTGTCCCCCGCGACGGGCGAAGTGTTTCTCGGCAGTTCGTAGTGGGTCTTCCATGTGGCGCTGCACAGGCTCCCAGCGATTCACCACTGCATAGCCCCACCGATGGCCGATGTACCAGCTCGTTGAGTCCCCGCAGAACGCGCCGAATGCACCAACTGCGATAACAACGGGGATAGGCACACCTGCCTCGGCCGCTGCTGCACCTACCAGCACCATGCCGACTTCGCCGGGGACGATTGCGTCGAGGAATGCAACGGTCTCTCCAAACGGCAGAAAGAAGGTGAGGAGGAGGAACCAGTGGAGCTCGAGGGTGGCTAGCCGGTCGAGCAGGTCGACGATCATTGGTTCACGTTAGACGGCTGCTGTCGCCTAGCTGGCGTGGACCTTGGGCTGGGATACCACCGTTGTTTGGCCGGGGCGCAGAACATGGAGCCGATCCGATAGGCCCAACCGCTGGAGCTGGGTGGTGAAGTCTTCGAGTGGGCGCTCGAGCCAACGAGGCGGATGCCGCCGCAGGTCTTCTGGAGCGTATGTTCCCCAGTGAATGGGAATAACCACGCGTGGCTCCAGCAGGGCGGTGGCCTGGGCAGCGCGCGTGGGGTCGAGATGGCCAGTGCCAAGCGTTGGCCCCCACCCCCAAATCGGAAGAACAGCGACATCGACGGGGCCGATGGTCGACATCTCGCTGAAGAGGTCGGTGTCGCCGGGGTAGTAGATGCGCTGGCCGCTGGCGTTGATCACAAACCCGACGGGGTTGGCGCGCACCAAACTGTGAGGACCGCGGCTGTCCTTGTGTTCGGCGTGTACGACTTCGATGAGGGTGTCGCCAAAGGGGATTTGGTCGCCGGTATCGCACTCGATGATCTCATTGAAGCCAGCCTTTTGCGCCAGCGCTCCAAGGCCGCGAGAAACAATGGCGGATGCTTGTCCACCAAACTTGGCCAGACTACGGCCATGGACATGGTCGGCGTGGGCGTGCGATAACAGCACAAGATCGACGTCGAGCGGGTCGAGTGTTGGGACCGGGGTACGTCGACGAAGGTGGGCTACGCGTCGAGTCAGAAGCGGATCGGTGATGATCTGTGAGTCACCGGTGTCGACAAGTACTGACGAATGGCCGACCCAAGTGAGGCGAATGGGTTTCACGGGAGAGGTAATCCCAACCTTTCTTGTCCTAACTTGGTTTGCATCAATAGACCCTAGTGCTGTGGGCTAGTACCAATGGTGACATGGTGGCAGCAGTCGGTGAAGATCGGCATAAAGACGTACGAGTCTTGGCGAGACGACCGTACGCTTCGCCTTGGTGCCGGGCTCGCCTACTACGGCCTGTTCACGTTGTTTCCTTTTCTGGCTATCACCGCAGCGCTGGCGAAGCCGCTGTTTGGGATCGACGAAGTCGAACAGTTCATTGCTGATCGTCTCAGCGCGCTCGGCGCAGCCGACCCGGCCGCCTCTGCGGCATCGGTTTCGGCTTCGCTGACCGAGGGGTCGACACAAACCGCCCTAGGGCTGGTTGGTCTGGGGGCCCTGATCTTTTCGGCCTCGTTGCTGTTCTTGGCTTTTGCCGATGCGGTGAAGACTATCTGGGACGTGCCGTACAAGGCGGGGTGGCGTTCGAGCGTGCGGCGGCGCCTTACGTCGTTTGCGATGGTGCTCGTGGCTAGCACGGCCATCGTTGTTCAATTTGCCGTGACCGCTATTGCTGGGGCTGCCCAGGCGTTGATGCCCGATGTAGAACTCTTCACCAGCCTCGCGCAGCTTGTGACAAGCCTCATCTCTTGGGCAGGGCTGGCGGCCCTGATGGTGTTGTTGTTGCGGACCTTGGCCCCAGAGCCGATGTCGTTGCGTACGGCTCTGTTCGCGGCAGTGCCAACAACGGTATGCCTGGTCATTGGCACCGTCGTGGCAGGCTGGTACCTGCGTCAATTTGGCGGGTCGTCTATCGCCGGGGCCTTCGGTGCGGTTTTGGCGCTGCTCACCTGGGTGTACATCGAAGCTCAGATCGTGCTCGCCGGCGTGCAGCTCTCCAAGGTGCTTGCGCGCGACGCCAGTGCGCGTCTGGGTGCAGGCAACGAGTCGGCGCTGGCCTAGACGGCCTCGTCGAGGTCATGGAGGATGAGCCCTGGGTCGCTGCGGCGGAGCTGCCGCGATCGATGGCTCATAGGGTCGTCGGGCCATGCTCGGTCGGCGTCGACGGTGAAGGCCATGGATCGCATGGTGAAGCCGTCGTGGATGAGCCAGTCGCAGAGATCTAGCCCAGACACGGCCAAAAGTCCCCGATAGCGAACGAAGTCGAGCATCATGAATGGGCAGGGGTTGTCGACAGGGTCGCTGACCATGGAGATCAACAGGGCCTGGGGGCTGGTCCGAGCCTGGTTGAAGCCCGACATCCAACCGAGGACGTGATCAAGGCCAATAATGTCACCTTCAAAAACCACCCGTTCGCTGATCGTGAAGCTTGCATCGGCCAATACGGCGCCGTGACAGTCGCCGCGCAATGGCGCATAGCGTTCGACCTGCTGACAAAGCTCGATAGCAGTCGGAAAGTTGAGGTTATGGGGGCGAGAACTGGCGAAAGAATGCGGTACTGCGTGCACGGTGAAGACCTGCCTGAATGGGTGAGCAATGCATGCTCGGAAAATGGGTGGGGGCAAGCTGTTGCCTGCGAGCGTCTCACCGACGTACAAAGGACACTACAAATCGCCTGTGACAGTGTGCGGTGCCACAGGTGACCAACGCAGCACCGGTTGCCAGCGGCGCACGGATCACCAACCTCGACACCGTGCGAGGGGTGGCCACCTTGGGGATCTTGGTCATGAACGCCGTGTCGTTCGGCCTGCCCGATGCGGCCTACTTCAACCTGGATGCAGCGGGATCCACCACGTGGCTCGACTGGGCGATTGGTGTGGGAGGCGAGATTGTGGTCGACCAGAAAACGATGGCCCTGTTCTCGATGCTCTTTGGCGCAGGCATTGTCTTGTTCGGCGACCGGGCCAGCGCGAACCCTGCAGCGCCAGGGCGCCCGCGGGGGATGATCCGGCGAGTCTTTGGTCCTGCGGGCGGGCTCAGCCTGTGGCGCAATCTGCTTCTCCTGGGGATAGGCCTTGTCCACAGCTACTTCTGGGAGGGCGATGTGCTGGTGGTCTACGCCATCTGTGCCCCCGTGTTGTTGGTGTTGGCGCAGCGATCCGCTCGAACACTCGTTATCACTGGTACAGCGCTTGTCTCTTCCTCGGCACTGTTCGCTGTTGGGGCACAGACCGAAATTCCTCCAGATGGAGCAGGCCTTGGTAGCTACTGGTTTGTCGACGGCGGAACGATCGGTGACGCAGCCGGCTTGTTCTTGTTGGCAGACTTCTTCCTACGGTCGCTCGGCATGATGCTCATTGGCGTAGCGCTGTATCGCATGGACGTGATGCAAGGCCTGCGTCCGGCTGCGTACTACCAGCGGATGGTGCGGCTCGGCCTTGCGGTGGGTTTGCCTTTGGCTATTGCTGGGGTTAGCTGGCAACTGGCAAGCGATTTTGCTCCCGGTGTTGCCCTTGTTGGCCAGGCACCAAACACCCTGGCCACCATCCCTTTGGCTCTGGCGTACCTTGGCCTCATCACGCTCTGGAACATGCGTTCAGACTCGGCGCTTCAACACCGAGTGCGCGCAGTTGGCCGAATGGCCTTAACCAACTATTTGTCGCAGACGGCGCTGGGCCTGGCATGGTTTGGCCACGTCATGACGAGCAACACCAACAGCCGAACGGACGTTGTTGGCTTCGTGGTAGCCGTCTGGATCCTTCAGCTGCTTTGGTCACCATGGTGGCTTGAGCGTTTCAGGTTTGGCCCCGCGGAATGGCTATGGCGCTGCGCCACCTATCGCTGCATCCAGCCCCTCAGACGAGCTCCGCCGCGCTAGGGCGTCAAACGTCGATTCCCCGTTTTTGGAACCGTGTTGGCGTGGCCCAGTTGCGCTTGGTCGCCGAAACGTCGGCCCGCATGAAGGCCGTCGCCGCTTGAAACCGATGTGCGTAACGTGCCCAGCCTGGGGAATGCTTCGGCCACGGCGTCTTCGACCGCCTGTTCCCGCTGGGCCAAGACCGGCAATAGGTCTGCGACGGCGCCTTGGTAGCTGACCCGAGTGGCCTCAGTGGCCACAGCGAGACGTTGCCCGATGCGATACGCATAGCCCTGCCAGAACGCGTTGCGCCACGCGCGTGTGCGGCTGGAACCCCTGGAGTCAAGCTGGCTTCCTGCACTGAGGATTGCGCCGGTGGCCTGCACCAACAGCGAAGTAAAGAGCACTTCGGTGAGGTGAAGGTCGCCTTGATGGCCAATGATGGTGGCGGTGTCTCGCTGACCGTTCCAGACACACCGGCAACCGTTTGCGTCACCAATAGCCGACAACAGCAAATACTTGGCCTTGGCATAGGGCGCGTCGATATAGACGCGTTTGCCGCCGGGAACGTCGACGGTGTCGGCCAGCAACGCAACGTCGATGGAGTGGCGAGCTATGAGTTCTTGTGCCTTAGCCGACAAGGCCTCGGCCTCGTGATCGAATGTTGTTGACTCGGCTTTAGCCAACAGCCCGCGTACCTTCCCCAAGACAGTGTGATCGGCGCCCGGTGAGCCTTGAACCCAGCTGGGTTCGGTGGGCGAAGCCTCGAACCGGGGCTGCACGGGCGGATCGCGAAACATCATGACCACCAGTTTGAGCTGCCAGGCAAGCCGGTCGGCCGATACGTCGTGGCGGTCCAAGAACTGCTGCCAGTACGGGGTGCTTACCTGCCACCACGGGCTGATGGCGCCAAGCGCATCGGCTTGTTGGGTCCACAGCTTAGCGGCGCGGGGGTGCCAGCCTTGCCGGTTGAGCGATAGCGCATCTATGACGGCTGCGTGCGCGGCCGTGGAGCCGTTGTCGATGACGCGGCTGACGTCGAAGGGGTGCCAGCCGTTGTCCCACATGATGGCGAGACCTTCGGCCAACTGGGCAATGGGGTACGTGGCTTCGAGGTAGTGGACGTCTACTTGATGCGGCTGACGAGACGTTGATGCATTGGTTGGAACGAATGGCACGGGAACTCCCGGTA
>JAUIIS010000500.1 GCA_030431575.1 Acidimicrobiia bacterium | reverse complement strand
AACACCAGCCGAAGGAGCCTAGAAATGGCCGCCACCACGCACTTGTATGAGATCTTCATCAACGCCCCCATCCAACGGGTATGGGATGCGCTCACCGACCCAGCGATGACCACGCAGTACTTCCACGGAACGCGACTGGAGTCCTCGTTTGATGAAGGGAGCTCCTACCGCTACGTCGTCGATACCACCAACGAAGATGCCGTAGATGGTGTCATCGAAGTATTCGAACCTCCTTCCCGCCTGGTTATGACCTGGCATGTCCTGTACGACACGGACATGGCTGAGGAGCCAGCCAGCCGAGTCGAGTGGCGACTCTCCCCCATGGGCGACGACGGCGCCGTCACCCGGGTCACGGTGCGCCACGGCGATCTCGCCCTGAGCCCAAAAACCTGGAGCAGCGTCAAGCTCGGTTGGGTCCAAGTGGTAGACGGTCTCAAGACACTCCTCGAAACCGGCCACCCGCTCCCCTCCTTCGACCTCGCCGGCACAGAGGGCCCTGGCGCCTCCTCAGACACAGAAGGCGACTGGCACCGCTCACAGGCCGTGTCAGCCAACAACGCCGCGTGGGAGTACCTTGACGGACGCCAGCACACCGCAACAGAAGCCGACAAGCTCCTCACCACTGCCTACGCTGCCGCCTTCCACTGGCAGCGCGCTAGCGGCTCAACAGCCGTGCACCTGGCGCGAGCGTCGTGGTTGCTGTCACGCGCACACGCCGTTCTCGGGCACGGCGAGGTCGCGCTCCACCATGCCAAACGCTCAGCCGCCCACCTAGCCGCCGCTGGTGACCAAGCTGCCGACTTCGACCACGCCTACGGTGCCGAGGCTCAAGCTCGCGCCCTGGCATGTCTTGGACGAAATGACGAGGCGAAGGCGCTTTACCAACAAGCAGCCACAACCACCGTGTCCGACCCGCAAGATCGCGAGATCTTCGAAGGCGACCTTCACGCCGAGCCCTGGTTCGGGCTTCACACCTGATCCTCGGGTCTCAAGTGAGCGCGAAGGTTCAGCGAGCACGACCTTCGAACGCGCTAAGAAGTCGGTCGGCGGCAGAGGACGGATCGATCGTGCCGTTGACCACTTCGGCCTCAACGTCGTCGACTAGGGCCGCCACATCCGGATGAGCATGAAAGCGCTCAAGGACCCGGTCTTTGACCATGGCCCACATCCAATGGAGCTGCTGGCGTTGGCGACGCTGCTCCCACTCGCCCGATGCCTCGAACCGGTTGCGGTGGAGCTCGATCTTGGCCCATAGCGCTTCGAGGCCATCGCCGCTTAAGCCCGAACACGTCACCACCGGCGGGGTCCAATTGGGACTGGCCGGAGTCAGCAGGTGCAACGCGGCTTCGTAGCTGCTGGCAGCAAGTGCGGCGCGTTGCTTGTTGTCGCCATCGGCTTTGTTGACCGCAACCATGTCGGCTAACTCAAGGACACCCTTTTTGATGCCCTGCAGCTCGTCGCCAGCCCCAGACAGCATCAGCACCAAGAAGAAGTCCACCATGTCAGCAACGATCGTTTCGCTCTGACCCACGCCCACCGTCTCCACCAGCACAACGTCGTAGCCGGCGGCTTCGAGGACCAGCATGGTTTCTCTCGTGGAGCGAGTGACCCCGCCAAGGGTGCCCGACGAGGGCGAGGGGCGAATAAAGGCAGCAGAGTCAACAGCCAGCCTCGCCATTCGGGTCTTGTCGCCCAGGATCGAGCCACCCGACACCGAACTCGACGGGTC
>JAUIIS010000499.1 GCA_030431575.1 Acidimicrobiia bacterium | reverse complement strand
ACTTACCGAGTTAGACACGCTCGGTTTCGATCCCGAAGTGGCTGCCGGCGATGATGGTGTGACCGTGGGATTCGCCCATTGTCCGTTCCAAGACCTCGCCGAATCCAACCCCAAGCTGGTGTGCGGAATGCACGAAGGCATGGTGGCCGGTTTCGTTTCGGGGCTCGACGACTGCGCCGTCTCGGGGTTTCGCACCTTGGTGGACCGCAAGCCTTGTCAGGTCGACCTGGTAATTGGCGAAGCAGCCGACTAGAGCCGCGTCTGGGAACGTAGGCGGTGTTGGGGCGGAGATGCTGTGTCATCCGGCAAGGCCCGAGCAACCGTGCACTCCTCGTCCGGAATGGAGGTTGCGAGTACGCAGCCGGTGGCAGAGAAGGTTCGTTCGAACAGCGCAAACGTTTCCTGATGCGGCACTAGCAGGGTGCCGAGCTTCAGCACTCTGCTGGGTGCTGGCACACCTCTAGCGCAACGTGATTTGGCCGTCTCCGGCCGCCGTTGAGCCAATGATCGCAGCGGTGTGACCGGTGTCGGCCAGCTCGGCCAGCGCGTCCGCCGCATGTTCGGGGTCCACGCCAAAAACCAGCCCGCCAGATGTTTGTGCATCGGCAAGGAGCAACACGGCGGTGTCGTCGAAGTTGCCGGCATGGACGCGTTCGCCAACCCAGTCGAGGTTTCGACGAGTGCCCCCAGGGATAAGGCCCTGGGCGGCCAAGTCGGCGGCGCCGGGGATGAGCGGGGTTGCACCAACTTCGATGGTGGCGTCAACACGGGATTCGGCGACCATGCGGCCAAGGTGGCCAAGGAGGCCAAAGCCGGTGACGTCGGTAGCCCCGGTGGCGCGTGCGCTAAGGGCTACACGTGAGGCCACATCGTTGAGCCGAGTCATCGAATCCACAGCGGCTTGTGCCACCTCGGGCGCAGCGACATCGGCTTTGATTGCCGTGGTGATTACTCCGATGCCCAGCGGCTTGGTCAAGATGAGCTGCTGGCCTGGCTTCAGCCCAGCGTTAGTGAGGATCCGGTCGGGATGCACCATCCCAGTGACCGCCATGCCGTACTTAGGCTCGGGGTCGTCAATGGTGTGGCCCCCGACAACGGCGAAGCCGCCTGCGGTAGCGATGTCGTTGCCGCCCGCCAGGAGCTCTCCTAGGAGTTCGGGACCGAGGGCATCGCTGTTCCAACCCACAAGGTTGAGCGCAAACAGGGGCGTGCCACCCATGGCGTACACATCTGAGACGCTGTTTGCGGCTGCTACCCGGCCCCAGGTGCGCGCATCGTCAACCACCGGTGTGATGAAGTCGGCAGTTGACACAAGCGCCCGATCTGCATCGAGGCGCCAAACAGCGGCGTCGTCGCCGGTATCGGTCCCGACAAGAAGGTTGCCGCTCAGGTCGTTTGGTAATTGACTCACCACGTGAGCCAGCGCACTAGGCGCGAGCTTGCAGCCTCAACCAGCTCCATGACTGAATTGGGTGAGCCGCGTGGTGTGGTTCTCGCTCATCCCTTGACCCTACCGCTACGGCATTTCCGCGCGGGTGGTTGTCTCGCTGGATTGGTGCCAGAAGGCTGGTGCGACCCAGCAGTCCGGGTATGTGCTTAAGCTGAAGCCGTGGACCAATTGGGGCAACAGCTTGCGCATCGACACGCTCAACACCATGCCGAGCCCGACAGCGAAGTGTCGCTGATCAACTACGCCGAGATGGCCCGCACAGGTAACTGGACCTTGCGGTCAGCGCTAGTGCGGC
>JAUIIS010000137.1 GCA_030431575.1 Acidimicrobiia bacterium | reverse complement strand
ACGTCAACACATTGGTCTTGTGCACCAGGGTGAGGTGCTTGCGTGCACGGCTTTGGGCCAGCTCGAAGCCGTAACGCACACAGCGCTCAACGCCCATGCGGGTGTTGACCGAACCTTGCGTGGCCACTTCGTGCGGGGTGTTCTTGCGAAGCAACCCACCCTCGCCGGCGTAGGTGCCCTCGGTGTTCTCTCGGATGACCATGAAGTCGTGGCCGCCACCGTTGCCATCGTCGAACAAGAAAGGCCGAAGGTTGATGTAGAGATCGAGGTCGAAGCGCATCTTGAGGAGCAGCCCGCGCTCAATAACTCCTGGCGGCACCTCTGGTGTGCCCACCGCACCCAGGTACAACGTGTCCAGCCCCCTCCATTCCTCGATAACCGAGTCGGGCAAGATGGTGCCGTCTTTGAGGTAGCGCTGGCCGCCCAGGTCGTAGTCGACGGTCTCGATGTCCACGCCGGCAGCCCGAATGACCTTGAGGCCCTCCGCGATGACTTCGGGTCCAATACCGTCGCCGCCGATGATACCGATCTTGTGAGACACAGTCGCTCCTGTGATGCTGAGTATGAGATGAGATGGATTGGTGGATTGCGCACCATGGTTTCGCTGAAGCAGACAGGCTGTCCATTCAAAACCGTCCACCGAGGCTACCCTCTCGTGGATGGCACAGACCCAGCAGCTTTCGCAGGCGGCTTACGATCGCCTAAAGGCAGAATACGACGAGCTCACCACCATTGGACGAGTCGAGATCGCACGCAAGATCGAGACCGCCCGAGAACTGGGTGACCTCTCCGAGAACGGCGACTACCACGCGGCCAAAGAAGAGCAAGGCAAGATGGAAGGGCGCATCGCCCAAATCGGGGCCACCATCGAAAACGCGATCATCGTTGAAGACACCGGCGGCGACTCGGTAGGCGCAGGATCCATCGTTGAAATCCGCTACGAGGGCGACGACGAGGTCGAGCGCTACCTCGTGGGTTCCATCGAAGAACGCCACGACGACCTCGACGTCATTTCTCCGTCCTCGCCTCTTGGTTCGGCCCTCATCGGCGCCAAAGCGGGCGAGACGGTCAACTACGAAGCACCCGGTGGCACCCTTGCCGTCGACGTCGTCTCCGTTAGCTGAACCGGCCGACACGCCGGCCCTACCCCCTGGACGTGCCCTTGACCTACCCGGTCGAGGCACCACTTTTGTGCGCGAGCTTCCCGGCCCAGTTGGGTCGCTCCCGGTCATCTTGTTACATGGGTGGACAGTCACGGCCGACCTCAACTGGGTTGGCTGCTACCGCAGCGTAAGCGAGCACCACCAGATGGTTGCCCTCGACCATCGCGGCCACGGCCGAGGTATCCGCAGCCCTCGGCGCTTCCGCCTGAGCGACTGCGCCGACGACGCCGTCGCTGTAGCCGATGCCCTCGGTATCGACCAGTTTGTTGCGGTGGGTTACAGCATGGGCGGCGCCATTGCACAGCTGTGCGCCTACCGCCACCCCGAACGGGTTGCGGGCCTTGTCCTCAGCGCAACCGCCGCCGAATTTGGGCCCCGCCGTCACAGAAAGCTCGTGCGTGCAGCCGCCCCAGCTGCGGTGCATGCCATGCGGATCGGACGCAGCGAAGCCCCCCAGCGTCTATTCGACAACCTGTTGGCATCACGAACCAGCGGCGGCCTTCAGGGCTGGCCATTGGCCGAGGTAGAGCTCGCCGACCCACAAGCAGTTCTCGAGGCGGGCTCGGCCCTCATGCGGTTTAGCTCGCGCAGCTGGATTGGCGACCTCGACGTCCCCTCGGCGGTCGTCATCACCAACGAAGATGTCACCGTGTCACCACGTCTTCAAACCCGTCTCGCCGAATCCCTCGCCCACGCCACGGTCCATCACGCCAAAGGCGACCACGCAATGGTGGTCACCGATATCGCCCGCTACGTCCCGCCCTTTGTCGACGCCCTCGGCTCGGTTTCGGAACGCGCCTTGCAATGACCGACAACGACACCCCGGACGACATAGACGACTTGTTTTCGGTCGCTGGCGGGACGGGCCCGATACCGCAGGTCCCCCAGCCCGCCGAGAACGCGTCTGAAGTCGCTGACGACGCTCTCGGCGGCGAATCACTCGTCTCCTCCGACCTGGGCACAAACCTCGATGCAGATCTCGAAGACGATCTTGGCGAACTCCCGGAGAACCCGTACGTCATCGACCCGTCGCTCTCCAGCGCCCCTATCGTTGCCCAACCCGAGCCGACCCCAACGCCTTACAGCGCAGCCCCGGGGCAGGTTCCCCAACCACCAGCGTTTGGCCGCCGAGCCCCCATTCACGGACCACCAGCCGACCAGCATGGGTACTACCCGTCCGACTACTACATCGGACCAGACTGGATGCGTATCGTTGTCGGCGGCCTAACCGCAGCGGTCATCCTCATGGCCATCGCGGCAGGGGGTCTCTGGCTCTGGGACGAGTTTGGCGACAGCGCCACCACCGACGACGAGATCGCCGAAGCCACACCCACGCCCATCCCCTTGGTTCCCGTTTACCAGTGCGCAGGCGACGGTCAGCCAGTCACCCAGATTCTGGCGCCAGCGGAGATCCTCATAGCCGGAAGAACCGCCGATGGCCGCTGGCTCGCCTTCCGCAACCCTCAAGCCCCGCCCCGCCAACTCTGGGTCCGTTCATCGGCACTACCTGACTTCGACACCTCCACCGTCGGCGTCGTGAGCTGTGCCACCAGCCCAGACGAATTCCCTACGCCCGTGGGGCGCTCGACACCGGTGCCCACCATCCAAGCCGACCCCACGCCCACCCCGCTCAACTAGGAACTGTGCTGCATCCCGGTCAGACCGGTATCGGTGGGCCACAGTTGGCCGAACCGTGTAGGTAGGTCGTTACCCTGTGAGGCTGGTGCAATCGGACCTGGCGCACATTCGAGATCCGATCAACCACCGAATCGCAGCACGACCAACACCAAGGAGCACCCACTATGGGGCGAACGTTGAGCCAGAAAGTGTGGGACAACCACCTTGTCCACTCAGGCGATGGCGAACCAGACCTTCTCTACATCGACCTGCACCTGGTCCACGAAGTCACGTCGCCACAGGCCTTCGATGGCCTTCGGCTCACCGGTCGCACGGTCCGCCGTCCCGAGCTCACCATTGCCACCGAGGACCACAACGTCCCCACGGCCGACATCGACAAGCCCATCGCCGACGAAGTCAGCCGGGCCCAGGTCGAAACGCTGCGCAAGAACACCGACGAGTTCGGCATCACCAACTACCCCATGGGTCACCCCGACCAAGGCATCGTCCATGTCATCGGCCCCGAACTCGGCCTCACCCAACCCGGCATGACCGTGGTCTGCGGCGACTCGCACACCTCCACCCACGGCGCCTTTGGCGCTCTGGCATTTGGCATCGGGACCAGCGAAGTAGAACACGTCCTGGCCACTCAAACGCTGCCCCAGCCAGCCCAAGAAACCATGGCCATCACCATCAACGGCGAACTCCCCGAAGGGTCCTCGGCCAAAGATGTCGTCCTCGCCGTTCTTGGCGCTGTTGGCACCGGTGGCGGCATCGGTGCCATCGCAGAGTTCCGTGGCCCCGTCATTGAAGCCCTCTCCATGGAAGGGCGCATGACCGTGTGCAATATGTCCATTGAGTTCGGCGCCAAGGCCGGGCTCATCGCCCCCGACCAAACCACGTTCGACTACTTGGCCGGGCGCCGCAACGCCCCCACCGGTGCCGACTGGGACGCCGCAGTCGCCGCATGGAGCGAACTCAAAACCGATCCCGACGCGGTCTTTGACCGCGAAGTAATCATCGATGGCAAAGACATCGTTCCCCACGTCACCTGGGGCACAAACCCCGGACAGGTCATCCCTCTCGACGCCAACATCCCATCCCCCAGCGACTTCAGCGACCCCACCGAAGCCGACGCCGCCAACCGAGCCCTCGAGTACATGGGCTTCGAAGCCGGCACCCCCATGAAGAACATCGCGGTTGACACCGTCTTCATCGGTAGCTGCACCAACAGCAGGATCGAAGACCTCCGTGCTGCGGCCGAGGTGGCCAAAGGACGCAAGGTCGCCAACGGCATGCGCACCTTGGTTGTCCCTGGCTCTGGGCGGGTCAAGGCTCAAGCCGAGTCCGAAGGCCTCCACGAGATCTTCATCGAAGCCGGATTCGACTGGCGCGAACCTGGCTGCTCCATGTGCCTGGCCATGAACCCCGACAAACTCAGCCCCGGCGAACGCTCAGCCTCAACCAGCAACCGCAACTTCGAAGGCCGCCAAGGCCGAGGCGGTCGAACCCACCTCGTATCACCTGCGGTCGCCGCCGCAACCGCCATTGCCGGCCACTTTGCCACCCCAGGAGACCTGTCATGAAAGCCGTCCACGTCGTCCAAGGCACCGCAGTCCCTCTCGACCGATCAGATGTCGACACCGACCAGATCATCCCCTCCGACTGGCTCAAGCGCGTCGAACGCACCGGCTTCGAAAAGGGCCTGTTCTCCGAATGGCGAGACGGCGAAGACTTCGTCCTCAACGACGAGGCGTATGCCGGGGCCAACATCTTGATTGGTGGACCAAACTTCGGTACCGGATCATCACGCGAACACGCGGTCTGGGCCATCCAGCAATACGGCTTCGACGCCGTCATCTCGCCACGGTTCGGGCCCATCTTCAAGAACAACTCGACCAAGAACGGCCTCGTCCCCGTCGAAGTCAGTGCCGAAGTAGCCGAAACCCTCATGAAGGCCGTCCAAGACGATCCATCGCTCGAGATCATGATTGACATCAAACGACGCAGCCTCGAAGCCCCCGCCATCGGTCTCGAAGCAACGTTTCCCCTCGACGACTCGGTGCAAGAACGCTTCCTCAAAGGCCTCGACGACATCGGCATCACCCTCACCCTCGACGCCGACATCTCCACCTTCGAGTCCTCCCGCCCCGCCTGGATGCCCCGAGGAGCGTGAGCTTAGCGCCCAGGCCTCCGGCCTAGTTTGGGCGCTTCGCTCCACGCATATCTTTGCCGCAAGGCTCATTCCGCTTCGCTTCATTCGCGCTGCGGATCACCCACCCAACCCACCGTTGCTCCACGCAACAAACCACACCGTCCCCGCGGCGAACCAGCGCGCCCCTAGCTGCAGGCGTAGTCCGCGAAGTTGGCGTGGCCACATAAGCTGCTGGCGACCTTCGACATGGCGGTGGCCAGAGCCGCAGTCTCGCTCTCGTCGAGGTGGTCGAAGATCAGTTGCTGAACATCATCGGCGTGAAGCGGCGCAACTGCCCGCAGTAACGCCCATCCCTGTTCGGTAAGGGTTGCGTTCTTGCTGCGGCCATCAGCTTGGTCCGCGGTGATCTCAACCAGGCCACGCTCGATCATGGTTCTCAGGCGGTGCGTCAGCCTGCTTTGTGAGAGATTGGCGGCATCGGCAAGATCGCTGAGCCGCAGGGTCGAGTCTGGTGCGCCCGACAACTCGACAAGGACGGTGTAGTGCACGAGCAGCAGTTCGTGGGCTTTGAGTGTGTGCTCAAGCCTGGGCATACCTCGATTGACGAACACAATCAGCGCCCGCCACGCCTGCTGCTGGGTGTCGTTGAGCCAACGAGGTTCTTCCATAAACATCGAGTGTAATGGTTGACACGACAACTTTCCCTCGATACATTGACGCATCAAGCAATTAGTTGACATGTCAACTATCATCCAGAACAGACTGAAAGCCCCTCATGAAGATCCTCGCGTTCTCCGCAAGCACAAGTAGCCAGTCCATCAACGGCCAGCTCGTCGACTATGCCATCCGACTCTTGGATGACGAGCTCCTACCCAACGTCGATGTCGAGGTCGAGACCATCAACCTCATCGACTACGAGATGCCCATCTACAACATCGACCGCCAGAACCAAGATGGCATCCCCCAACTCGCCCAAGACTTCTACGACAAAATCGGCGCGGCCGACGCCGTCATCGTCTCCTTCGCCGAACACAACGGCTTCTACACCGCGGCCTACAAGAACACCTTCGACTGGGCATCGCGAATCGACATGCGCGTCTACCAAGAGAAGCCTGTCGTGCTCTTCTCCACCTCGCTCGGTCCGGGCGGCGGTGGTAACGTCCTTGCCGCTGCGGTAGCGTCCGGACAGTTCTTTGGCTACGACGTCAAGGCCAGTCTGGCCGTGCCCAACTTCCCTGAGAACTTCGATCCCACCCAGGGCGTCATCACCAATCCCGAGATTGACGACCAGTTCCGAGCAGCACTCGCCGCGCTCGACCCAACACCCACCAACAACCCCGTCTCCAACGAGACAGTAGGAATCAGCGCATGAGCAACTCCCTATCGCCAACACCAGGTACGTGGACAATCGACCCCGCCGCCACCGCGGTCACCGTGACCGTCAAGAAGTTTGGAGTCATCACCGTGCCCGCAACCTTGACCGTCACCTCAGGCACCATCGAGGTCAACGACAACCAGGTCACCAGCGTCAATGTGGCGGCGGACGCGACCTCGTACCGCAGCAAGAACGACAAGCGAAACGAACACGTCGTTGGACCAGACTTCCTCGATGCGCAGACCCACCCCACCATCTCGTTTCAGGCAGGACCATTTGCGGCGCAAGCCGGAGCCACCAAGGCGGCCGGCACGGTCGAGGTCAAGGGCAAGACGTCGCCCCTTGAGCTGACCGTCACCGACGTGTCCGTCGACGGCACCACCGGCACCTTCACCGCAACCGGCAACGTCGACCGAAACGCACTCGGCGTCGACAAGATGCCCGGTTTCATCATCGGCCGAAACCTCGACCTTACCATCGCAGCCACGGCCAACCTGGCGTAAGACTCGGCCCCCTTCGGTGGCCCGTGGTGCGTGTCGGCTTCCCACAGGGGTCGGGTGTGGTGCATTTCATTTCGCTGGTCGGCGTTGGCCGAAGGTTGTGTACGAAATGAAATGCACCACACCCGACCCCGGACACGCGGCGGTCTGCCAAGTAGGGGAACGCCGCGTGTCGGTGGGGGCTTGCCTAGGCGCCGTAGCAGCCGTAGAAGAGACGGCGGCCGGTGTATGCCACTCGGCCGTGGAGGAGGCGACGGTTGTCGAAGAGTAGGGCGTCGCCGGGTTCTAGGCGGACCTGAAACCATCGGGACTGGTCGATGACCATGCTGTGGAGCAACATGTAGGCCTCGTACCACCGAGACATCTCGGGCTCGCTGAGCCGGAACGGGGCTCGGTCGTAGTTGTTGAAGCTCAGGTGGGTCAGTGCGCCATCGGCGTCTGTGACGATGGAAGGGCGGTTGGCCCGAAGGTGAACACCTGGCTCGAGGTAACGGCCTGGCACGTTGGTGTGCCGAAGGATCGTGTAGACCTCAGGCTCGTTCGCCTTCAGGTACTCGGCGATGGCGAGGCCATCTACCAAGATGCTCTCACCGCCGGTCCCGGTGCGCTCAAGACAACAGAACAGCTGTGTTTGAGGGCAGTCCACCATGTATGTGGCGTCGGTGTGAGGCTCAAGGTAGGTGGTGGTGTAGGCCGAGTCTTTGTGCTCGGTGAGGTTGGACTCGAGGCGCCACATGGTGCCAAACACCGTTTCAAGCGGCTCGCCGGCCCGGTGTGCCTAGGCCGTGGCGCCCTCTTTAGTGGGGTCGATGTTGGCCACCAAGCCAAACCCGTACACCGCCACATCGTTCAGCCACGAGTCACAGACCTCTTGGTCGGCCAGCACCGCAGGCCCAGAGTGGGGCGGGAGCCCAGGTAGCGTCCCGGCGCTGGCCCACGGCTGGCGAGACGAACTCAAGACCTGTTGTGCCTCTAGGTGATCAGGAGCAGCTGGCTTAGCCACCTCGGCGAACAGTTGGCTGGCGCAGTGCGACGTCTCGCCATTGCTCCACGTGAGCTCAAGCACTTGACCAGTCCTGGTCTCGGTCAACCTGGTGTTGTTGGCATGCAGATCAGGCGGCAGCAAGAACGTGTCCACCTGACGTTGCATGGTGTCAGGGTGCACGCTGGCCGGGTCGTTGCTGTGGTCTCGCAGCCACTGCCAGGTGTAATGACGGGCCGGTTGGCCGTTGACCGAGATGTCCAGGCCTTCCGGGTGGTGATGGCGAAGCACGAGCGTGTGCGTCATTGCTGCTTCACCGCTACTGCGTCGGCGCTGGAGCGCACGGTGAAACCCAAGGCCTCGTAGAGCCCAATAGCACCGGCGTTGGTGTGCAAGACATGCAGAAAGGGCTTCTCGCCGCGGTCGACCACGACCTGCGCCGCAGCGATGCTGACCATGGCGCCCAACCCTCGGCCTTGGTAATCGGGGTGGACACATACTGCAGATACCTCGCCGTAACCGGCACCCTGAAAGCGCAGCCCGGCCATGGCAATAAGTTGACCGCCTTCGTAGACACCCTGATAGCCCCCGAGCGTGTAGGTGTTTGGCGACCAAGGCCCGGGCTCCGTCAACGCGACGAGCTGAGCCATCTGCTCAGCGTCGTCGGGGCCGAGCGGCTGGGCCGCTGAGGTGTCGATCTCGGGGAGCGACTCGATGACCATCTGATAGCTGGGATAGCGGGCGAGCTCTACCCAACCCTGCGGCGCTGCAGGGATACCGACACCAAACAGCACCCCAACCGTGTCACCCACCAGACTCCCGAAAGACGCCCAGGAAGCGATACCAAAGTCTTCCAGGGCCCCAAACACCGAGATATCGGGCCGGTACCGCAAAGCGTGACCGCCCGGACCCGATTCGACCATGTCGTTGCCTGCTTCGGCCAACGCATGCCACACCACGTTGTCCAGCACGTGCCCTGTTGGTTCGGCAGGTGAACCTTGCCCCGAGGTCGCCGTGGGCGCCGCCCGATGCGGCGATGTAGCAGCTGTTGGATGCGGGTCAGACATAGCCGACGACGATAGCGCCAGTCTGAGGCTTGCCCCTAGAGAACGTCTTCGCAGTCGTTGGTGCCTGGTGCTCGCTGGGGGTCGAATACTCGTGGAGGGTTGCCGTAGCCATCGCCTTTAGCATCGGGGTCGCTGAGGTAGGTGTCGATGGCATCGGCCATCGCTGCCCCGGCCACTGCCACATACGCATCGGTGGCCAATAGCTCGGCCTCAGCGGGGTTTGACAAGTAAGCGAGTTCGGCCAACACAGCTGGCACGACCGGGCGCCGGATCATGCCGTAGGCATCGTCGCCGTCGGTGTTTTGCACCAGCAGCACCCCCGCGTCGGGAGCCGCCGACCAGGCCACATCGAACACCGCAAGTCGAGCGCGAAGGTGCTCCCAAATCACCCCGCCCAATCGCTGAGATTCGGCCGATCCGGTCTGTACGAACACCTCGGGCCCTGGCAAGACCGAAGCTCCGGGTGTAGGCGCATTGTGATGAATGGAC
>JAUIIS010000136.1 GCA_030431575.1 Acidimicrobiia bacterium | reverse complement strand
GAGGTCGTTGAGGCACCTGTCGGTGACGCGCTCGGCATCTTCGGGGTTCCCGGCGTTGCCGGATTCCCAAATGCAGCCGTGACCTATCTCGGCGGCCGCTTCTTCGCAGGCGTCTGCCTTGCGGCTAGTAATGAGTACCTTTGCCCCCGAAGCCGCGAACTGCTTGGCGATGGCCTTGCCAATGCCGCGTGACCCGCCAGTAATGAGTGCAGCTCTACCGTCCAAACGAATATCCATGGCGGCGACTATACGCGACACTCTTGGCATGCCACGAAGCCTGGTCATAGACACCGACACTGCCTCCGACGACGCCATCGCGCTGCTGCTGGCGGTGCGGGACCCCGAGGTCGCTGTGCGAGCGGTCACCGTGGTGGCCGGAAACGTGCCGCTACCGCTTGCGGTTCGGAACGCCATCGTGACGCTAGATTTGTGCGGGGCCAGCGACATCGAGGTGCATGCTGGGGCCGCGTCGCCGCTGTCTCGTTCGCTTGAAACAGCGCAGTATGTGCATGGCGAGGACGGCATGGGGGGCGTGTCGCTGCCGGACCCTTCACGCCAGGAAACGTCCGCGGATGCAGTGGCGCAACTCGTGGCATTTGCCAACGAACAACCTGGTCTGCACGAATTGGTAACGCTGGGACCGCTCACCAACGTTGCGTTAGCGCTTCGAGAAGACCCGGAGCTGTTGGCCAAGTACAAGTGCACAACGATGATGCTCGGGTCACCCGACGGCGTAGGTAACGTCAATGCGCTGGGCGAGTACAACGCCTGGGCAGACCCCGAAGCCACCGCCGCAGTGCTCGAAGCGCCTGGCACAAAAACCATGGTGGGTTGGAACATCTCACGGCGCTATGCCGTAATCACACCCGTAATGCAAGACCGGCTGCGCTCGCTCGGCCGGCTGGGAGCGTTCGCTGTTGCTATCAACGCCGTTGTCGACCAGTACTGCCGTGACACCGGTTTGGCTGGGTATGACCTTCCCGACCCCATAGCCATGGCAATAGCGATCGACGACACCATTGCTACGGACGCAAGCGACGAGTTCTTGGTGGTGGGTCTCGACGGGCCCACCAGGGGTGCCACGTTGCCGGACCGCCGATTTGAGCGTCCCGCCCCAACGTGCCGAGTCATATGGGAAGCAGATCAGAACGCGTTTCTTGAAAAGCTGGTTGCTGCCTGCACGCTTTAGCGGTTGGTAACGCACTGCGACGCGGAGGTCCGGCGGACGCCTCGCCAGCATGCTTCAATGCAAGGGTTCGCAATTGTATTTGGAGCTCCCATGGCTATCGACTTCACCCTCTCCCCAGAACTCGAAGAGATTCGGATGCGCGTCCGGAACTTTGTCGACGATGTCATTAAGCCTGAGGAAGCTCGCATTGAGGGCGACGCCGACAATCCGGCGCTGACCGGCAAGGACCGCATCAAGGCCCTCATTGGCTTGCGCAAGCTGGCCCATGCCGAGGGGATTTGGCTGCCTCATATGCCCGAGGAGTGGGGTGGCATGGGCCTGGGCCACGTGGAGTTGGCCATGGTGCAGGCTGAGGCCGCGAAGTCGTACTACGGCCCATGGGTCTTCAACTGCCAGGCCCCAGACGAAGGCAACATGCACACGCTGTTGCATTGGGCCACGCCAGAACAAGCAGAGAAGTACCTGAAGCCGCTGTGCGAGGGCAGCACCTGGTCGTGTTTTGCCATGACTGAGCCCGAGGTGGCGGGTTCTGACCCAACGCTTATCCAAACCCACGCCTATGAAGATGGCGACGAATGGGTTATTAACGGGCACAAGTGGTTTATCTCAAACGCGCGTCGGGCGAGCTTTGCCATCCTGGTGGCACGCACCGAAGACGATCCCGACATACCCCAGGCCGCCAACAGTGCGTTCATTATCGACCTGCCTCAGCAGGGTTGGAACGACGTGCGTGAGATCGAGACCATGCACGGAGGAACCGGGCACAGCGAGATCGTGATCGAAGACCTTCGTGTTCACAAAGATCAGATGCTTGGTGGTCGCGGTCAAGGCCACCTGCTGGGCCAGTACCGGCTGGGCCCGGCACGCCTTGCGCATTGTATGCGTTGGATAGCGCAAGCCGAGATGGCGCTGGACATGATGGTGGAACGCTCGCTCAACCGGTTTGCTCACGGCTCGCTGCTTGCCGAAAAGCAGGGCATCCAGTGGATGATTGCCGATTCCACCATGGAGCTCTACCAGTCAAAGCTCATGGTGTTGCACGCAGCGCACAAGATCGACACGAAGCAGGACTTCAAGGCCGAGGTCTCCATGGCCAAGCACTTTGTCGCCAACATGTTGAACCGGGTGATCGACCGCTCCATCCAGGTACACGGCGCGTTGGGCTACTCCACGGACACGCCGTTGGCCCACATGTACCAGCATGCCCGCTGGGCCCGCTTCGCCGATGGTGCCGACGAGGTGCACCAGATGCGTATCGCCCAGCGGACCATTGCGGCCTACACCGACGAAGGCAGCACCCGCCGAGCGACTGGCGACCTCCCTATCTAGTGCCGTATCAGGAAACGTTTGCGCTGTTCGAACGAACCTTCTCCGCCACCGGCTGCGTACTCGCAACCGCCATTCCGGACAAGGCGTCCACGGCTGCTCGGGCCTTGCCGGGTGTCAGAGCATCTCCGCCCTAACACCACCTACGTCCCCAGACACGGCACTAGCTGCGTCGTTGGGGTTCCGGGCAAGTCTGGTTGCGACCATGTGTGGGAGGCTGGTGGTATGAAACCAGTTTGGGACTTGCCACTCACCCCAGCAGGTTTGCTGGTCGAGCTTGACTCGGGCGCCCGGGTCCGAGTTCGTCCAGGACGGTCGACTGACCGCGAGGCGCTGTTGGCTGCATTCGACCAGTTCTCCGACGAGTCGCGCTACATGCGCTTCTTTAGTCCTCGCCCTTCGCTGACCCCGGCCATGGTGGAGACGTTCACCGAAATAGACGACGTGCACCAGTTTGCCTGGGCCGTCTTTGACCCCGACGAACCGTCGTTGGTTGGCGATGTCAGCGGCTTGGCTATTGCTTCGGCGAGGCTCTTTGTTGACCCCGACGGTTCCGGTGTCGAGGCCACTCTGGCGGTGATCGACAGCTATCAGCGCAAGGGCCTGGGGCGATTCCTTATTGAGCTCTTGACCAGCACTGCGTCGATCTTTGGTTTCGACGAGATCAGGTTTGAGGTGTTGCACGAGAACCACTCGATGCGTACCTTGTTGAGCAAAGTGGGAGCGACCGCCCACCCTGTCCCGGAGGATCGTAGCGTCGTGGACTACCGATTGGCGGTTCCTGACGGCGACGAGATCGATGTGCCCATGGGTGCGGTATACGCGCTCCTGCGCTTAGCTGAGGGCCAATAGTCGCGGAGCGGTCCGGTATTTCCCACACACCCGGCTGTCAGCAGTCTCCTAGGCGATTGGTTCGCCCGCGGTTTGCGCCTTCTTGACCGATGCCTTGACGACAGGGATTTCATCGTCAGCCAGGGGCTGCATCCACTGCTTTCGCGCTAGAGCTGCTTGGATGTATGGCTCGAGTTCTGTGGCCTTGGCTGCCTGGCGGTCTGCCTCGCGTGCCTTGAACTCGGGCAGGACCTTGTCGCCAAACAGTTGCAGCGACGAGCAGATGTTGGCGTGCGAGTTATTGCCGACCTGCTGCAAGAAGATGACCTGGTCCACGCCGACCCTCTCAAGATCTTCTAGGTAGCGGCGGGCGTCATCGGGGGTGCCAATGCAGCTGGCGTACTTGTCGCCGGCGGCCTCGGCTTCGGCGACTTTTTGCTCGGTCCGTTCGGTGCCGCGGATGGCCTGGAACTCGCCCCACAGGTCTGTGCGCCCGGGCACTTGGTCGTGTGCTACGAGCGCGTTGAGTGCGTAGCCAAAGAACTCGAAGTCTTCTTGCCCATTGAGGATGGCCGTGGTGCGGTCTTCGTCTAGCGAGAACCCGGCAACCAGCGCAACGTTGGCGTTCACCGTGTGACCCAATGGGACGCACTCGTCGCTTTTGATGATGTCGTAGTAGATGTCTACCCATTGGCGGGCTTCATCGGGGTCGACGAAGCTGAACGCCAGCGCCCCGAGGCCGTTGCGCGCCGCAACCTTGATGGTGTCGCGATTGGTGCAGGCAATCCACATCGGCGGGTGCGGCTTCTGTCGCGGCTTCGGGAGTACGTTGCGGCATGGCATGGAGAAGTGCTCGGATTCGTACCCTGGATACGGTTCATGCACCATCATGTTGGCGATCTGTTCGCCGGCTTCGAGCGACATCGCTCGCTTCTCACGCGCCGGGATGTTGAACCCGTGGAGCTCGAGTCGGGTGGCGCCTTCGCCAATACCAAAGTCGACGCGGCCGTTGGACACAAGGTCCAGCGTGGCGATGCCCTCGGCTGTGCGGGCGGGGTGGTTGTAGTTGGGGATGACTTGGCGAATGCCATGACCTAAGCGAATGCGCTCGGTCTTGGCGGCGCATGCTGCCAAGAAAACCTCGGGAGCCGAGGAGTGCGAGTACTCATCGAGGAAGTGATGCTCGACTTCCCAGGCGTAGTCGAAGCCCAATCTGTCGGCTAAGACGACCTGTTCGAGTGCCTCCTGGATCAGGTTGTACTCGGCGTCGTCGGCCCAGGGCTTTGGAAGCTGATGCTCATAGAAGATGCCAAATTGCATGCCAGCAGCTCACCACGAATCGCCGGGCCCTGCAACGCGCTTTGCGTTGGTGTGACCAAAATCGCTTCAGCTAGTTGCCTGGTTGGGGCACACGGGTGCCAGGGTAAGGGTGTGTCAGTTGACCCGAAGCCCGATTTGTTGGACCTCGATATGTCGCGTGACGGTGCTTGGCGCCTCAACGTCTCGAAACCCATGACCAACCCCAGCGGCGTGCTTTATGGGGGAGTGGCCGTTGCTGCTTCGATCCGGCTTGCCGAGCACGTTGTGGGGGTACCAACACGTTGGGCGACCACACGGTTCTTGAAGCCGTCGGCTGAGGGCGACGTGTTGCAGCTTCGGGCCACCATCGATGTGGCGGGGCGCTCTACCAGCCACGTGACGGTGATGGGGACGACACCCAACGGTGCCGTGTTCGAGACGCTGATGGGTGTGGGCTCCAAACCTGAGGGGGCTACGCATCAGTGGTTGCAAATGCCAGACGCTCCGCCGCCGGAGTCGCTGGAGTCGCTGCCGATGATGGAGCATGTTGACGGCACGGCCATTCACAAGATTGAGCGTCGGCTGGCGTACGGGCCCATGATCGGCAGTGGCGAACTGGCCGCTGATGGCCGCTTGGGCATGTGGATGCGTCTGCCGGGTCACCCTGGTAATTCGCGTGAGGTTCAGGGGTGGCTCGCAGACTGCGTACCTTTGTCCATCGCTGCGGCCACGGGCAAGATGCCGTCGGGGGCAAGCCTGGACAACACGATGCGCTTCGCGGCCGAAACCCCAACCGATTGGGTGTTGGTCGACATTCGGGCCGAAGCGGTTGTGGAAGGGTACGGCTATGGCACCGTGCACCTTTGGGCGCCTGATGGAACGCTGCTGGCTACGGGCACACAGACCGCGGTTATAAGGTTGCTGGGGTGACCGATGTCTTCAGCCGACTTGATGAGCAACACCAGGCAGCCGTAGAGGCTATGCCGCCCAACCTGTTTGGGCACGACGACATTGACAAAGTGCGTCGACGCTTCGACGCCATGATGAACGCCAAGCCTTCGCCCTTGCCTGACAACGTGAGTGTTGTGGACCATGGGGTTGAGGGGTTCGAGGGCCACGAGATGCTTGTGCGGACCTACGCCCGTGTCGGCCGCGAAGGTTCGAGCGGCGGTCTGTACTGGATTCACGGCGGAGGCATGATTTTGGGCGACGTTGCCATGTCTGATTTCGGCTGCGCCCAGTTGGCCGACAAGCTGGGCATCATGGTGGCTTCGGTCGAGTATCGGCTGGCTCCCGAGTACCCGTTTCCGGTCCCGCTTGAGGACTGTTACGCAGGGCTGAAGTGGTTCTTTGACAACGCTGAGGAGTTCGGTGTCGATACGGATCGCATAGCCATTGGCGGGGCTAGCGCGGGCGGGGGATTGGCCGCAGGTTTGGCCTTGTTAGCTCGGGACCGCAACGAAGTGAGCCCATGCTTCCAGCTGCTCACCTATCCCATGCTTGACGACCGCAATGACACCTTGTCCAGCCACGAGATCTTCGATGCTCGCCTATGGAACCGCCAGGCCAACGACGTGGGTTGGAACGCCTACCTGTCCGGTGCGGCCGGAACCGCAGATGTGTCACCATACGCAGCACCAGCGCGCGCCGCCGATCTGACCGGGTTGCCGCCCGCTTATGTCACGGTTGGCGAACTCGACATGTTTGTCGACGAAGACGTCACGTACGCCCAGCGGCTATTGCAGGCCGGAGTGCGAACCGAACTGCATGTGTATCCGGGGTGCTTTCATGGTTCTGACGGCTGGGTGCCCAAGGCCCCAATGTCTCGGCGCTGGCGCCGAGACGAACTCGAGGCGTTGCGAGCGGTGCTCTGTGAAGTTGCCGATCACGGACAGCCTGACGGAGCGCGCTAACCGGCCAGGACACTAGGTCGCGGCGGCAGGCATCGCGGCCACAACAAGAGCGATTTGGGTGCGGACAAAGTCCTCGTCCAGCGCGCCGTGAGTCATGAGCTTGCGGAAGAAGAAGCCTGACGCGAACAGTTCGGCTAGGCGTTCAAGGTCGGCATCGGTGGGTAACTCAGAGCGTTGTTGGGCGCGAGCAAATGCCTGGGCGGTTATCTGTCGGCGTCGAGCCGCAAGCCGGCTCTGGGCCTCGATGATGTCGGGGTCGCTGGCTGCGGCCCCGACCAGCGAGGGCAACACCTGGCCCCAGGCCTGGTTGTTCAGGCCGTCGCAGAGCTCCATGCCCAGCAGGTGCAGCTCGGCTTCAAGGGACCCGAGGTCGGGGATCTCGCCGAATACGCATACGGTGTCGAAGGCCTCGACGAGCAACTCGGCGCGTTCGGGCCAGTTCCGGTAAATGGTGGAGCGGGCTACGCCCGAGCGTTCAGCGATGGATTCGATGGTGATTTCGTTGAAACCAGACTCGACCAATAGGTCGGCTGCCGCTTGCACCACGACCGTGCGGGTGCGAACGACCCTGGGGTCGACGCTGTCGGCGTGGGCTGCTTCAGCCATTGAGACGTGCTGTTTCGGCGACGGGGCCGGGCTCGTCGGCCAGGCTGGGGTAGCGCCAGTAGATGAACGCTGCCGTGACGGCGCTGACGATGCCTGCGGCGATGAAGGCCGTGCTCATGCCGCTGACGAAGGCGTCCTGGGCCGGCTGGACAAGCTGAGGGAGATTGGCTTCTTGTGCCAGCCTGAAGGTGGGTCCAATGCCTTCTGTGGCTACTTCGACTGCCTCGTTCGGTAGTCCGACGAGATCGTCTTCTATGCCGCTGCGGTAGCCGCTGGCAAGCAGTGAACCCATCACCGCGATGCCCAGAGCGCCGCCGACTTCTCGGGTCGTGTCGTTCACGGCGGAGCCAACACCGGCCTTTGATGGCGGGACTGAGGACACGATGGCTTCCGACGCTGCAGGCATCAGCAGCGCCATACCCGCGGCCAGGAGCATGATGCCGATGGCGGCCCAGATGTAGGGCGTGTCGACGTCGAGCTGGGACAGCACGATGAAGCCCAGGACCTGGATGCTCAGACCGGCGGTCATGGCCACGCGCTTGCCGTACTTGGCGGCGATGGCCGGGCTGCGGGGGGACACGACCACCATGGTGACGGCGAAGGGAAGGTTGCGAACGCCAGCGGCCAGTGGGCCGTGGCCTTGCACAAATTGGAAGTACTGGGTGATCAAGAAGAACATGCCAAACATCACGGCGAATCCGGCGGTGATGGTGAGGCTGCCCATGCTGAATGGCACTCGCTTGAACAGCGAGGTTGGCAACATGGGATGCTTGGTTGAGCCTTCCCAACGGTACCAGCCAGCCAGCAGGACAACGGCAGCTGCGAAGAAGCCGATGGTGGTGCCTTTCAGCCAGCCGATCTCGCCGCCTTCGATGATCGCGTAGACCAGGGCGCCCAGACCGGCGATTGACAGCAGCGAACCCACAGGGTCAAGGGGCGTGGCGTGTTCGTCGCGAGAGGTGGGAACCAAGAATATGATGAGCCCCGCGGCCAGGGCGGCAATGGGGACGTTGATGAAGAACACCGATCCCCACCAGAACTTCTCGAGCAGCGAGCCGCCAACGATGATGCCGATGGCGCCGCCTGCGCCTGCGAAGCCTGACCACACGGCGATAGCCTTCGCTCGTTCGTGGACGGGGAAGACCGAGACCAAGATGGACAGCGTGGCTGGCATGGCGAAGGCTGCGCCGACGCCCATGGCCCCTCGGGCGATGATGAGCTCATTGGGGCTTCCTGCCCACGCTGACCATAGGGCGGCGGCGGCAAAGATCATCAGACCTCCAAGCAGAGCGCCCTTTCTGCCATAGCGATCGCCGAGGGCGCCTGCTGGGAGCAGGAGGCCGGCAAAGACCAGCGCATAGCCGTCGACGATCCACAGCGTCTGGGTGCTGGTGGGATCGAGGTCATCGATGATCGAGGGGATGGCGATGTTCAGTGAGCTGACGCCAGCGACGACGAGGATGAGGCAGGTACACATGATGGCCAGGATCTGCCATTTGCGCGGGTGGCCTGTCTGGGGGTCGATGACTTCGACTGGTGGAGGATTCACGAGGACTCGGTTCTTGGCGTCGTTGTGTGTGTGGGCTACCGCAGCGGTTTCGGAGGCCGTGCGTGACCCCAACGAACTATAGGACGCTCTGTAGCGCTATGCAACATAGCGTTGCATAAGTTGCTGGTGGATCTCTCGGCCGGAGTGCCGTTGGTGTCTGGCCGCACCGAACGCGAGGCGAGCCAGCACGCGATCGTGCGGTTCTATAGGCTCCGGGCATGAAGATCGGTGTTGTGTATCCACAGATAGAACTCAATGGAAACCCCGAGGCAGTGCGCCGCATCGGCCTGGCTACTGAAGAACTCGGCTACGACCACCTGCTTGTCTATGACCATGTCGTGGGCGCAGAACACGCGGACCGTGACCCAAAGCTGTGGGGCCCATACACCGAGTTGGATCCGTTCCACTGCCCACTCACCATGTTTGCCTACCTTGCTGGCATTACCGAACGGATCGAATTGGTGACCGGCGTTGTCATCCTGCCCCAACGTCAAACGGCGCTTGTGGCCAAGCAGTGCACCGACGTAGACCTGTTCTCAAATGAGCGCCTGCGTTTGGGCGTTGGCACTGGCTGGAACTACGTGGAGTACAACGCCCTAGGTATCGACTTTGCCAGCCGCGGTCCTCGCCTCACCGAGCAGATCGAGCTGCTTCGCAAGTATTGGAGTGAATCGCTG